>JAKEFL010000356.1 GCA_022616105.1 Anaerolineae bacterium | reverse complement strand
ATGGTTGATCTCCTGTTTTCAACAGATGACCAACCCTACTCCGTTCCGCCAAATCCAGCAAGGATTTCCGTGCATTACTTAGCCAACACACCACTAGCCAGTTGATGGTACTTGCGGCATAATAGCCTCATGCAATCAGTAAGAGTAGTGCTGGCAGATGATCACACCGTGGTGCGTGCCGGGTTACGAAATGCCCTGGAAGGTTTACCGAATCTTGAAATTGCGGGCGAGGCCGGGAATGGTCGTGAACTCATGGACATGCTGGTTCGTGTCAACCCAGACCTCCTCGTTCTGGATGCCAGTATGCCTGAGTTCGAGCCAATTTCAGCAGTGCACCAGATCAAGGCTAAATATCCCAATTTGAAAATTCTGATCGTCAGCGCTTATCATGATGAGACCTATGTGGTGGGATTACTTAATGCTGGAGTGGATGGCTATCATCTGAAAGATCAACCCCTCGCCGATCTTCAACTGGCTGCACAAAGGATCCTGAATGGAGACCGCTGGATCTCTGGAAGTCTGATTGGAATCCTCACCAGCCGCCGCTCACCGATTGCACAACCCAATACCCCCTGGCTCACCCGGCGACAACGTGAATTGCTCAGGCTTCTTACCCAAGGCACCGATAATCGAAATATTGCATTGGCGTTGGACCTAAGCATCAAGACAGTGGAAAACCATCTAACGGCTTTGTACCGTGTGCTGGGTGTGGATAGCAGGCTCAAAGCGCTGAACTATGCGTTGAGTCATCCTGAGTTGCTCGCCTTAAGCGGACAGGAAATGGTTGAGACGGGAACTTCCCAAAGCGGGCAGGACTTAACTGTTTTGGTGGTAGATGACAATGCGCGTTATCGCCAGCAACTTTGCCGCCTGATCGGCAAGATTTACCCGGCTTCAGCGATTTTCGAAGCGGAGAATTCTATGGAGGCACTTCTGCTTGGCGAAAAAACCCAACCTCAACTCGGACTGATTGATGTAGTTTTGGAAGATGAAGATGGGATCCAATGTGCAAGCCGATTGCGAACCGTTTCCCCACTCACTCGCATAGTGCTCATCAGCGCCTACCCTGATCGTGAATTTCGGCGGCGTGCATTATCTGCTGGCGCAATCGCATTTTTGGATAAAAAAGAACTTGACACCGCCTCCATTCGACAAGTCATCGAAGACGCGCTGAGATAAATAATATCGGCTTTTCTTACTAACGTGGGGATCAATGTGAGCATCGAACTGCCTTCTTTTGCCTGTCACCTTTGCCTCAGTAGGCAGATACCATAATTCAAGTCATCTTCTTCGCAGTTGTGAACCTTCTGGCTCTTATTCTTCTAGGGTTGGCTTTCTTTGGTAGGACGGCGGCCGAAACTGCACGGCTTTGGCTCTTTCTTACCCCCTCTTGTAGTGCTTTTTGCTGCCAGAGAAATGACCGTGATCTTTCGGCGCTCCTCATGGAATGCCATCTTCGGTCTCATGCTAATATACATGGTTTCCACTTTTGTCATCAAGATGTGGCAGGACTTCTTTAGGCCTTGCAATATGGCACATTACGAATTATTCCATATTTTCAGATCTTGTGACATCATGTCAATTTTTCCAGCAAAGAATCCAATTCCTCATCGGAATAATAATAGATGGTGACTGTCCCGCCTTTTTTGCCGTGCTTGAGCGCGACTCTGGTTCCCAGGCTGGATTGCAGACGGCGTTCGAGATCGTTCACATTCGCGCTTCTGCTTATCTTTTTCTTGGACACCGGCTTCTGTCCCGAATATTTTCTTGACAGCATTTCTGTGGTGCGTACGCTCAGATCAAGAGTGATGATTTTATTTAACAACTCCTCCTGTGCTTTTGCAGATAATTTCAGCATGGCGCGTGCGTGACCGCCAGTGATCTGTCCGTTTACCAGCGCCTGTTTAACTGCTGCGGATGCCTCAAGCAGCCGAATGGTGTTGGTGATTGTAGAACGGTTTTTCCCTACACGTGCTGCGATCGCCTCATGTGAAAGTTTGAATTCCTTTTCCAGATGTTGATAGGCTTCAGCTTCTTCAATCGCGTTCAAATCGGCGCGCTGGACGTTTTCGACCAATGCAAGTTCAAGTAATTGCTGGTCAGTGGCATGACGAATCACTACGGGGACAGTTCTTAATCCTGCCTTACGCGAGGCTTGCAGACGGCGTTCACCTGCAATGAGGACATATATTCCGTTTTTGCCGGGTGAAACAATTATTGGCTGGATAACCCCATGCTCGCGTATGGAGGTGGCCAGATTCTCCAACTCCTCTATATCAAATTTTTCGCGCGGCTGGCGCGGGTTGCGCTGGATCAGGTCAATGGCAACTTGTGTGACGCCGCCACCTTCTCCCGATGATGTTGTTTTACCAGGGGGGATAAGGGCATCTAATCCTTTGCCGAGGCCGGAGCGTGGGGGCATGTATTCTCCTTATAGTTCACAACAAATCATCTTTCGTCGCCTTTAAGTAATTCTTTTGCGAGTGACTGATAGGCTTGAGCACCTACAGAAACTGGCGCGTAAGCAGAGATGGGAAGTCCATAGGAAGGCGCCTCTGCCAAACGGATACTGCGCGGCACAATGCTCTTGAAGACCTGCCCTGGAAAATGGTTGTTGACTTCTCTTACCACATCTGCAGAGAGTCTGGTGCGTGGGTCGAACATCGTCAGGATAACACCGCGCACGCGTAAGCCCGGAAAGAGCGCAGACTGGACTCGCTGGATCGTTTGAGTTAATTGTCCCAATCCTTCCAGCGCGAGATACTCACATTGAACGGGAACAAGCACCCCATCCCGCGCGGCGACGAGGCCGTTGACAGTCAAAAGTCCAAGTGAAGGCGGGCAGTCAATCAGGATGTAATCATATTTGCCATTAAGGGATGAAAGCGTATTCTTGAGTCGGAACTCGCGGCTTGTTTCGTCGACCAGTTCAACTTCAGCACCTGCCAGTGATGGGGATGATGGCAGAAGCGCGAGATTAAGGCGTTCATTGAAGAGGATGGAGGAAGCAGATAAGTCGCCGTCGAGCAGCGCTTCGTAAGTGCCTGTCTGCACTGCGCGTTTATCCACGCCGAGGCAGGATGTTGCGTTTGCCTGCGGGTCAAGGTCAACGATCAGAACGCGCTGACCCAATTGAGCAAGATACGCGCCAAGATTGATGGCGGTGGTCGTCTTTCCCACTCCGCCCTTTTGATTGACGAGCGTATAAATGCAGGTCACCGAGTGCCTTCCATCATTACATGTAAATTTCCCGAATGAAAGCCTGTTTATGGTTATCGGGGTCTACAAAAACTTTCACTGTCTGCCCAACCCTTAGATTTCTTGTGCGGCTGTTTCTATTGATCGCATTGCTGCTCGTGTGTTTCTCTCCTCGAAAGGTATAAGAATATTCAACGCGACCCCGCCCGCGAAAGAAGCCAATGGAGGTTATAACAGCCTGTGTTGGTGTCCCATTTGTAAACACGGATGAGATGGTTCGATATCGCTGGAACAAAAGTGGCCCACCAATAACAATCGCACCAATCGCAAGAAGCGAAAATAGCTGTAGTGCATCATTCCCAATAAAAAAGAAATATACGGCAAAGCCCCCAAAAACAATTGGAAACAAAACAGACAGGTACGATGAATAATCAGTGGAAATCACACGAAATAAGGACGGGCTTTGATTTTGCATTTCTTCTCCTCTAGCTAGTGCAGGATTTCCATCATGCACTCTTCAATCTCTTGAGATGTGGGTATTCCTTCCAAGCCGAGGCGCGTCACCGAACGTGAGGCAATGAGAGTCGCGAAACGCGTTGCCTCCCACGGGTCGCGCGTAGTGAATAGACGAACGAAAAATGCTGCTGCGAAGACATCTCCTGCACCTGTCGCATCAATCTCCTGGGCTTCGGGCGCGCGAAAGCGACGGCGGTCACCGTGCCAGTATAGAACAGCGCCTGCTGCTCCTTCAGTTACCGCCAGCACGCTCGTTTGATGCGCAATATGTTCAATCACTTCATCGTTCCCACCCACATCTTCGCGGCTGATCACAACTGCGCCAGCCTGCGCAAGTGCGGCTTCATTATCTGTCCATTCACTGGGTGAAACGCGTCCTTCAGCATTCCATGTACGCATCCAGCCTTGAGGGGTAATCCCCAGCAGGCTTGGCGAAAACCCTTTTGGCGAAGTCGGTTTGATCTCGTTGGCGATCGGACCGAGATGAATGATCGAGGCACTTCTCCAGGACTTAGGTACGTTATTGAAATCAATTCTCGTGGCTTGCGCGCGCAGATATTGCACACGTCCATGCTCGGTATAGATATTTTCAAATGTTGTACTTTGTGGAGATGGAAGAGAAATAACAGGAATTTCGTTCAAAGGCTCAAGAGAGGTTTCGGGTCCCGCAGCGGTCACTACACCCACACGCATACCCAGCGCGCGCGCGGTCAATGCTGCGTACGCAACTGTTCCCCCCAAACGTGGACCGGTTGGAGTCAGATCATGTGCGACATGACCCATCACGAGATAATCCACTGGCTCCAATGAAACCAGATTTAGCATGAATGAATTATACCGTGAGACGATTTACGAAGCCGTTTAAAACGCTTTTCCTCTTTCTTCTTTCGCGGAGATCAATGAAAGAAGAAAGAGGAAAGAAAAGGGGCGGACTGCTTCGCACAATCCGCCCCACAAAATCATCCGTTTTTTGGAATGATCGTTACCTTGCGATAGGGATCATCACCAGTGCTTTCGGTTTTTACATCAGGGTGATCACGCAAGGCGATGTGAATGATCCGTCGTTCACCGGATGGCATTGGTTCCAGCGTCTGGCGGCGCCCGCTTTTGGCGACCTGATCTGCCATGCGCTTTGCCATCTGTATCAATTGCTTCTCGCGGCGCTCGCGATATCCCTCCACATCCACGGTGAGCTGCACGAACTGTTGCGTATCCTTTCCGACAATCAGCGACGCAACATATTGAAATGCGCCCAGGGTTTCAGAACGGCGCCCGATCAGCACGCCCAGGTCATTGCCGCGAATATCCACGTTGATATTGCGTCGTCCATCGCGTTCGGCTGACCCATAATGCGCAGAGACTTGTGCTTCGAGATTGAGGAGATGAAGCATTTTGGAGATGACCGACTCGGTACGCTCAAGCAGCGGGTCGTGCTCGAGCTGGGATTCGGAATCCTTGGGGACAGTGGATGATATAGCGGGAGCAGGCTTGCCCTGACTGGCATAGCCGTGATCGGAGGGTTTCGCCCCAGGCATGGATGCGGGGACTGAATCCGTTTGAATAACATCCGCGCCTCCCGGTGGATTCACCGTCAAACGGACGCGCACCTGATGCCTCCCTAATCCAAAGAAACCTTTGTTGCCCGCATCCAGCACTTCAACGCTTACGGCATCTGCTGTGAGACCCAACTGCGCAAGACCCTGCGCGATAGCCTCTTCAACAGTAGGAGCAATGATCTCAAGTGTGGTTTTCTCGTTCATACCCTCTTCCTTATATTACTTTTTCTGCCCGCCAGGTAAAAGATTGCGCCAATTGACCTTACCCATCATGGCATATTGAATGATACTAAGGATGTTGCTGATCACGAAGTACACCGAAAGCCCGGATGCATAGTTGACAGAGAAGAAATAAAGCATGATGGGCATGTAAATACTCATCATTTTTCCTGTTGCTGCAGCCTGGTCGTTAGGGTTGGCAGATGGCGGCATGGTAAGTTTGGTCTGAATGTATGTGGTGAGTGCCACGGTCAGTGCAAGGATGGGAATACTCAGCCCGAATAATAGTGTCCTTTCAGGCAGGCCTAAATCCATCCATAAGAACTTGCTGTTTAGCGGCACAAGAGCGGCCACGTCCTGGAATGAATATACGCTTCGCGAAAGATTGAGAATGCTCAAGGGGGTGGAGCCAATTGCATACGTGATGCTTGGAATGAGCGCAAACAGGATAGGGAATTGCACCAGTGTGGGCAGGCAGGAGCCAAATGGATTAATGCCTCTCTCTCGATAGATACGCATTTGCTCCTGCGCGAGTTTCTCGCGGTCTTTTGCATATTTCTTCTGAATAGCTTGCCATTCCTTGTCATTCTGCAATTCCTGCATGGCAGCCGCTCCCTTCATCTGTTGGGCATTTAGCGGCCAGGTGATCACGCGAATCAATATGGTGAACAGGATCAGTGCAATACCGAAGTTCTGCCCAACCAGGCTATAGATGAATATCATCGCATTGATCAGAATTGCAATCACATCATTCCAGCGTAGAAAAGCAAGCACCAGAATGCCAATAACCGCCACAGTTTTCAGCGATTCACGCGATAAGCCCTGGGGCAATTCAGGTTGTTTCACCTGTGTTTGTGTTTTATTTGTTGTATTCTTCATAAAACCTCATTACTACTGTGAGGGGAACGTCCACGCCTGACGACCTTCTTCGTTCAGGGCGAGGAGAAAATAATCTGATTCAAGGTATGCAATAAGAACGTGTCCGTCTGAAGATACCGGGGTGGTGTACGCCTTGCCTTCTCTGGGTTCATCATACCAGAGGACGACTTTGCCTGTATTATCAACGGCATAGACATTGCCCGATTCGGTGGCAAGCAAAACGTTATCAGATTGTGCCAGAGGGCTGGCTGTAATCGCGCTATCCGGTTGTACGGGCTCCCAATTTAGTTTCTGTTCTTTTGTATTGTACGAGTAGAAGTATCCATCCACATCGCTGAAATACAAGTTATCGCCTTCCGCAACCGGGGTTCCCCATATCCAGCCTTTGGTATCCAGCACAGGCTCATGCGCGCCGGTGGCAGGGTCGAATCTTTCCAATTGTTTTGAAAGTGAGCCGGCATACAACATGCCATCAGAGGCAAGGATAACGCCGCCTGGGATCGCGCCGCCAAGACCTTCATGCCAAATGATTTTGTGGGTTTCAATGTCGATGGCATAAACACTGTGATCCAGAGATGTAACGAAGACACGTTCGCCATCGGTGGTTGGTTGTGCCCAAAGGCGGTTGGGCCGGTTTGAGTCGCCATCCAGCGTAATTTTTTCCAAGAGACGTCCGTCTTTCAGATCAAGCACATACAAGTTGCCATCTGCATTGGGAGCGAAGAGTTTGCCGTCCAAAGCCAGCGGTCCAGCCACCCAACTATCCTTCGCTTCAGAGAAAATCCACTCTTCAACCTCAAGCGGTTGTGGGCAGATTGCCAGACCGATGCTGCAAAAAAACCGTTGGACTCCACCGACGGGTGCAGGCAGGGTATCAGGAAATTTTTGAGGATTAACCGCAATCAAACTATGGTTTATGCCTGAACTACCGATAATGACCAAGCCTTCTTGTGTTACAACAGGTGTCGAATAGAAAGTCAGTTTGGAATCGGCTTGCAGTGGATAGTGCCAGCGTTCCGTGCCATCGCTTGAGTTGAGTGCATAAACGAACTGACCATTTGCAAGGTAGGCGGTCTGCTCATCGGCAGCCAGGCTGGGCCAATTTACCGCGCCCACACATCCGCTTAGGATGACAGCGGCGAATAACATAATGCTTACAAAAACAAGTTTCCTTCTCATCGAAAAGTATTGCTCCTATGGAACGGGGTCGTAACCACCGGGATTGAACGGGTTGCATCTCAGCACGCGCCAGCCAGCCATCAGAGATCCTTTGAACGCGCCATACTTATAAACTGCCTGGTATCCATAATGCGAACAGGATGGATAAAAACGGCAGGTATTTTCAGGAAGGCCGCGTGAGATGGTCATTTGATAAAGACGAATCAGCGAAAGCACAGCGATGCGCGGCCAGTTGCCGATCAAACGCGGCAAATCGCGCAGACGCGGCTCATTCGAATAATCATGCAAGTGAAATTCAGGATTCATGCGTGGGAATAAAAATCTGGGCGCGTTGTAGAAGATTGAACAGAGCGCGGCGTGTTTCCTCTAAAGTGGCGGATACAAGCCCGGGGCGGGCGATCAGGATCAAGTCCAGGCCTGAGGCGATGTTTGGGATGAGAGTCCGCATCGCTTCGCGCAGGAGTCGTTTGGCCCGGTTCCGATAAACGGCTGTTCCCACTGTTCGCCCCGCCGCGACACCAACTCGCGTACGAGCACGCGGCTGATCATGAGTCTGGACAATCAACACAACAAGCGGGTGGGCATAGGATTTACCGGAACGCCGCACCCGCTTGAAGTCTTCGGATCGGGTCAGGCGAAACTTTCTCTGCACCCGTACTCTCGAACACGCTCGAATTGAGTTTCCGCTTACCAGCGGACTTTCTTAACATGCTTGTTGGCAGTCGTCGTCAGTTTATGACGCCCGCGCAGACGGCGGCGTTTGAGAACCGCGCGCCCATCAGCCGTAGCCATGCGCTTGCGGAAACCATGCATGCGCACGCGGCGGCGAATCTTCGGTTGATACGTACGTTTTGTCATTACTTATGCCTCACTTCAAAAAATACTGCTTCCGTATTAATCCCTAAACGTAATCTTGTTCATTGCCAAATTGCAATCAAAATTCTAGTTTAGATATTTGCGCAGTTTTGATGTAATAGCAGTCAGATTTGTACAGACTGGCACAATATTATACCGTAGGGGTTTCGATTCGGTCAATTTGGATTCGCAACCGGTTCACGCTCAGCCTTTGTCTGTTTCCAATTCGTTGGCTTCTACTACTCCAATTTCTTCTTTCCGTTTCGAACTGGATATATGGGATCAGCCAGCAGTTCAGCCAGATTTTTCGCCCCCTCCGGGCTGGCAACTGCAATAATCTCATCATTTTCCTGCAAGGTGCTGTCCCCACGCGGCAGAGTCATAACTCCGTCGCGGATAATTGCGGCGATCACACAATGCTCAGCCAGGTCCAAATCCTTAAGTTGAATCCCGATGGCTTTCGCACCTTCCGGCACCTTTTCTTCCACAACTGAGTATCTCCCGCGGCGGATCTTGAACAAAGTCATCATATCGCCCAGAGACATCTCTTCTTCGATCAGATGAGCAAACACATCTGCTGCGTTGAGTGCCACATCCACATGGAATTTTTCATTGAATAGCCAGGCATTGTTCGGGTTGTTCACACGCGCAATCGTGCGCGGCACATCGAATATGGTCTTGGCAAGAAAGCAGAGTGCCAGATTTGTGGCATCTTCGGCGGTCACTGCCGCCACAGCATGAACATCATTGATCCCGGCAGCAGTCAAAACACTGGGGTCAACCGGGTTGCCCTCATAGATCACTTCGGTGGGAAGTTCCTGATGCAAACGACCCAGCAATTCGCGTCGATTTTCAACGAGACGAACTTTATAATTTTGGTTAATCAATAAATTGGCAAGACGCGCCCCTGTGCGCCCACCACCGGCAATCAAAACAAACATATTATGCCTCCGCCTTTTTGGAAAGCCGTGCAGTCAGCGCTCCCATGCCCTCGAATGTGGAGCTGACATTAAGTAAATCGCCTTCATGCAACATTGTATCTGCTTCAGGCAGGAACGCACGACCTGCCCTCGATAAAGCGACCGGGTAACACCCTTTGAGTTGATTCAGCAATTCACCTAATGTACGGTTGTTCCATTCTTCTGGAATGAGCACTTCATAGACCTCCACTTCCCCATTGCCAGGGGAGTAGACTACTTTCTGAAATGGATTCATCAACAATTCTTCCACGCGTTGCGCGCCCCAATAGGTGGAGCCGACAGTCTGCAAACCGAATGCCTCAATGATAGGACGTAGATTTGGATCGTAATTTCGGGCAACTACATTTGGCACATCGTAGAAAGTGCGCGCGATATGAGCCGCAACTGCATTCAGGGTATCCGAATTTGTGACCGCCGCCAGCCCATCTGCCTCTCGGATGCCTGCGCGTTCGAGTACACTCTCAGCCAGCCCTTCGCCTTCCAGGGTGCGCCCGCGAAAATCGGGATGCAAGCGGTTGAAAGCCTGCCTGTTGCTATCTACTACGACAACCTGATGGCCACTTTTGGCAAGGCGGTAACAAAGTTCCGCGCCGACGCGGCCGCATCCAAGCACAATAAAATTCATAGCCTTGCTCCTTATGATCCTGAGAGGAAGAATTACTCAACTTGATAAGGCACTTCGGTGATGACCACGCCGGGAGTTGCAAGCAGTTCGCGGCGCAGCATTTCCGCGGTCTGCATGTGGAGGGCATTGTAGATCCGCTTCTCAGGAACAAAATGCGGGACCACGATGGTGATGGTCTCGTTGGGTTGTCGGCTTGATAAAATCTCCTTGATGTAGCCCAGCAACGGTTCCAGAAAGAGGCGGTAGGGGGAATCCACTATAACGAGACGCGTGCCGCGTCCCCAAGTTTCCCATTTCCTGCGAACCTTTTCTGTGTCGGCTGGTTCCAACAATATATGGACTGCTGTTACGTCATCCGACAACGTGCGCGCGTAACGAAGCGCGGCAAGCGTTCCCTGATGGATGTTGCTGACAGCGACGATGACACGATGACGCCCCTGATATGGCGGCGGCTCTCCATAATGCTCAAGCGAGAGACTGCTTGCAAGCCCCGAGTAATGACGCTGGATCCAGAGAAACATTCCGATCAATACCGGGGTGAGGAGCAATACGATCCATGCGCCGTCCCTGAATTTCGTAATGGCGAACACGCACATCACGATGCCCGTGCAGATCGCGCCAAAACCATTGCTTACCATTTTGATGAACCACCCTTTTTCATAATGCAAATCATGCGGATATTCAGCGGGTTGTTGATTCAGATCCATTTTGCCCGAACGCCGCCAGCGGCGCGCCATGCCCGATTGCGCAAGCGTGAAGGAAAGGAATACGCCAATCGCATATAACGGAATCAGCTGTGTGACGCTGGCTTGAAAAACAATGATCAGAAGGGACGCAACAGCACCAAGGGAAACAATGCCGTAAGAATACACAAGGCGGCTGCCGCGATAGGTTAATTGGCGCGGCATGAATCCGTCCTGCGCGAGCATGGCGCTCAGGCGCGGGAAACCTGCAAAGGCAGTATTTGCCGCGAGGATCAGGATGACGGTTGTTCCCGCAATGACAGATAAATAGAGTATGCCTTGTCCATCGAAGATCGTACGCGCCAATTGTGAGACGACCGTTTCCGCTTCCGAAGGCACTGCCTGGATTTCGCGCGCAAGGAATGAAATGCCCATAAACAATATACCGAGAATGAAAGCCATCAGGATCAATGTAATCCCGGCATTGCGGCTGCGCGGTTCATTGAACGCCGTGATGCCGTTGGAGATGGCTTCCACGCCGGTCAACGCCGCGGTGCCGCTGGAGAAAGCATGCAGCAGGAGGAAGGCAAAAGCCGCATTGCTCAAAATGGATTCGCCCAAATGTTCGATATGCGGCGGATCAATCACCGCTCCCAGCGAGCCGCTGAACCCCCTGTATAATCCGGTCCCGATCATCAGGAACATGATCAAGATGAAAAAATAACTTGGAATGGCAAACGCCGCGCCCGCTTCCCTGACCCCGCGCAAGTTAATGAACGTAATAAAGGCTACGAAAACAACCGCCATAAGCACGCGATATTCAAATAATTGCGGGTACGCAGATGTGATTTGCGCCACCCCCGAAGAGACCGAGACGGATACCGTCAAAATATAGTCAATCAACAACGCCGCGGCGGCAACGAGCGCAGGGGAGCGACCAAGATTATCATACGCCACAATGTATGCGCCGCCGCCATCGGGATAGGCATGGATGATTTGCTCATAAGAGATGACCACGATGGCAAGCAAGCCAACAATGACAATCGAAATTGGGAAGACGTAACCAAACGCCATCGCCCCCGCGCCGGCAAGGATGACGAGGATCTCCTGCGTGGCATACGCAGTGGAGGAGAGCGCGTCGGATGCAAAGACCGCCAGGCCGACGCGCTTGCGAATGGTCTGATGCGCCGCGTCGGCAGTCGGGAGCGGGCGGCCGATCAGGAAATGACTGATATTACGTGATGGCGTCTGCCCGGTGGTACGATGGATTAATGATGTATCTTGATTGCCTTCAGGATCATTCATATCTGTATCAAAGATACTCTCGCTTTCGAGCGTTTTACATTATAAGCCGATTTTATACGTTAACCACTCTGGAGTTCGTTGGGCTGTTCAAGTGGAACCTGCAAATGAAAAGTGCTTCCTTTGCCGAGTTCACTCTCAACCCAAACCTTGCCCCCATGACGTTCAGCAATGGACTTGACAATTGCAAGCCCAAGACCGGTGCCGCGTTGAGCCAGTGCCTCGCGATTGGTGCCGCGATAGAACTTTTCAAACAAACGAGGCAGATCACTTTTTGGAATGCCAATGCCGCTATCCTGCACTGCAAACGTCAATGCAGACGCGGATGTTTGAAGTTCAATCATGACCTCTCCGCCGTCGGGTGTATATTTGAGGGCATTCTCCACAAGGTTATAGATCGCCTGATGCAACAGGGATTGATCTGCTTCAATCGCATGTGGCATATCTTTCGGGATTTCCACACCTAATGAGATATGCTTTTGCTTTGCATGCATTTGCAAGCTGCCTGTCACACGCTCCAGAATATCAAGCACCGGGATGCTCTCAACCTGCAAGCCAACACCGAAATCAATACGACCTAGATCAAGCAGGTTATTGACCAGCTTCGCCATGTTATCCACACCCTGCACGATCATCTTTGCATAACTCTTTTGCTGTTCATTTAGAGCGCCAGCCATCTCAAGCATGGTTGCATAACCGCGCATCAGTGTGAGAGGCGAACGCAAGTCATGGCTTACCGTTGCGACGAAATCAGACTTTAACGTATCAATCTCTTTGAGTTGTGTCACATCCCGCAAAATACACACACGACCGATCGTCCTGCCATCAGCCGTCATCGCGGATGCCATGGCGAGATACGTTTTCCCATCGGGCATGCGGATCTCCGCTGAACGCCGCTCTGCGGTGGATGCCAGAAGCAATTCATTCAATGCCTTCACTTGAATCGTCCGCTCAACATCGGGTCTCTCGCCCCTGCGGATCGTTACGCCAAAAACGTGACCCGCGGCCGGGTTCGCCAATATCATGCGGTTCGACGCATCTGTGACCAAAACCGGGTCTGGTGTGGAGTTAAGAATCGCTTCAAGCTGACGCCGACTCACCTCAACAGTCAGGAACAAACGGATATTTGTAACTGCCAGTGCAGCCTGGCTTGCAAGTGTGTTGATAAAACGGATATCTGCCTCGGAAAAGATACGCTGCTGGTTATAGGCTGCCCAGAGAACGCCATAAAAACGACTCTCATGCCGCAGCGCGATCGCGATCAAAGATTCAGGGTGAGGCAGGTTGGGGTCCATCATCAAGCCGCGCGTCCGTGAAAGAGTCGCCATCACCAATCGCTCCTGCTCTTCGGTAAGTGCAAGGATTTGTTGATCGAGATGCATGTACACATCCTGCTCAATTCCATCTGCAAAACGGAGAGGCGTTTCGACGGTGGTGGGAAGCATATCGCGCACGAGCACCACGCGCGCAGAACTCGCGCCGTTATCGATCACTGCTTCAAGCACAGGGCGCAGCGCATCGCCAAGTGTGAGACTCGCAGCAACACCCTGACTGGCAACTAACAGACGGTTGAGGTCCTGAAGGCGGGCCTGTAAACTAACGCGCATTTGCTCGAAAGCGCGCCGCAGTTCACCGAGTTCATCCACACCTTCAGTATTAAGCGGGCGATCCAGCCTGCCAGTTGCAATGTGTCCTGCTTCTGTTGCAAGGCTCTGCAATGAGCCAGTTACCGCGCGTAGATTCACACGCATCGAGATCAACGCGACGATGCCGAGCAAGATGATCATCAGTGAGATTGGCAATGCAATGTTAATTGCAAGTTGCTGTGCCGCCTGCGCGGGGATGGTGAGCACAACTGCCCAGGGATAGCCCTCCACCGGTTGATAATAGACCAGTTGTCGGGTCCCAAGAGAGGCGGGTTCGTCAAAGAAGGCAGGTGCATCACTGCCTTCGCCCTGATACGGAGTCCATGTTTGTGTTGCCTGGGAGTGATAAACGATCATGCCATCCGCAATTAACTTACCTTCACCATTTACCTCAGCAAGGCTGTTGAGGTTATTGACAAGTGAGCGAGTGTATGGATTCGCGCTCAAATAAGTGCGGCCGATTACAACACGTCCCATTTGCGGAATGGCTGCGAGAAAAGATGTACCCGCCGCGCCTCCTGCCTCAGCTGGGGGAACTGTATAAATTTGATTCGGCACACCCTGTTGGATCAGGGACAAACCATCCTCTTCTGGTCTGGTAATCTGAAATATGGGTTCGGCTGGATAACTTGCAATGATGTTCCGAGTCTGCATGTCAATCACGACGAGTTGATTGAAGTATGGGATGGATTGAATACGTTCACTGAGGATCGCGGAGACATCAGCATTTGGATCCTGCAAGCGTGGATCGTTTGCGATTTGTGCAGCAAGGTTTTGGCCCGTCTCGAGAAAGAATGGAACATTTTGCGATGCCAGTTCTGCTGAACTCTTAAGCCGATCTCTTAATAGATTGCGCGCCGCTGTACCAGCAACCACCCAATCACCAACCAGAAGTGTAATGAGGAGAATGGAAACGATTGTGCCTGTGCCGAAAATGAAACGAGTCTCGATACTTTTTTCTGCTGGCGAAGGCTGGAGCATACCCAACTCACCCCAACGCGACGGAAAGACGGACGCGATCACCTGTGCAGCCAGACCCGCGATCAGCATCTCTCCACCAAAGGCAATGCTTGCCACTCCGAGATTACTCAACGCGTAATCCAATCTTTCAGTAACAGATGCAGTGGTGGAAACAGTAAAGAACGCGCTCAACACAAAGAGCAAAGCATGGAATAACGTAAGGCTTAATGCGCTTATCAGAGGTTGTCTTAATAATCGATAGATGAATGTGCGATAACGCTGCCGGTTCGCGACTGCGAACAAAGTTCCCATTAAACCCAGGTCAATCATTGTGAAAAGACTGTGTGTATCCCATATCCCGCGTAACAACCCACTCAACATTCCCAACCCTGCCGCGGCAAACGGACCCAGCAAGCCGCCTGCCAACGTCCATGGTAACGCAGAAAAGATCATCATGGTGGAGCCCGGCGGGTCATCAGGCAAGCCGGGTACTGGCAGGGCAGAACCTGTCGAAAATTCCAAACCGAAAAATAAAGTTGCAATGAGTGTCCCAAAAATCAACGCGGCGAATATCACCCAGGCGCGCGTATTCCATTTAGGTTGATATTTCCGCCAATTTTGAAGAGCAAGCCCCAGCAGCCCTGCCAGCCCAAGCCATACCAGCCATCCTGCAAGAGGAATGGGATTTAAATAGGCAAGATGCGTCAACAGCGTTGCCAGGAATTGCATAAGCAACGATTATAGCGTTAATTCAGGCGCAAGGAAGTTACTATGAATTGGGAGAGTACCTAAAACCCAGGACATAACCCGTCACACTTGCACCTGCGTGTGATTTGCTTAGCAAATCATGCAGGTGTTGCGAGCCCGTTAGGGCGAAGCCGCGCAGCGTCCCTTACGGGATTGGAGATTGCTTCGTCAGGCTGGGTTTCGACTGCTTGCGTCTCAACCACCAGCCCTCCTCGCAATGACGGAATGTTTGTTTTATTGATATTAGCCACTCTCTGAATTAGGTTTGTAATTCCCGCGATAGGATTCGGGAAGAAGATTTGCCAGCGATTCCATGATCTGCCGCGTTCCCTCACGCAGCATTGCCTGACGATCAGCCTGTTCCCGCAAAAGGAACGGTTTCCCCACTGTCAATGTGACGCGTGCTCGCTTCCATCTTTTCAAATGACCATAGGTATTTTCATTTTCTGTACCCGTCATTGCAATTGGAACGATCGGCGCGCCAGATTTCATCGCCAGGAAAGCCGCGCCTTCATTACCATCCTCCAGACCGCCAGTGACAGATTGCCTCCCCTCAGGTGCAAGCCCCACCATACGTCCCTGGGCTAACGCATCCAATGCAGCGCGTAAGGCGCGGCGATCTGGTCTGCCGCGATGCACCCAGATGACTCCGTATGCGCGCAAAATAGGTCCTACCCACTCATCGATCAATTCGATCTTTCCCATTCCATCAATGGTTGTCGGGATCGAAGCGCCTACCAAAACTACATCCGCATCACCAAGATGATTGATGACGATCAAGGCAGGTCCGCGCTTCGGGAAATTTTCCAGTCCACTTACAATGGGACGCATCGTAAAGAATGTGACGAGTTTTGCCAGCCCGCGAAAGAAAATCCGAAACGCGCGGCGAGCAAAAGTAAGGCGCGGCAACGCGACCAGGTCGGGCTGCCACACATCGGTGACAGGTTTAGGCGGGGAGGATGGCTGATTCTGCATAGACGCCGCGATATTCCTCAGGGAGAAGTCCAGCGAGATGAAACATGACCAGGTCCGCGTTTTTCTGCCGCGCTGTGTGTCTTGCTGTCCCTTTGGTTGTTATCTCAGGCAGGGTAATGAGTTTGCCGATCTGCATTTCGAGCGGTGGTTTTTCACCGCGTTTGGCGCGCTGCCAGAAATCTTTGGTCGTTCCCACAAGCCCAACAGGCAATACAGGCACACCTGTCTGTTCAATGATGTAAGCCACGCCTGGTTTTGCACGGCGCATTGCAGGCACATGTGAACGACCACCTTCCGGTGCGATCAAAAGTGGAAAGCCCGATTTCAGAATGCGAACGATTTTAGTAAGCAATACGCGATCATAATCACCGCGATGCACTGGAATTACCCCGTATGCTTTTAGCAGCCAGCCCTGACTGGGCTTATCGAACACATCTGCTGCGCCAATGATTTCCAGTTGTTCGGGCCAGAACGCGCCTGCAAATGGAGGGTCGAAGATCGAGATATGATTTATGGCAACGACATAAGGTTTACCATATGGAATATTTTCCTTCCCAACAATCTTTACACTTGCCAACATACGGAAAATGGCGCGGAAGACTGGCTTTAAAATTGGTCTGCTGACCCGAAATTGAAATGGCACATGATACACGTCCGTGTCACTCATTTGCATAAAGCTATTACCTGTTCAAAAACCTCATCTACAGTGAGTTTATCGGTGTGAAGCACAACGGCATCTTCAGCTGCTTTTAACGGAGCCACATCGCGGGTCGAATCGATGCGGTCACGTTCGATCACTTTGGCAAGAATATTATGATAGTCCGCTGATCCGCCGCGCGCGATGATTTCATCATATCGTCTCTTTGCGCGTTCCTCGGCACTGGCATCGAGATAAATTTTTAGATCCGCATCAGGCAACACGACCGTTCCAATATCGCGCCCGACCATCACAATCTGACCGCGTTTCCCGATGCGCCTTTGTTGTGAACTCAACGCGGCGCGAACTCCGCGATAGGCAGAGACGACAGAAACGTTCGCATCCACTTCGGGCAGGCGTGTTTGCCAGGTAATATCCCTTCCTGCAACAAGTACATCACAAGCGCGCCCATCGGACTTTGAGGCTGGCGCGACATCAATTTGTGTTTTCTCCGCCAATGCAGTGATCGCGGCTTCATCGTGGAGGTTCATATCGTGATCCAGCGCGAGCCAAGTGACGGCGCGATACATTAGGCCCGTATCAAAAAAAAGATAACCAAGCGCGCTGGCAAGTCGTAAACCGATCGTGGATTTTCCTGACGCAGCGGGCCCGTCAATGGCGATCATGGAAGGTCGGTTGGAAGAAGGCATTGTGTTATAGATCTCTTTCATAAGCAAATAATAACGATTGCAAACTCCTTTCTGAACCACTGAGACACGGAGTCACGGAGTTTTTGATTTTTCTCAGTGTCTCCGTGTCTCAGTGGTTAGACGAACGGAAATCGGTAACTCTGATTATCATCCCTATAGCTTCACTCAAGGAGCAGTATTTTCGCGCGCATCTGGGAACAGATCGTCGCGTGCCCATAAGACGATCATTTCATTTTCTCTTGGCAGTTGACGATAGACCAGCCAGCTCCACCAATCGGGGTTTCGGATTTGATCCCATAATAGTGTTTGTCTCCAGGTGAAATCCTGCCCGCGATAAGCGGATGGCAGGCTTAGGTCGTCCATGGGTGGCGTGATGACAAGCGGCGGCGCGACCTGCGGGTCAAGCGCTGAAACAACCTCCACTGCATGGTTTCGCAGGACCCACTCCAGTGCGGGCGAATCGATTCCCATAATGGTGACAGGTTGAGAGTTCACGTGACCGAGACTGAATTCAGAGATATCGTTCACGCTGGCGAGAAGCAAATCTGCCTGGAGAGGTTTTGGGTCTGGGGTCCATAATTCCACGCCGGTTGGGTTTCTTAATCCGCTTGCGCCCCAGGCTGCGGCGAGGCTGTAAACGCTGAAAAAGATCGTAAAAGACCATGCAGTACCAAGCCTCGCAGTACGCGGCGACCAGCCAAACCCCACCATCATAATGCACACAATAAGTATTGCTGATGCGCCATACAGGATCATGTAGCGCGGATTTTGGACTTCACCAAAGAACGGCATCACAGCAGGAATCTGGGTATATGGATTGACAGCAATATTGGAAATGTTAAACCAGATATATATCAAAAGAATAAGTACTGCCATGACGACCACGCCAACTTCCACACGTTCCTCAGAACGGATGTTCATACTGCGCGAGAGCTCCATTGCAGCGAGTGTGAGTAATGGGACAATAACCCAGACGAGTCCGGTGGCTTGCCGATAAAAGATCCCAAGAAGTAATGAGACACCAAGCCAGAGACTCAAACGATTGATATGTTCGCTTTTCGTTCGAAAGCCGCGAATGATCGAAAGCGCTGCGATGAAAAGTCCCAGTGGCTCATACACAAAAAAAGCCAGCAGCATACGTCCCGGTGTCATCGCAGAAGGCGAGACCCAGCCTGCCAAATATTCCGGCAGAGACGAAAGCCACGCGCTGAGTCCATTGGGTGAGAGAAAGAAGAGTGTGCCGCCGAGGAGGAGGGTGAGGATGAGAGAGAGGAGGGCGGGTTGTAATTGGTAATTAGTAATTGGGGATTCTTGATTTACGAGTTCCGATTTACGATTTTCGATTGATGACTGATCGGTGTTGATCCTTGATTGCATTCCTTGTAAGAAAAACCGTGTGAGCGCGAGGGCGAGGATACCAGCCCACAGCGAAGGTCCAGAGAGAAGCGCCAAGCCTGCGAAAATTCCGGTTGGGATGGCGCGTCGATTGATCCACATCCCCCAGGCAAACAGCAGAAACGTTACTGCAAGGATTGTTC
The DNA here is from genome assembly GCA_022616105.1 of Anaerolineae bacterium. Classification (GTDB taxonomy): domain Bacteria; phylum Chloroflexota; class Anaerolineae; order Anaerolineales; family Villigracilaceae; genus Defluviilinea. The sequence continues at coordinate 21,278 of JAKEFL010000356.1, read as the reverse complement.
CACCTGCCTGGCGCGAGAGCGCGACAAGCCCGGGATCAAATGCAAAGAGGAAGGCAAGGATCAAAGCGGGACGTGCGTTGATCTTTTCACGAAAGAAATAAGGAACAAAGACAAGCGTACTCCCAATCAGTGCAGGGACGAAGCGCGCCATAAAGTTCGTGCTTTCGATGATCGCAAAAAGAATACTGGTAAAGAGAATGTATGCAGGCTGAGGATCAAGCAACGGACTCTTGCCCTGCGCAATATGCAGGGCTTGTAGAGCCAAATTTGCTTCAGAGTCGGTTAAAGGGCTTGCACCAAGTTGGATGAATCGAAAACCCAGGGCGAGAAGAAAGGCTAGCCAATACAGCCAGCCTTCGTTTTTAAGTCGGGAGGAATTCATAAAGATATTTTACCCTCGATTGATTGGTTTGCCACTGAGACACAGAGTCACAGACATGACTTTCTCAAAGTCGAAAAATTCTTAACGCGAATTGTGCAAATGTACGAATGGCACGAATAAGCCTATTAAAATTCGCGAAATTCGCTCATTCGTGATACACATGCACCGCACTGCGTTTGGTGCAGTGCAGGTGTTCGCGTTCCAAAAGGGCCTATTTGTCAAGCTACTTTGAGAAGACCAGAGAGTCACAGAGATTTTTATCTCTGTGTCCCCGCGACTCTGTGGCGAACATTATGGCACTTCGTAAACTGTCACAATTCCCTGCTGAAAAGCAGGTTTTAGAAAACTATTGAATTTATCTTCGCTCACGCGATAGGAACTTCGTTCAAGATTGCCTACAAAAACATAACGGATGTTGTAGCGATTGATTATGTCCTGTGCAGTGACCCAATCGGTTGTGGAGTACAAGGTTTCGATGTCCTGTTGGCGCGACCCTTGCAGGGCTTGTTCGCGCCATTGACCTTCATGCCCAGGCCACTCCAATACAGTCGGCAGACCTGTATAAATGGAAATGCGCCCATGCCCTTGTGATGAATAGCTTCCACCAACAGCTTCGACAATTACACCATCCGGCGCGGATCGCAGCCATTGTATTGCCGCTGCTTCCTCTGGATTCTCTCGTTGCACACGGTCGAAGTCATCGAGGGTGTAGCCAAACGGAGGTTTGAAATTGTTGGTCTTGCTGAAGATGCTTAGCGCGGGGTATGTCAGACCAACGATCAGCACAATAGTGAAGAGTACACTGAATACGATGTTCGCTCCGCCGTGCCGTGCCCTGAAAGAAGATGAATGATGAGTCCTATTGTCGAAGCGTCGAAGCAGGACAACGATCCCGTAAGCTGAGGCGAGACTCAACAATATCCATGCCTGATAGTAAAACTTAAAGACCGAGTTGATGCGATATCCGAAATTATCACGCAGGTAAATAAAGTCGGGACCGAGGATGAGGAGTGATCCGAGAGAGATGAGCAGAAGTACAAAGAATATTGACGACGGCTGATTGACGATGGAATTGTCCGTTGTCTCTGAATCATCATTGGCTTTTGCCAGAAACGAAAAAGTTGGGATCATTAAAGCCATCAACGTAATCAGACTTCCGATATATGTCAACCTTCGTATCATGCTATTAGTAATAAATGCACTGACATCCAGTCCTTGTGACTGCAAGATCGGGTCAACAAGATCGGGTTTCAGTCTCAACGCAAGGAGACCAATCAGGAACATCACGGCGAGGAGCGTGAGCAGAATACCGAGTGTCCCAAAAATCCCTGCGCGCCAATGTGCAGGCGTACCACTTCGCCACAGATAAATGAGAAACGCAAAGAGCGGGATAAAAAGCGTACCCCACATCACCCACAGATGCGCGCCGCGCGTTGGGTACATAAAGTTTGGTGTAAGCCCACCTGCCTGCGAATCAAAACCGATATAGAACGGAAGATACATTACAAAGGCTGTGATCGCTGCGGGGATTCCCAGCAACAGGACATCTTCGACTCTTTCCCAACTCCAGCCTGCCTCACGGACCCGAGCCAGCCCGTAGCTGAAAACGATCAACGCTGCAGCGACGAGGATATCCCAGGTATTGAGAAAAGCCAGCCCGCCCAATACCAGCGCGATGACAAGAAAACCTGTCCTGCTAATGCGTAATTGACCGAAAAAGAGATCCATGTTCCCGCGCCAGCCGCCAAGGAAGAGATTTAATGCAACAGCAATTGCCAGCAATGTGAAAGGCATCGCCAGTACATGTGGATGCAGATCCCCAAGCAGATAGGAGAAAAATGGGAACTCATCTATGGTTTCCCGGAATGTGCCATTCAAGTCATAATCCTGTATGACGCGTGAGGCGCGCCACCACCACCAGAAGCGCTCGGGAATCCATTGGAGGGGCTGTGCCGGTACCTCACTCAATTCTTTCATATCGAGCCAGGTCCAAAAACGCGATGATGCCGAACCATCTGCATTGAATTGCCAGAAGAATCCTTTGCGATGCAATACTTCGAGAAAGCCTTCAACGTTTGAAATGAGGAGGAGGAAGAGAGGACCAAATAGAGGAAAGAGGAAAGAGGAAAGATTGGCAATTTGCTTCTTGTTGCGTCCACTCCGCTTCGCTTCAGAATGATCCGTTGCCTGATGAGTTTGGGGATTAGCGAGAAGATTATATAGAATCCCATAAGCCACGACTGCGCTCAAGCCGAAGATCAACGCGATCATCAGGTTGAAGGCTATTGTCGCTGGCACACCTGTGAACAGGGCAAGCATGGATGTCATCACATAACCAAAGTGATAATACGAGATCGAATATCCTGATAGCCACAAATCACGCGGAGGAAATGTCGGCGAGTTCATGATGCCGTTGATGAACATCAATTCCATTGGTTTTTCAGTGCCAACGATTTCCGGGTTTGCAGCGCGGAAAAATGCCATAAGGACGAAGGCTGTGAGGAAGAGGAGTTCGGTGGTGATAATGAGACGGCGATTCGAGTCAAGCCAATTTACGACACCTGCACTTGCGCCAGGTGCAAGTGTTTCGGATTTACGATTGACGATTGACCATGCGCTTAATCCTCCCAGGATGACCAGCCCAAGCAGCAGCCCGCCTATATCGTTTTGTGCGATGCCGAGTGATGCAAACAGCCAGAAGATATATCCCCAGACCAACAGACCGAAGGCGCGTGAAAGAGTGTAACCGCGATCGGTCAAGGCGGGGAAGAGTTGATAGGCAAGCGGAAAGGTGAGCCAGCCGAGAAAGGTGATGAGGATGTACCAGGAGAGGAAGGAAAGCATTTCGATTTACGATTTCAGATTTACGATTTCAGATACCTGCATGATTTGCTTAGCAAATCACGTGCGGTGCAAGTGTTTACGATTTGATGAAACGAGTTGCGAATTACGAATTGTGAGTTACAGGTTGGCGGGAATGGTGAACATGCCATCAGTGTTTGGCTCGAAGTCAAGGACTTTGATCACGGCATTCAAATTGATTGGTCCATAGACATGTGGAAATGAATCTCCTTCTGGGACGCCCGCAGGTGGAGTTCCGCCGGATGGTGGCTCCCATTTCAAAGTCGAGGAAAGAAGCGTCGGTTCGATGATGAGGAGGATGAGTCCGCTTTGTCCTTTATAGAAATTCTCCGCAACAGGCAAAACCTGCGAAGGAGTCGAACAATGGATGAATCCCTCCGTTGCCAGGCTTTCGGCGCGATAGTCACCGCGTTGCTGTGCCTCTTCCCATTCAGTGCGTGATGTAATGTGAAAGATCAAGACTTTACCTCATAGATGACCGTATTACCATCCCGGTATACCTCGTTCCAGTACGTTCCATCGAATTCTTCAAACTTTGAAAGTCCATTGCCTTGATCCTCAGATTTATATGCTGCGCGTTCCAACTGACCGACGATGATATAGCGCACATCATACCGCTCGAGAAAATCGCGGGCCGCTTCAATATCAATCGTGCCGTAAAAATTGCCGACCTCGGCAACACGAGCCTCCACCCAGGTAGAGTTAAAGGCACGTTGCTGGCGTTGATGGAAATTCCAGCCAACCACGCCAGGCAAGCCTGTATAAATCGTGTAACGTGTGCACCAGCGATACTCAGGGCAGTTGGCTTCGACGATTACAGGTGAGCCTTTTACATTGTCCTGCATCCAACGGATGGCGCGGTAATCTTCGCGCAGATCCAGGCGTTGACCAAAGTCATCGTAATTTGCATAGTTCATGAAGGTGATCGAGTCAATCGTACGCGGGGCTTCAACAATCCAACGGTCGCGTATTTTGCCGGCTGTGCCGCTCGCAGTAAATAACGCCGCGCCAGCAATGAGAAGGATCATAGCTGTCTGCCAGAAAACGCGCCAGCCTGGGAGCCATTTGAAGAACGCGGGCAGCGTCCATGCGAATGCGGCACCCGCGCTGACTGCCAATAACATCCATGCCTGCAAGTAGAACTTGAATATCGTATTTGCGCGGCCGATGTCACCGCGCACAACCACAACATCCACAACAATCGTAATAAGCAATGCAGTGCCGATCAGGAACAACACGAATCGTTTTGAATCAGACAGGTTCGGACGTAGCAACAATACACCCGCCCACGCCGCCAGAGGCAAAGCGATCCAGCCAACGCTTGTTCCTCTATGTTCAACGTCTGGTCCGAGCTGCTGGAATTGAAGTGCAAACAAGGTTAGCACAAATATAACCAAAGCGCTCACAATCAGTAGTTGATAAGGTTTCAGTTTTCGCAACGCTGAAACGGGAGTTGAGGCCATCCACTCGCGCGTTTCCCATGCCATCCATGAAGCCACGATAAACAGGAACACTGTCCAATGCGTGAGATATGACCAGAGCGGTGTGTATGGACCCCTCCATGGGTCAAGCGCGCTATACGCCTGACTGTATGAATCGCGATAAGGTTGATACAGAACAAACGATAAAATGGTCAGTGTAACCAATGCTCCGATGACAAGTACAATACGTTTTGCAGTGGAAACTCCATCTGTGTATCGCCAAATGGTATACCCGACTGCTGCGAGGCCAATGGGTAGGAAGGTGTAAATATCTGATAGATTGGTGGGATACAACGCGCCGATCACGAGACCGCCGACTGCGAATCCCAACCCAGCCGCCAACGGATTCTTCCATTTGGCGCGGCCGCCTAAGACGGCGAGTGCCCAACTCAATGCGAGCAATGCAAGCGGCATCGCAATCATATGCGCGTGCAGGTCGCTGTAGAGGAAGGTAAACAACGGAAATTCGGTGATCTCGTTCCCTCCGCCGGGAGGGATGACTCGGCTTGGGTTCCAGTACCAGTCTCCAAATCCGATTGGAAGCGAGGAGCCTTTGAGAGTCAACAGAAGTCCCTGAAGGGCCCACGTCCAACGTTGAAGGATAGTCGCATCAGTAGTAAATTGATCAAGCGCGCCGAGTTGTTGCAGCCTTTGATAAAGGAGCTGGATCGTGCCAAGATTGCCGAGGAGGATGGTAAGGAATGAGGCGGAAATTCCTGCGGTAAATGGTGAAGGGTAACTTGTTTCTCCCTCACCCTCCGCCCTCTCCCGCTGGGAGAGGGGACTGCTGGCGAGAAGATTCCACCCGATAGAGAAAGCATTAATACCGACTATGGCAAATAATGTTGGCAAAATGAAGTTGTATGCAATTGTGGGAACGATACCCAGTAGTTTTACTGGTGTGGCGACCAGCACAAAACCATAATAGTAATAATTGATGTACCCGCCTGCAAACCAGGGATCGTAAGGTGGGAAGGATGTGCTCTTGATGATCGCGTTGAAATAGGAAAAATCCATCGGACGCTCGCCGCCTTTGGCGGGATGCCACATATCCGAATTGCCGAAGCGAATCAATAAATCGATCAGGAAGAAGGCAAGGAAGAGTCCCTCTGCCATGAGGAAGTACTTGCGATTGTTTCTCCATTCTTCACGGATCTCATCACTTTGATAACGCGCAAGTAGAAGCCCAGTGATGAGTATGAGATTGAAGATGACCGCGATTGAAAGGCGCGTGTATGGGATTCCAACTGAACCAGCCATCCACGCAAGATAACCAAAGAGGACCAATCCCAACGCACGGCTGAGAGGGTAACCTTTATCTGCAAGCCCAGGCATCGCCAGTCGTATCAATGGATAAACTGCCAACCCTAGTATGAAAATAAAAAGATACCAGATCACCAGGCCCAAGACAGGATAGCGATTTTGTATCCAATCATAACTGAATAACTCAGACCACGTTCCACCGGCGCGCTGTTGAGCGAGTTTATCTGCTGGTAAAAGCAGATTGGAGTAATCATTGAATTGAGTTGGGGTGAGCCGGACAACCTTCGTTAAATCCACAGTGCTGAGAATGGACTGTACTTGCGCGACGTTGAAATCTTCACCCTTTTTGAAGATCAACACTTTTGGATGATCGTAGAACGTGAAGGCTTCCTCTGCCCACTGATCATTGATGACGATTGGACCAAGCGTTGGATACGTTTCAAAGACGGCAACGAGATCGAATCCTAATCGACCTTTGAACTGGTCCGGTTTCGCGGTGTGATAACACCAGATGATATCCTTGTCTTCTGGACAGCCAATCAGCTCGCGATAGTAAAGTGTGGTAAGCGGGTATCGTTCCGTCACGCGCGTGATCTGCGCGTATTGATGATTGGTGGGGATGAAGATGGTATCGGTCTGGTCGAGCGTTGTTACAAAACGAGTGAGTTTCTCCGCATTATCGTCCCAATAGACTTGCAAGTTGAGGTCACCGCGATAGATACCGCCGAATGCGTCGTAGCTGTCCAGGCGGAAAGGGAGTCCATAGTCGTAATCTGTTTCGTTTGAGATGGATGCGCCGGTTAAGGAAAGCAAGCCGGAATCGACTTCAAGTTGAAGGTAATATTGTGTATCGCGTTCGACTTCAATAGGCTGATCAAGGGTTAAGGTATATGAATCACCACGCGGGTCCTGAGACGCCGCAAAATTCCCGGTCAGGGAAGCTCTTGCGATCGATTCCTCAACCGTTGAATTTGGCTGCTTTGAAATAAAAAGACTTAAAGTGCGGGCGTTGGACATTGCAGTTGAATTTAGATTTGTAACATGTTCCAGCACAATTGTATTGAGGGTGCCCGTAGTTTGTGGAATAAACGTTGCTATATATGGAGTGTCAGGACCAACAGTACAGGGTGCTGATAGATCAATGACTTGTTCCATTTCCTGATCGACACCCTGAATCAATATATTCAGGGGACCACAGACGTTCACTCTTCCATCAGGAACGTTCGTTTCCAACTTCAGATAATAGATTTGATTCGCTGTTAAAACAGGAGATTGATCGAAATTGGCTACTTGCGATATACCATTCAACTCATTCTCAAATGGCATTGTTGTAAAAGCTGATGCAAGAGGCTGCGGAGCGTTCAGGTCTTGCCATATAGTCAAATACAGCTGTGACGATGCTTGATCTGGAGCAGTCGCAACATGAGCGAGCAGAATTTCCTTTAACAAACCATCGTTTTGGGCAGTGAATGTGGTCTGATATGGTGAATCTGGCTGGATATAAATTCCGGCAGGAAATGATAGAGGCTGATTGTATATTGGGGCATCTGTTCTTTCAATCTTCAAATTAATGGGACTAGGAACATTCTGATAGATCCAGCGTGAAGCTGCGATACGGGGTTCGGGTCGCAAATAGATGCTGTGAAAGGCAAATGCCCAGGCGGCGGTTAAGCCAACGACGATGATGGTAATGAGGGTACGCAATACGAAGTACGGATTACGTAGGGAGTATTGTGTATTGCGTATTATGTGTTGCGTATCAATTGAGTCTTGTCTATTGCGGATCGGCTGGAATACCACCCAGGCTGCCATCATCACCAACAGCGGATAGATCGGCAGTTGATAGCGCATCGTTGGGTTGAACTGAAGAGACTGCCAGAGGAAATAAATTGCCGTCCATCCCCAGAGCAAAGCGTGACGCCATTCGCCTTTGAGGATGCGCCAGCCCATATAGAGAAAGCCAGCCCAGGCGAGAATGCCAAGCGGAAGCCCAAGACCGTAAAGTGTTAAGTTCGTGAACGAATATAAATGAGTGCGCCGCGCCCATTGCAAGTTCCACGGAACGTCTCCCTCGCCCGTAGCTTGTGCGCGTTGTTCCTGAATATTCGTGATCCATTGTTCACTGGGCAGTAATCCATCGAAGGCATAGGGCTGGAAGATCCGGAAGGAGATGAATGACACCAGTCCACCAGCGATCAGACAGGCAAGAATGATCAACCAGTAATTGGAAATGCCCAAGCCGCCGTCTCGAAGATGCCGCGCAGCGGTACCGGCGGCGGGGACGCCGCCTAACGCAGCAGCTTCTTTTTTATTGATAACATAGCGCAGCACAAACGCGGCTGGTAATAGAATTGCCAATGGATATATATTGACTTTGGACGCCAATGCCATACCATACGCGACACCAAAGCCAAGGCTAAACAGGAAGTCTCGATCAGAGATCAGCGACCGGAAATTAATAATTGGAGAACTGGAAATTGGGGATTGAATGTTTGTGAATTGTGTATCAGAGACGATAGATTGCAAGTTATCTCCCATCCCACCAGAGTCACTAACACTCCCTGGCACAGCGACAGGAGCCTCCAATCCATCCTTTCCACTCTCTGTCTTATTCTCCAAAATCAAGACCGCAAAATAGATTGCGATAAATGCAAACGTGTTAACAAACAAATCCACCGTAAAGAAATGGGATTGCTGGATCTGCATCACTGTCAATGCTGAGAATAAGGATGCAAGGAGTCCAACATGTCGTCCATACATGTGCGAGACGATCAGGTATAGGAACAAAATAGCAAGCAGGTCTGTGAGCGCGGAGACCTGACGGCCGAATATTCTTAAGTTTGTTTGATCGAAGGCTTCCGCGGCAATGCGGGTAATGGTCATTGGCAGGTTGCCATAGACATAAAAGGAGAAGCCACGATTATATTGATTCAGCGTTGAAGTAGAAGAGTTAAAATAGTCCCCGATACTGATCCAGCGTTTTTGCTCTGGCGGGCATGCTTCCACGGGAATGGCTGGGTCATCACATTCATGCGCGCGCAGGCTTTCGAGCACACTGGTGAAATGATTTTCATCAGGATGCTGGTGCTGTGCCTCACCCCAATCCACACCTGTCAAACGCAAATAGCCTGCCAGTACAAGCACAAGCAGGAAGAGAACATCATAAAGCCAGAAGTATTTATCTCGATTCATTGATTAATTACTCGCTGGTTGAGTAGGCGGTGTTCGTCCGCCATATCGAAACCAGCATATTACATAAAGTATTTTTGCTAATAGGTGGTTTCGATACGTCCCGCAAAAATCTCGCGGGACTACTCAACCACCGAGTGTTATTGATTTGGCACAAGAAAAATCCAGAAATCATGCCTGGGCACGTCTGAGTCAAACATTCGCAACTGCCCATTTGGGTATAGCTCTCGCAAGACGTTCAATGATTCCTGATCGTTCCCGTCCGGGTTTTCAACATCAGCCTTCACCATAAATAGCTTTGGTCCTGTTAATTCTACCGTGTCTGGCAGGTTCTCACGCCACATCGCCATGTCGCGATCTGGAATGCCCACCCAAACGGCCGGCAGGCGGGTATCTACCCAATGTGGGAACGGCACCACCCATATGGTATCTGTCCTGCCAAAAGTTAGTTCGAACTCCTTGATCACCCTGGCTATATCGGATGTATTCCATGAAGCCTCGCGGAAAAACTCTTTATATTCCCGGAAGACCAGGTCATAACTTTGGGAAGCAGAGGCATAAAGCAGGACTCCTGAGATTATCCACACGAGGACGCTTCGCATCCTTCCACGCCCGAAGCTGGTCAGCAGGCCATCAAGCGCCATCGCCCCGAGGATGAATGCCGGTATATACGCAGCACCCGCGCGATTGAGCGTGGGGTTTTCGTTTGGGAACGCCAGCGAAAGAGTGGACGGCAATTGCAGCAGTGGAATGGAAACCAGCAAAAGCAGATCAAGCCAGTGACGGTTGCGTATGTAGCGAACAATGACCAGTACCAAGCCGATCAGGAATAGCGCGCCGGAGATAACATCCAGCGCGGGGCGCTGGGTCACAGAGGCGACCCAGACCTCGCCATTATCATAGTTGAACATCTTGAGCGCGTTCCAGACGTTCGAAAGGAAGATTTTCGGGATAGGTTCGGTGATCGACTGCTCGAGGCCGGTCATGCGTGTGGAAACCCGATATCCATATTCTGCAGGATAATCCATCCAGTATCGCAAAAGCGGCAGGAAGACAAACATGGATACAAGTGCGAGAATCGTCAACCAGATGGGTAATTCCCTGCGTGCGCCCTGTGATTGGGAATGAAACCAGTACAACACGAATATGGCAACCACAACGAACGGGACGATCCGCATGGCGCTGTATCCGTGCAAGCCGATTCCCAAAAAAAGGCCCGAGAGGAGGAAATCGTTCCGGTTACGCGTCCGCAAGCCGCGGATAAGAAAAAGAAGCGTGAGCGCGACGAAGAGTGGATACAACGGGAAGCGCAATCCCACGCGGCTGATCACATTGGGCCAGTAGCTAATCCCGGTCAATATAAAAGCGAACAGTCCCACGCGCGCCCCGCCGATCTCTTTTCCGAGCAAATAAACAAAGGGCAACGTCAAAAAGCCAAGAATCGCTGTGCCAAGTTTAAGGCTGGTGAAGGAAAGACCTGTGCCAAAAATCCTGGCAACCAGCAGAGTCCAATACATTTGGAAGCCTTCACGACCCGTATTGCGAATGAAGAAGATAGACGTTTGCCCCTGTGAAATATCATAGACATCAAGTATCTTCTCCGCATGATCGCTAAATGGTTCAGGTGGCACGCCAACGGTCTGATAAAAACGGAAGAAAAACACCAGCGCGGTTGCAGCCAGCAGGAGCAGCGTCCAACGCGAGATATTGATCGTCCACGGATCGCGTTTGAAAAATGCGATTGTTTTTTGCAGAGACCAGGTATCTTTCCCTTTTAGCCAGAGTGCCGATAAGAGAAATACAACCGCGGAACTCCAGACCACAACATTTGTAAAAGTGAACAGGTTGTCACCCAATATAATAAATGCCAATAATGCCAACGCAATGCTGATGAATAAAGGAAGTGGGCGATACGTGAGCGGATCTGTGCCTTCGGAAGAAGGCGGAAGCGGAGCCAGAGTCCATTCGCCGCGATAAATTGCCCAACCAAGCAAGGAAAATGTGGCGATATAAAAAGCATATCCGATGCTTAGAGAAGTCTGTGGTGGCTCGAAGAAATTTTGTCCGAGCAGCGCAAGGAAAAGTGCAAACAGGGAACGCCAGGGGAAAGGCGTGGAAGGATGAGGGGTAAAGGGTGACGGCTCATCCTGAATTTTGTCGAAAGATTGAAGTCTTTGTTCAGAAGCAGGTATTATTTCAGGCTGTGTCAAAGTGAATGGAGCGGGCTGAGATTCTTCCTGCTCAGCTTCCACAAAAGAAGGGATCTGAATCCTTTCGCCATTGCCAAATCGAAAGAGTGATTTAACGTAATCAAGCACACTGGGCTCTTCCAATGGATCGGTCTCTTTTATTTCGTCATTCATCTTTCTTTACTGAACACTCCTCTTTTAGCTTCTCAGTTCTCTTTATTAAGTGGTTATCGGAAAGTGCTTTAAGAAATCTGCTCTCGGCGGCGAGGACGCCGCCGCCTTGCCGGAGGTGCCGAAGGTGGACGGCGGCTTGAGCGAACTCCACTTATCCAATTCGCCGGGCAATATAGAATGTACATACACCATCGTCAGAGGCAACAGCCTTTGCATATGGTTGTAGCCAGCGATAGACCGGCATTAGATTCCAGTACTCGCGAACAAGGATCCATCGACCGGTAAGCTTGTGCATGATCAGTGATGGCAACCCGAAGTAATGCCCCCATTCGAGCATTGCCAGAGCATTCGGCGGAAAATAGTGCCACCATTTCTCAACTACAAATCCGGCCTGCTCCAGGCGGCTCTTCCAGGTTTCAGGGCTGTCCATATGACGATGACGGGAAATATAGGTAAAAAAGGTACGGTAGAGTTTTGCGAGTGCAGTGAGCCGGAGTTTATCCAGAAACATGGCTATCGAGAGAAAATCATTGAAACGGTGATTGGGTACACAGAACACGAATAATGCATCCGGTTTCAATACACGAGCTGTTTCGCTTAATACCTGCTCCACGTGTGGGATATGCTCAAGCACTGAATTGCTAAAAACGCTGGCGAAATATCCGTCAGGGTAGGGCATCCGGCCGGCATCAGCCTCAGCCAGCAGATAATAGGCTTGGCGCATTCTCGCTTCCTGGAGTGACTCGCGCGAAGGATCCAAACCCATCTGGATTTTTCGGTCGAAGGTCAGATCAGCGAAGTGTCCTTCCCCGCAGCCGAGATCCAGTGTAGGAGCTGTAAGATCGATATCCTGATAAAACTGCGCTTCCACTGCCCGCAGTAAAGAACGAAAGTAGGGCAAATCTCGAATATTCAGCCATAAAAAATCTTTGGATTTTACACTTTCAATGTTGAGTGGCTGGCTTTGTGTTTCGGTGTGAGATGATTTCATCATAAAGGTCTATTTTAGCAGACATTTTTCGGCTCTTCCTGACCGCACCGAAATTAAGTTCTTATCGCAATGATTGAAGGTAGTCAGAAATATCTTCTCTGAAAAGGGCAGACCTGCCTGCTTTCATTACCCCATCAACCTCTTGAATAACTTCTCATATTCCTGTGCAATCGAATCGGGATTGTATGACTTCTTAATGGATTCCACATCTCCGCGGAATTTTTGCGGTTCATTCAGGACCTCAAGGATTGATTCCGCTAAATCAGCCGAATCCCCAATTTTGGCGACGCGTCCCATTCCATGCATCATGACAGGCTGTCTCACCCCCGGCAGCGCGGATGGCACGCATGGCACACTGTTCATCATCGCTTCGATCTGGACCAGTCCAAAGGCCTCAGTCGAGTTCAACGATGGAACAGTTAATACATCCAGATTAGAATAGAACGCTGCCATTTGAACAGGTTCAAGGTTTCCCAAAAAAGTCCAATGACCTGCAGCTTCATATTCGTGGATGCGCGGCATGAGGCGATCTGAATAAGCCTGCTCGCCCATTACGTTTTGATACGTCCCCGCGAATAACACCTGTGCCTTCGGATATTTCTTTAGAATCATTGGAAGCGCATCCAGCAAGACTTCGATCCCCTTTTCAGCGGCGAAGCGCGCAGCCATGCCAATGACAGGATGCCTCTCTTTAATGTAATGTGCCTTTGCAAACGCCTCGACCGCGCCGGGGAGTGGATCCGGCAATTCGACCGGAGGCAGGATCGGGGTCAGTTTTGAGGCGTAACGTGAAAGATATGGGGAATTGTCCGCGTAATCCTTTGTATAGGTCACGATGTGATTCGACAAAATCCCCGCCGTATTGTTCATTAAATCAACGACTGTATTTACGACACGGTTGAAGAGTCCTGGCGGTAATAATAAGTCACAGTGATAAGTGAGCACGGCTGGCTTGCCAAAGAGACGACCACGCAACGCAACGCCCGGCGCGTCGAATTGAGGTAAGTGCATCTGGACAACATCATTTTGCGCAACTAGCTTTGTAGCGACAAGTCCTATAGTGGGAGCAATCACACCCTTGCTCACGCGCGCTGCCACAGGCACGCGGGTCACTTTGACACCGTCTATTGTTTCTTCGCGCGGCAGCGATGGATCGAATTGCGTGGTCATCACCGTCACTTGGTGACCGCGTTTGGCAAATGCGCGCGCCAGCCGCTCAGCATAAATCGTGAGACCTGACGTATGTGGACGGTAATAAGTAAGAACAGTGAGGATTTTCATCTTATTGTCCGCTCTGATGGGGTCTCAGACCCCATCAAAGCAAGTGGGCGGAGAAATTATAACCGAGAGACATCAGCAGTCATGAATATTGATAAAATGACCATACTGAGGCGATGAATGAATAAAAAACAACAGCTTGTAAACTGGATCCTTTTGACTTTCCGCGAAGCAGCGTGGGCGCCATTGAGTGTATTCGGTTTCTATTTGATTGGGCTTGCTCTCGACCTATTTGACTTATTTCCCCCGCTGGATATTCCATTCCATATTCTGGGCGGCGTTGCGATTACGTATTTCTATAGATCCGCGATCAAAAATTCGCAAAGCATCGTCGGAGATATCCCCACCCTTATTCAAACCATTCTGGGTTTTACGTGTACGGGCACAACCATCATTTTCTGGGAATTTTATGAGAACCTGCTGGATTTCTTTTTTGGCACACACATGGTACGCGGGCTTGAAGATACGATTATGGATATGTTTTTGGGTTTAATGGGTGCGCTTGTCTTATCGCTGTTTTATAAGAGTCGTTAATGGTTCTGTCGCGTTAATATATGCTCTCGGCGGCGGCTTGAGCAAGCCTTAAAGATACGGCTCATTCACTTCTTTCAATTTGCGTTTTAATTCATCGAGTAATTCCAACGCAATACCTCTTTTCGATGAGTACAGATCCACCAGTTCATCGGGGTCAGATTGGATATCAAAAAGTTTTGCAAGTTCGCCATTCTGTGCCTCAGGATAGCCGAAATAATAATGAAGTTTGTAACGCTCCTTGGTCAGAGTAATAGAAGCTTCCGTAAGCGGGGCATTTGGAAGGTTGTCAATCGCCTGCACCACATAAATATTTCGGTCAGAGTCTGGCGGGGTGGTGGCATAAGGCGGGAGAACGGCTCCCTCTCCCCAGTCCGGTACGCTGTGCCCGGTGACATGGGATAAAGTAGGTAACACGTCAACGGCACTTGTGTATTCATGGATGTCGATTCCGGTTTCCTGCCCTGGCTCAAAAATCAGAAGAGGAATTCGGACGACAGGCTGATACAAAAGTTTTGACCCATGTCCGGCGAATCCACGCTCGAACATCTCGCTGTGGTCGGAGGTCAGTACCAGCCAGGTGTTTTCGAGCAGACCGGAGGATTCCAGCTCATCATAGAACCTGCCGAACTCCCTGTCGCAGTAAAGGATGAACTCGTCATACTCCGTGCGCTTCATCGGCAGGTTCCGAACGACCTGCCTGACCAGGGCGTCCACTGGTTTTTCCACATCTTTGAAACCATCATCCTTGAACGCGTTAAAGAATTCGAGAGGTGTGCGATATGGATGATGAGGAGGCATAAAATGGAAGTATCCGAAGAAGGGCTGGGGGATTTCGGAAAGCCTTGTCGCTACTGCGTCGATGGCGGTTTCCAGTAGATAGCCATAATCTGCGCCGGTGGTGGGAATCCCGCGCGGGAAGATTTGTTTGAGATCCTCGATTCTCTTTTCCTGAATGCTTTCATAGAGGTGTGACAGGAAGAGGGAATACGCATATCCTCCGTTCTCTTGTACGCGCATACTGCGCAGCCAACTGATGGAGGCGATGTCATCATCGTTTTTGAACAGAGTTGAAATAAATGTATCAAGCGATTCGAGAAAAAATGCCTCCCGGGCGATGGGTTCATCAATATGTTCATGAAATTGCTTTAGCAAAGTATTCGCGAACCCATTATGAGTATAGGAGATGCGATAATAATCCTTGAAGGCGCTAAAGACATTATTCTTTACAAATGGATCAACAACCCTCTGATTATGATTAAATGCCCGGTGCGTCCAGGGCAGCACGCCTGTCAAGAGGGATCCTGCGCCGGGAGTTGTGAAATTCCCCCCGGCAAAGTGATTGTGATACACAACGGCCCGCTTCGCCAGCCTGTTGATATTCGGTGTCGTTTCGCGGGGAAACCCATAGAGGGAAATATCGTACGCAGAGAACGCGTCGAAAATGATTACGACCACGTTCTTTTGTTTTCCCTGAATCTGTTGTGACGCATCAAGGGTGCGCAACAAGCGCGGCGCGGAAAGGCTTAAAGGCAGCAAGCCTGCCAGTTTCAGAAAATCTCGGCGATTAAGCTGGCTGTTCATTCTGTTTATGGCATGTCATGGAAAGGGAAATTATGTTCAAAGTGCTTTTAGGAAGTCTGCTCTCGGCGGCGTCCCCGCCGCCGAGGACGGCGGCTTGAGCGAATTTAAGCCTGGAACAACTCTCTATTTTTATTGATCCAATTAAATAATAATTCCATTCCCTCCTCCAGATCGATCTTTGGCTCCCAGCCAAGTTCACGTTTCGCTTTGCGAAAATCCGCATAAAAGACGCGCTGGTCGCCCGGACGCCAATCGGCGCGCGCGACTTCGATTTTCCTGCCCACCAATCTCTCCAGGATGGGTCCAAACTCAGCCCAGATTGCCATCACGTTGCGCGTCCCGCCGCCTATGTTGTAAGCCTGTCCATTCGCGCGATCGATCTTCTCAATTGCCGTGTCATAAGCATTCAATAGATCATTCACATGCAATACATCGCGCACCTGTTTGCCATCTCCATAAACTGTGATCTGCCGTCCTGTCACTGCGGCGATCATCATCCATGCTAGCCAGCCCTGATCCTCCACACCGAACTGACGAGGTCCATAGATGCAGGATTGACGAAAGACTACGGAGCGCAAGCCGTAAATCCGCGCGTAATCGCGTACATATTGATCGCCAGTGCCCTTACTGCATCCATAAGGTGAATGAAAATCAAGCGGCTGAGTTTCAGAACAACCATACTCCAGGTTCTTATAAAGCCAGCGAGTCGCTTCCTCGATAATTTCCACGTCCTCCATGCCGCCATATACTTTATTTGTGGATGCATAAATAAAGATCGGGCTTCTTTCTGATAAACGCGCGGCTTCAAGCGCGTTGAACGTGCCTAATGCATTGGATTCAAAATCATCTCTTGGGCTTAATACGGATGTCGTGACTGCCACCTGTCCCGCCAAATGGACAATGACATCGGCATCTTTCGCTGATTCCCTTATCAGGTCAGCGTCTCGCAAATCTCCGACGATCAGCCTGAACGCGTCTTTCCCAAATGTTTCCTCCAGCCAGGCGACATTGCGCGCGGCACCCGCACGGGACAAATTGTCAAAGACCGTCACTTTTTCGCCGCGCTGAATCAGCCTGTGGACATAGTTCGATCCGATAAATCCTGCTCCCCCTGTGACAAAATAATGACGAGTCATTTAATCTCCTGTTTATTACTTCGTCATTGCGAGCCACTTCGCGCTGAGCGGAGCCGCACGCTGTTTGTGCGGTGCAGACGAAGCGCAGGCAGCGAAGCAATCCTCAGCGCCACTCACAATAACATTTGTTTCTTAGTAACTCACCTTACGTGCGGACAAATTCCTTACAGCGCATCTTTAACGCCAAGGCGCAAAGGCGCAAAGATTCGATTCGCTTTGAGTTTGCCTCTTAGCACCTCACCTGCACTGCACCGCACTGCGTTCGGTGCAAGTGTCGCGTTGAGCCTCTTGACGATGGAAAGATATACGCCCGAAGCAATCTCCTGTTTCGAGGAGATTGCTTCGCCACTCGCTGTCGCTCGGGCTCGCAATGACATTTGTTTCTTAGTAACTGCGATAAGCAGTCCTTCTTCTAAAGAAAGATACCATAATCAAGCCGAAAATAAATCCTCCAATATGCGCCCACCAGGCAATTCCGCTTGAACTGCCTCCCTGCATGGCGAACAACCCTGAATATAACTGAGATATGAACCAGAAAACCAGAAAAATGATCGCCGGGATCTCCACTATCGTGAAGATGAAAAAGATAGGCACAAGGCTGGCAATGCGAGAACCGGGAAAGGATATGAGATATGCACCCAGCACACCTGCGATTGCGCCACTTGCCCCGATCATTGGAACAGAATTGCCCTGCATGATGAAAACCTGCAGTGCAGCGGCGGCTATTCCACTTAATAGATAGAAGAGCAGATAGCGCGTGCTGCCCAGGCGCTCTTCGATGTTATCACCAAAAATATAAAGCACCCACATATTACTGATGATATGGAACCAGCCTCCATGCAAAAACATGGAAGTGAAAACCGTCAACCATTCCTCCTGCAAATTGGACATTAATTCCCCAGGGATCAGTCCCCAGGTGAAGATGAAATCCCGAAGCGCGGCTTCACCAAGCTGCAATTCATACCAGAAGACCGCAGCATTTGCCAGGATCAGAAGCCAGTTGATAAAAGGGAATCGACGCGGGCGAATCGTGTCATAGAGCGGAATCATGCTTGTTCACCTTTTGTTCTGAAATTCTTTAATTGTTCATAGATCCCTGAAAGAGTCTGACCTTCGCGCAAGAGACCGATACCCCCAATCACGCCGCTGTTGATGTAATTGTAGAGGCGGCCCGTCAGCGCGACCGCCAGTGCTGTGGATTCATCACCCGTCAGCAGTGTGATCGCGCCGCCAAACGCTCCCTCGAAGGTGCCGACTGCTCCCGGTAAAGAGGGGATCGCGCCGCCGAATGCCGCCGCGCCCAGCCCGAACATTCCCCAAACCGGTTGCGCTTCCGGGAAGAAGGCAAGAATCATCAAATAGTAGGAAAAGATGGCAATTCCCCAGTTGAGCGTCATCCAAAAAAGGAGGCGGAGGAACAACCAGCCATCTGTCAGCACGCCCAAGCCGGCAAAGAAAGACTCCAGGAAACTTCCGCCAAATTTTTGCAGGGAAGGCCAGCGCGCGCTGAGTTTATGAAATATATCCAGGGCCCATTGATTGTAACGAGCAAGCACATAAAGTATTATGACTCCAACAAAAACAATCACACCAACAATAATGCCGACTTGCCCTGCTCCCTCTGCTCCAACAACGAATGGCAATGCCGCCAGCAAAATAATTGCAGAATATCCAAGGTCCATGACGCGCTCGATCACGATGGTTGGCAGGATCTCCATGAATTGCATATCAGACTTACGACTTAGTAAAAAAGCGCGTCCGATCTCACCCAGCCGGAACGGAAGAAAGTTATTTAGGAGATAACCCTCCCCAATCGTAAAGAACACATCTTTGAGCGAGGCACGCTCTCGTAGTAACGTCCGCCAAACGATGGCGCGTACCCACATCCATATAAAACCGATCCCGAACGCGATGGCAAGCAGGCCATAATTCGCGTTACGGATGGCAGATACCATTGCACGCAAATCGACAAAATATAGGATTGCAGCAATTAATAATATGCTGATGATCGCGCCGGGCAGCCAGCGAAAAATATCTTTGGGGGTACGATTCATAATGATGGCTTAAAAACTACGGATTACGCAGTACGAAATACGTGTTGCGTAATCCGTACTGCGTAACGCGCAAACCTATTCCTCTTCCAATTTTAGTACAGCCATGAACGCGTCTTGTGGGATTTCAACATTCCCAACCATTTTCAAGCGTTTCTTGCCCTTCTTCTGTTTTTCGAGCAGTTTCTTCTTGCGTGTGATGTCGCCGCCATAACATTTCGCCAGCACATCTTTACGCGTGGCTTTGACATTCGCGCGCGAGATGACGCGTCCGCCGGCCGCGGCCTGGATGGCGACATCGAACAGTTGACGCGGGATCAACTCCTTGAGCTTGGTGATGAGCCGCTGACCTTTGTGGAACGCGTCCTTCTTGTGGACAATTGCCGCGAGCGCGTCGACCGGCTCGCCATTGACGAGGATTTCCAGTTTCTGCAATTCATCGGGGCGATATTCAAGGAATTGATAATCAAGCGAAGCATATCCTTTGGTGCGCGATTTCAAGTCATCGAAGAAGTCAATAATAATTTCTGAAAGCGGAATTTCGTAATCGAGTTGGACGCGATGCGGCGCGGGGTGTTCCTGTTGTTTGAATATACCGCGCCGCTTTGTCACCAGATCCATGATGGGACCATAATAATCAGTCGGTGTGATGATCTCGATGTTCATCCAGGGTTCACGGATTTCGACGATCTTTGATTCATCAGGAAGTTCGGCAGGGGAATCAACAGGCAGCACCTCGTCGTCAATCATCAAGACCTGATATTCCACCGAGGGCGCGGTGAATAAAACATCCAAATCATATTCGCGTTCGATGCGCTCCTGGATGATCTCCATATGGAACAGACCCAGGAAGCCGGCGCGAAAACCGAATCCCAATGCCTGAGATGTCTCAGGTTGAAAGGTCAATGACGCGTCGTTGAGCTGCAGTTTATCCAATGCTTCGCGCAGGTCTGTGTAATCGTCTGCTTCGACGGGATAAATTCCAGCGAAGACCATCGGCTTGGGGGTACGATACCCAGGCAGAGGGTCCGAGGCGGGAACCGACGCACGCGTGATCGTATCTCCCACGCGGCACTCATGCACAGTCTTGAATCCGGTCGCGATGTAGCCCACTTCTCCCGATCCCAAAGAATCAACAGGCTTCATGCCTGGCGCGAAGATTCCAATCTCAACGGGACGCATATCCACTTTGGTCGCGAACATTCGCAGGATATCGTTGGATTTGAATGAGCCTTCCACAACACGCACATAGGCGATGACGCCTTTGTATGAATCGTAATGTGAATCGAAGATGAGGGCGCGCAGGGGAGCATTGTCTTCGTCTTTGGGCGGCGAGACGCGGGTGACAATCGCTTCCAGAATTTGATCGACGTTGATGCCCTCTTTCGCAGAGATTCGAATCACGCTCTCGGGTTCAATCCCTAACAAAGCGCCCACGTCTTCGGCCACTTCATCGGGGTGCGCGGACGGCAGATCAATTTTGTTGATAACGGGAATGATCGTAAGGTCGGCATCCAGCGCCTGATAAAGATTCGCGAGCGTTTGCGCTTCGATGCCTTGCGTAGCATCCACTACAAGCACCGCGCCTTCACATGCCTTGAGCGCGCGGCTGACTTCGTAACCGAAGTCCACATGACCTGGTGTGTCAATCAGATTGATCTCGTACTTTTGATTGTCCTGCGCGGTGTAATACATGCGGACCGCAGAGGCTTTGATCGTCACGCCCTTTTCGCGTTCGAGGTCCATACTATCGAGCACCTGCTCGGTCATCTCGCGTTCGGAGATCGCGCCAGTGAGTTGAAGCAGGCGGTCGGCGAGCGTTGATTTGCCATGATCGACATGAGCGATGATGCAAAAATTGCGAATGTGGTCTGTCATAATAGCGTGGAAAGTATAACCGAAATAATTAGCCACAGTCCCCTTTTGGGGATAATAAAGACGCAGCCCTCTACGAGGATGCTTCGCGAAGAGCACAGAGTTTTTACCCCCTCCGCCCTATAGGGCACCTCCCCCAAATACGACTGGGGTTCGTCGTATTTGGGGGAGGCTGGGTAGGGGTTGAATCACATCTTCGCCAATAGCTCTGCTTTCTTCTTTTGGAATTCCACTTCAGAAAGGATGCCTCGCTTACGCAGATCATCCAGCCTTGCGATGAGTGTGGGGATGT
>JAKEFL010000005.1 GCA_022616105.1 Anaerolineae bacterium | reverse complement strand
ATTGAATCTATCAACCTATACAAAATTCCTTATTTCGATCAAATCAAAGTCCCCTGCTACAAAAGGAGTTTACACGACTGCGATCCGCAGATTCTACGCGTTTCACAAAGCTTGGAATTCGGATGAACTCAAGGAGGCGACAGAACATTACACGCGCGGCCAGGGCAAGCGCATCGTCAACCTCAACCGTGAGGCTGTGGAGAAAGTCATTGCGTATTGCGTCTCGCTGAACGGCGATTCTGCGAGATCGCCCCGCGAAGCTCTGGAAGCCCTGCGTGACCGCGCTTTTGTGTTGACACTCGCGGATACAGGCTTACGAATATCCGAAGCCTGCTCGCTCAAACGCGGCGATATTGACTGGCTGGAACAGCGCTCAATCATCATTGGAAAGGGAGATAAACAGGCGGTCGTCTATTACTCGAATCGGTGCATAGAAGCGTTGAAGGCTTACCTACACGCAAGAGCGAACGTTGAGCCGAATTCGAGAACACCGCTTGGTTCCCAGCCATTGTTTGCCCGACACGATATCCGCGCCAGCAAAAAAATAAGACCCATCACAGCTGGTGGAATGTGGAAAGCGATCAAAGGCGATCCCAAAAAGGGAATTAAAGGCAGAATCGAAGAGGCCGGTGTCGAGCGCAATGCCATCCGTATCCACGACTTTCGCCATTATTTTGTCACCATGACGTATCTGGCAAAGGGTGATTTGAAAATGTCGCAGGTGCTTGCCCGTCATGAAAACATCGCTACCACGAATCGCTATGCCCACTTCAACACTGAAGCCGCCAAGGCCTACGATGAGATTTTCAACAAGAGGCAATAATGAGAAAAAAGTGGACAATGGAACAAAGACTGCACGGGCAAAATCAAAGAGCAAAGCAAGCAGGCACCCGGCACGATTTGACGATGGAACAATGGCTGGAGACACTTGAATATTTTGATCATAAATGCGCGTATTGCGGTGGCGAATATGAAGTAATAGAACACTACCTCCCCATTTACAAAGCAGGAACGACAGTTAGTAATTGCATCCCTGCCTGTTTGCATTGCAATATTATGAAAGATAGAAAGGGACACAATTTATCTTTCTATCAAAACGAAAATGTAATTCGGTTCATCAAAAGCAAGGGAGTCAAAATACGATTTCATGTCCATAAATATAAAGCCCTAAAAAAGGATTATGTGATTCTATGTTGCGAAGGTTGTGGAGATAAATGGGATGTGCCTGGTTTAGCTATGGATGAGGCACAGGCATATATAGATCAATTTTTCGAAAACACAGGTTATGCCTATATTGCATGAGCCTTCCTTAACGCCAATAAAACTCCACTGGTCTGACGACCAATCTATAAATAATTTCTAATTTATGATAAAAATGAGGGGAAAATGGATGACCATCACTTATCCGTTGAACGCATTGATGCATTAATGGGGTGTGGAAACCTTCTTTCGTTCCTGGAGTTGTTCTCACATCGTTTTAGTTCCAATTCATATTCTGCCTTTTCGCTTCTGCTTGTTGATCTGAATAATTTTATGAAGTTCAACAAAGAGCACGGTCATGAACAAGGTGATGCTGTCCTGCATTGGGTCAGTATCGTACTCAAGGATACGGGACTTCCCGTTTATAGAATCGGTGGAGATGAAGTTATCGTTGTGCTTACTGGAGGAACACCTCAGGAAAAGGAAAACCTCGCCCGCGACGTTTTCAGCCGTTTGAATCGGGAAAGCGCACAATTTGAATGGTCGAATCCTGCTTCTGTGATGTTGATCCATTTTGGGAATGAAAGATTTGAGATCGCCGATCTGTGGATTGCCATCAGTGATGTACTTCAAGACGCGAAGGTGGAAGTAGGTCACGGATTTCTAGTTAACCACTATACCCGTGAGACATCTGAGAACAATTACCAAATAGGCGTAATCAATACTCTGACGGAACGACTGCTCTCCTTTGCCAGCAGATTGGAAGCTTCGAACCAGCTCGCGTATTTGGATCCAAACACGCAATTGCCGAACAGCCTCGCTGCAGAAAAGGAAATCGAGCGCACGCTGCAACAGGCGCATGACACTGATGGTAACTTTTCTATTCTCTTTATTGATGGCGATAATCTGCGGCTTTATAACGATATTAGCTATTCAGCCGGAGACGAAATGATCCGCAATCTTGCAAACACGCTGTCACAACATCTCAGGCCAGGTGACTTTCTTGCCCGCTGGCGCGTTGGAGATGAATTCTTTGTGATCCTCCCCGATACACCCAGCGACAAGGCACTGCATGTCGCGGAGCGTCTCAGGGCCGCAGTGGAAAATGAGTCGAAGACATGGCGCATCCCTGTTTCCGTATCGATCGGCATGGCAGATTACCCAGCAAGAGGAACCAGTATTCGGGACTTGCTCGATGCGGTTGAAAAATCCGCCAAACAAGCGAAAGACAATGGCAAGAACCAGGTAGTTTATTTATAACGGTCATTGTTGAAAATAATGAGAGCGTGACGTCTGAAATGTCACGCTCTGTACTCTCCAACATCCCCCTCCCCTACTTCTGCACCACAAAATTGAAATACCCCACCAGATGATCGCCTCGATCTTCAATCGTTACTGTCAAGCCTTCGACTGGTCGTCCCGGGAAATACAATTGACTCGTAACCTCCGCCCCGCCCTCAGGCCGCACTTTTACATGAATGTGTTCAATGGGTCTGCTTGAATACAAGCCAGGCAGGATTGTTTCCAGATAATAACGCCCTTGTACATCTGTGAATTGATGCCCGCGCAAGCGATAGCCAACATTGTCATATTCACCGTTTGCATCCGCCTGCCAGAAATCCAGCCAGGCTTTTGGCAAAGGTTGGCACTTCTGATCGAGCACATAGCCGACGAGGATGAGACGCGTGCCGGTCAGGCCTGCTTCAAGGAAGGAATGTTTCTCAGGTGAGTTTGGCGTGTAATAGGGACCTTCGGTTTGGGGTTGTGTCAATGCATTGCAAGTTGGAAGAGGAAGCGTGATTCCTGCTTGTGTAAAAAAATCGTCGCTCGGTAGAGGGGTAGCGGATGCTGCTACAGAATCGGTCACAGTCGGAATAACAGAATTAGCTTCAGGCGTTGATGCAGATGAGGGCGGAACATGCGTGGATGTGGATATTGGCGGAATTTGAGTCTCTACTGCTTCAGTTGCAGAAGTGCAAGCCGTAGTAATCATGCTTATTAGTAAAACTATTAAAAACACTTTTCTCATTCGTAATCTCCTTTGAAGTCTAGATGGAAATCCACACGGCCCTCTTACGCTCGCTTATAATCACCTCCTCCTGGAGGAAATGTGACAATACTTCATAAGATGTTGGATTTTTATCGCGATCCAGAATACTTTTCAGAAGTTCAAAAGATCGCGATACCCATCATTATTCAACAATTGATGTTTTCAGGGTTGAACATGCTCGGCGTTGTGCTCGTTGGGCAAAAAGGTGAGGCATCTGTTGCGGCAGTGGGGCTTGCTGGTCAGATCGCATTCCTGTTGAACCTGGTCCACTTTGGGATCATCAGCGGCGCGGCAATGTTCACTGCACAATTTTGGGGACGACGTGACGTGCCTAACCTGCGGCGTGTGCTCGGGCTTTGTTTGATGATGGCTGTTTCTGCAAGCTTTATCTTCTTCGCGCTGTCGCAGCTCTGGCCATCACAGATCCTGCGCATTTACTCTAAGGATGCAACTGTGATCGCGCTTGGCACCGATTACATCCGCACCTTCTCGTGGACTTTCATTTTCTTCGCCATTACATTCAGTTACGCCTTCGTGATGCGTTCCACGGGTGATGTGAAAACCCCGACCACAATCAGCGTCCTGGCTCTTGCGATCAGCACATTTCTTTCGTATTCTTTGATCTTTGGGAGTTTTGGTCTTCCCGAACTAGGTATTCAAGGTGCAGCAGTCGCGGCAGTCATTGCGCGTCTGCTTGAATGTGTCGCATTGCTGACTGTAATTTACCTGGGTAAATCGCCAGTAGCAGCATCTTTTCGCGAACTCACTGATTTCGATAGGAAATTTTTAGGCAGGGTGATCCGACCCATGCTACCGGTGATCTTGAACGAATTATTCTGGGCGCTGGGTATTACTACTTACAACATTATTTACGGGCGCATGGGAACTGCATCGTATGCTGCGATGAACATCGTTAGCACCATCGAGCAGATGGCGTTCGTGATATTCATCGGGATCTCGAACGCAACATCGGTTTTGGTGGGCAATCGCATTGGCGCCGGCCGCGAAGAAGAGGCACATATTTACGCGGGTCGCTCTCTCGGGCTTGGGATTGTGGGTGGACTTCTTATTGGGCTGCTTCTACAACTTGTGAAGGCACCAGTATTATCACTTTATAACGTATCCCCTGACGTGATCGAGAATGCAAGCCGTGTCATCGATGTTGTGACCTTCTTTCTGTGGGTACGCGTCAACAATATGACAATCGTCGTTGGCATCCTGCGCGCGGGCGGTGATACGCGCTTTTCACTTTTTCTCGATGGCATCATTATCTGGCTGGTGGGCGTGCCTATGGCGTATCTCGGCGCAAACGTTTTTCATTTCCCAGTTTATCTGGTTTATCTGTGTGCCATGTCTGAAGAGGTCGCGAAATGGTTTTTAGGCATGGCGCGCTATCGTTCACGCAAATGGATCAACAACCTTGCCGCGCAAGTGGAAGGTATTTAATAGTTCTCTCCGCAGTTCAACTGCGGAGAGAACCGAAATCATATTTTCTCTGCATGCTCCAAAACGTATTCATCATATGCGGACATCAACATCCGCGTGATCTGACGAGGCCTCCCCTGCTCTATCGTTGCCTCATCAATTTGAATGACTGGCACAACGCCCCGCGAACTGGATGTTATGAACGCTTCACGCACATCTGAAATCTGATCCAGTTTCAACGGCTGGTATTTTACTTCCAACCCCCTCCCCTGTGCCAAGCGGATGACCGTCCTGCGTGTGACACCCAATAAAACATCGCGTTGGGCTGTGTAGAGGACGTCGCGCTGAGCGGAGGGGCTGAGGGCAAGCCGAAGCCCCGTAGACGAAGCGCGCGTTTGATGGGCAACCTGCGCTTCGTCTACGCTCCTCGACGAGCGCTCGTCGCTCCGCTCAGCGCGAGTATCTTTCACATAAAAGAAATTACTCGTCATCCCCTCCAATATTCTTCCATTCTTCACCAACAACGCTTCAAAAATCCCTTCTTGAGCAATATGCTTTCTTTCTGCTTCGCTTGTACCAATAAACGCGGTGGATTTCAAACGTGGGCTGTGACGTTGCATCTCTGTCGTCTCCACCCTCACACCATTATCATAAATTTCAGGTGGTAATGGTGTGAGAGGTTCAATTGCAACATAGAGCTGTCCCTGCTTTGTCATTATCACACGGACGCGCGCCTCGTCGGGGCGAAAAGGCTCAAGCAACGTGATCAATCCTCGGCGTAGTTCAGAGGCGTTCACCTCTGGCGTAGAGACTGGGTCATATAATCGTCGCAAATGTGACTTGAGTCCGAGCACACGCGTACATTCATCATAAGTTCTGAAGGTGCTGTAATACCCATCAGGTAGTTGACGCGTGACAGAATCCAGAGAAGTTGCATCTAAACTGAGTTTGATACCCTGTGTTGGTGTAATTTGCCAGGTCTGAATCACGATTTTCATTATAAGCGAAGCAATCCCGTTATGGCTTTTGCAAAGTCGCTTGACAAATAGAAAAAAACAGATCCTTCTCGGTAAAATGGCAGGTGCGAACGAGCAAAATCACCGAGGAGGATTCTGCCAT
>JAKEFL010000064.1 GCA_022616105.1 Anaerolineae bacterium | reverse complement strand
CAGTTGGCTTTGCCCTGGTCGCGCCAGGCTTGGCGCGAAAGCGTGCTCTGCCTCGATTTAGCTGATACGACTTTATGAGACTCGACAGTGCCCTTTGTGGTAAAGAAAGCAAAAGAGCGACCGTTTCGAGTCGCTCTTTGTTTTATCCAGCCATTGCCAGCGGGCGCACTTCACGCTCCAGCCGCTTGCCGAGCTGGTCTTCGGCAACATCAAGGTCATATTGCGTTTGCAGTCCCATCCAGAATTGAGGAGAGTTTCCAAAGAAGCGTGAGAGGCGCAAAGCGGTATCTGCTGTGACAGCACGTTTGCCAAGCACGATCTCGTTAATACGGCGCGCGTCCACACCTATATCAATTGCAAGGCGGTTCTGGCTAAGATCCATTGGTTTGATGAACTCTTCCAGCAATACTTCGCCCGGGTGAATGGGGGAAAGTTTGTCAGTCATTTTTACTCCTTACTAATGGTAATCCGTGATCTCAATGTCGAACGCATCACTGCTTTTCCATTGAAAGCAAATCCGCCATTGATCATTGATTCGAATGTTATATTGTCCTTCGCGGTTGCCGCTGAGTTTTTCGAGTCGATTTGCCGGAGGTATTCTCAAGTCATTGATGTTAATGGCGTTATTGATCATTCTTAATTTCCGTAGTGCCACTTGCTGAATATCAGATGGTAGTTTTCGTGAACGCTCGCGCTGATAGATTTTTTGTGTTTCGGCATCTTTGAAGGTTTTGATCACAAAGTTATTATATAGTGCGAGGCGCTAAATGTCAAGCACTATATCTGGACAGGTAAAATGACAATGATGATACAGTTTAAAATTCTGTAAGGATAGTGAATCATCTTTCCGGGGCAATTACGATAAAATCTGATTCCTTCATTTAGAAATCAAGGAATATTCCACCATGCAGCCTCCTCCGCCTCCTGCTTCACTCGAATTACTATCACTCCCCACGATCACATTGATGATCACCATTACCTTTTTGATTCAAGCCATGGCGATTTGGTTCAATTCGCGCACCGTGGATGAATATAAAGGGATTCGGGCTGCGTTCCTGGCAACCATCTCTCTGGCGCTTGGGTTTGCCGTCATTCTATTGCGCAGGATGGATGTCATCACGGGCCTGCTTTCGAACGGGCTGATCCTCACAGGTCACATATTGATCTATGTTGCCATCTGTCAATTTATTGGTAAGCCGCTTAACCGTTATTTGATCTATGGACTCGTCCCGTTCGGATATATCGGGTTGATCGCTGCAGCATTGCTTCCACCAGGCGGGCTTCCATTGATCACTGTCACCCAATTGATAGGATTCCCCTTGAACCTCGCTGCGGCATATATGCTTTATCGTGCAGACAAGAGTCGCTATAAATTAGGTGCGTATCTGACTGCCCTGCCTTTACTGGTTTACGGATTGGTCACAATCGTCCGTTTTCTTACAGGAATTTTTTCTCCTCAAGAGGTGCTGCCTGGTCCTTCCATCTCGAACATCTTCGACGTGATGTCTTTGTATGTACTCAGTTATTTGTGGACCGCGGGCTTTATCCTGATGATCAGCCAGAGACTGCAAAGCGACCTGCACGATCTCGCCATGAACGACGCGCTCACCCGCATCCGCAACCGCCGCGCCATGCAAAGCCTGCTGGATTTTGAAATGAGGCGCGTCCAGACTGAAGTGAAGGATTTTTCTGTCATCCTGCTGGATGTAGATCACTTCAAACGCATCAACGACACTCACGGGCATGATGTAGGCGATATCGTTCTGCTATGGATGGCGCAAACGCTGCAGTCCGCGCTCAGGGTTCAGGATATCGTCGCGCGCTGGGGCGGGGAGGAATTTCTTATTCTGCTGCCAGATACCAGTCTGGTTGAAGCGATGGAGATCGCTGAACGCCTGCGCTTTTTGGTGGAAGAATCCATCGTTGGCGGCACACCCATCCTGCTTAACGTCAGCTTTAGCGCAGGTGTAGCCAATTCCAAAACAAATCGAAATGTAAATGAACTCTGCAAGGTGGCAGACCAGGCACTTTATATCGCAAAGCAGAAGCGCAACCGGGTTGTCTCACAGGAATCGATTCCAATCCCTGAACCAGGTTGAAATCACGCGGGCCATCCAATCGGTCACGGTGGTTGAATCGTTGTTGAGAATCTACAAGGCGATCTTTCGGATCGCTTTTTCATTTTCAAAAGAAAAATCTGCGTCTGTCAGCGCGCGAAGCGTCAGCGTCCCGATTTAATTTCCGATAAAGTCTCTTTTGCAGAGTCAAATTTCTGTAATTCAAATGCACTGCTTGCATTGTATGTCGCTCGTTATACTAGGCAACATGCAAGTAGAGAAATTTAGCAGATATGAACTCAGGGAGGAATTGGGCCAGGGGGGAATGGCTACAGTCTACCGCGCGTACGATCCATTGTTCGAACGGGAAGTCGCGCTCAAAATCCTTAAACAGGAATTGCTCGCCAACTCCCAGATCCGCGAACGCTTCGAACGCGAAACGAAGATCATTGCAAAGCTCGAACATGCAGCCATCGTCCCGGTCTATGACGTGGGCCGCGATAAGGACCAGTTGTTTTTTGTGATGCGCTACATGGCGGGCGGTTCACTTTCTGACCGCATCCAGAACAAGCCCATGACACTTACTGAGATCGCGTATATCATTCAGCGCGTTGCTGCGGCGCTTGATTACGCTCATGACAAAGGTGTCATCCACCGTGATTTGAAACCGGGCAATATCCTTTTCGATGAATACAACAATCCATACATCTCCGATTTTGGCATTGCCAAACTCTCACAGGCATCCATCAAACTGACAAACTCCGGGATTATCGGCACGCCCACTTACATGAGCCCTGAACAGGCACAGGGCGAAACTGTGGACGGGCGCAGTGATATTTATTCCCTGGGTGTCATCCTGTTTGAAATGTTGAGCGGCAAAACACCTTACGAGGCCACCACACCGTTGGGCATGGCTTTCAAACATGCCTCTGATCCGGTCCCGCGTATTCTGAACATCAACCCGAATCTGCCTCCTGGCATTGAGGCTGTGATTGAAAAAGTGATGGCGAAGGATCGTGACGAGCGTTATAGCTCCGGTGCTGAGTTCACAAATACCCTCTCTGCAACACTTAACGATGACTCCAATCTCGTCGCGCCCGTTCCGCCACGCGCGCAGATCAATGCTGAGGAACTGACCGCGCCTCCGATCATGACCGCACGCAAACGTCAACCTATCTCTCGTTTTTGGATGTTTGGCGGATTCATAATACTGGCACTCGCCGCGCTTTGGGGAATTCCCCGCATCGCCGCGTCGCTCAACGCGACGCCGGAAACTGTCACCGTTACCGTCGCGTTCTCTTCTCCCACAAGTGTTCCCACTGAATTGATCATACCCACAGCAACCGCTGCACCCACCGAGGTGATCGAACCCACGCCGTCAGATCCTGGCATCGGTGGTGCCAACAAAATTGCACTGACTGCAAACAAGGATATTTATATAATGGATATGGATGGAAGTCATATTCAGCAATTGACCAACACCAACGTATCCAAGTTCGACCTGCAATGGCTGCCGGGCGGGGACGAAATTCTCTATGGTGAAGCGAATTGTGTTTACAAAATAAGTGTGGGAGCGGCTCAGATCAACTCTGAGGAGCTTGCCTGTTTCAACGACGAAGACTTTAACGGCTTCCGCGTCTCACCGGATGGGGAGCAGGTCGCCATCAGCATTGGGAATCGCCTGATCGTCCTTCCATTTGATACGCAAACGCTTTCAACTGTCGGATCAGCTTTTGAACTTCAAGGCTCGGAGGATATTTGCCTCGATTACGCAGATGTTACTGTAAAAGGCGCCCAATGGTCAGCAGATGGGCAGGGGCTGGCAATCACCTATCAGAGTGTGGTCAGCCAGCGCGTCGGCGATACCATCCGTGTGTTGGATGTGGACATCGAACGCTGCCAGGCGGTTGACCCACTCATCATGGATGAATTCCCTGCCAAACATTTTCTCCCGGAAGGCTACGAAAGATATCCCTTATTACCTTCTTATCACTGGGACGGAGACCAGCGCTTCCTGTTCAACAGTTTCAAACGCAATGTGGCATACGGCGAACTATATCTCTATGATATGTCTACAAACACAGCGAGCAAGATCAACCCGATCGATGGCGTTTGCTGTTACGGCAGCGCGGCTTTCGGCCCGGACGGAACGCATATTCTGCTGGCATTTCAGGATGTACGCCGCGGTGCGGATAGCGTAACGCAACTGTATTACATTCCCATTGACCAGATCGATACTGGAGGGACATTTACTCCCATCCGGCTGCCGCTTCAATTCTTCCCGGACCTGCGCGAGGATATCGAACTTGCCCTGCGCCCGTCTGTGCCTTAAGAGACGCATGGGGGAAGATCACGAGAACATGTCACTCTGAGGGAGTGGCGCCACGGCGCCATTGCGACCGACACTTGCACCTGGCGCAAGTGCAGGTGAGAGTCTCGTAATTTTGTGGTAGAGACCCTTCGCTGAGTTTAT
Source organism: Anaerolineae bacterium (assembly GCA_022616105.1). GTDB lineage: Bacteria > Chloroflexota > Anaerolineae > Anaerolineales > Villigracilaceae > Defluviilinea. The sequence continues at coordinate 20,142 of JAKEFL010000064.1, read as the reverse complement.
CCTGAGCTTGTCGAAGGGCTCAGGGTGACATTTTCGAGAAACCTTGTAATAAATTTCAAAAATTCCCTCTTGACCCTCAGGTAACCTGAGGGTGTATATTGTCACCATCCGTGCGCGCGGAAAAATATATGATCAAAATTGGTGATTTTGCACGCCTCAGCCAGGTCTCGGTGGTGACCCTGCGTTACTACGACGAAATGGTCCTGCTCAAACCTGTGAAGATCGACACCTTCACCGGCTATCGCTTCTATTCTGCAGATCAACTTCCGCGCTTGAACCGTATCCTTGCATTGAAAGACCTTGGCTTTTCGCTGGAACAGATCAAATTGATGCTTGCCGATGGTCTATCGCTCGAGCAGTTACGCGGCATGTTGACCCTGCAACGGAATGAAGTGGAGAAGCGTCTCTCTGACGAACAGGAATGCCTGAACCGGATCGAAGCCAGGCTGAGGCAAATTGAAATGGAGAATAAAATGCCAAACTATGATATCGTAATAAAGACAGTCCCTGCCATGCTGGTTGCCGCGCGGCGCGTCACGATCCCGACCAATGACCAGGTGCCGCAATATCTGGGTCCCGCGTTCACTGAAGCGTATGACTACGTCCGCAAGCAGGGGGCGAAGGATACCGGTCCGTGCTTTGCGTTGTGGCACAGCCCGGCAGATGTATACGAAAATGAAGATGCCGAAGCGGTTGTACCGATTGACCGCCCGCTCAAAGAAGCGGAGCGAATGAAAGTCTATGAACTTCCATCCACGCAGGTGGCGGCGGTTGTCCATCAAGGCAACTTTGAAGATTTTACTCAAGGGCACGCTGCTCTGCTTCGCATTACAAAACGCGCTCCTCCTGGAGCGCGTTTTCTTTTAGTCGCTCATAGTATGCAATGTCATTCTGAGCCGCGGAGCGGCGAAGAATCTCTACGATTGTCTCAGAGACCCTTCGCTATCGCTCAGGGTGACATACCTAAAAGGTATTAAAGGCAAGTTAATCGCATCCGATCACCTGATAGACTTTTGCCTTTGGCATTGATAATAGGATTTTGTACCACTCAGGATGAATACTTATTTGTGAATCATCAAAGGTCTGACCGGTCTCTCCGACATAAAGATAGCCAACTTTCATGTCACAAAGATTATTCAATATAGTTTGCTGATTGAAATCAGAATGATCGGGTAAAGGAATTGTAGTTCTGTTGGTCAAAGGCCTGATCCAAATACCCGCATCGCCGCCAACATAGCCTTCAAATGAATCTGATGCCAAAACTCTCAGCTCGACCGCCGAAATCAGGACACGCGCTTCTGATGGCAGGTTCTTATCCATCCAATCCATTGCCACGAGGTCATCGGATCCCACAATCTGACAGCAATCTGAAGGATAAAGTTCATACTGAGTGAGAGCGTTTATTACAACCAGTCCAATAAGTAAAACGCCAACATAATTGCCCAACACAGTCTGATATGCTTTTAACTTTATTTGTGAATGTAGTAAATAACCTTCCAAGCCTGCCAAACCCAAACCGCCGATCAACGATAATGGGAGATATAAGATCATCTCAACAAATGGTCTGTCGAGCAGGGTCAGGTTAACATAACCGGGAATTGTTACTGGCACAAAGAGACTGGCAATTAATAAAAATATTGCAACGACAGCAGAAAATGTCAATTGCGGATATGTTCTTAGAGCAAAACCAAGTAAAAATAATACACTCAGAGTGACCAGCCAGCTTGTTAAACCATATGGGTCAAAAAGCAGATAAAGAACCTCGTGTGTTTGGATAAAGATAATCTCCAAAATTATCCCGACGATAACCACAGAGAGAGCAATGTATTGAGGTACTTGGGGAAGTCTTTGCCACCATTTGGCTGTTATCCATGCCAGAAAAATGATCCCGAAAATGACCAATGACCTGCTATGAGCAAAACAAGCTGCCAGGAACCCCGCCGTAAGCGTGACATAAAGCGCCCATTGTTTTTGCGCAGGTATGCCCTCCCCATGCTTGACCAGGAGATAAGCTACGCTAAAAACAAACTGAATAAGAGCCAGGCTCGCAAGGGCGGGATACTTTCCCCAATCAAGGACGTGGGCAGGCATATACCATCCGAAAGCAGACAGGAGCACAGCGAACAACCCCGCGCCGTTTGATTTTGTTTCATGTTTTATGATGAAGAATACAGATAAAGGTATAACAGCCAGGAGGATCTGCCCCAGGATCAACATGGTATCTGTTACTTCTGCCTGTGTGATGGATGTAATGAATAGTGCCAGTAGATGAAAGCCCTTATGATAATAATTTGTTATTAGCAAATCAAAGGATGCCGCCGCGTTTGCAGTTTCAGCATTTCCCATTAAATCCTTTATGATCATATAGTGTTGAGCTGAGTCAAAATATGAAGGGAGGATGGCTTGGGAAACAAATGCGAGTCTGAGAAATATGAATATCCCAAACAACAGCGTCAAAAACAGCAATATAATTTTTGATTCATTTACAACTTCTTTTTTAGATCGCGGAAAAAGCCAAAAGGCGAACAAAGCAATGGTAACGGTGGCAATCAAAACGTCAAAATGAAGCGATTGAACGGGTCCCCAGAGAAACCAAAGCATGGACAACATCAAAGCCGGAATCATCCATCCTGCCAACCCAAGCGAAAAATATTCGTCTGCCGTCAACCTTTCCCCAAAGATCTTTTTGAGGGCAGACCCGATGAGAATCTGCCCAAAGAGGAGGATCAATAATAGGTGATATATGAGCCGCCAGTGATCCAGCAGGATAGACGAGCCATCCGACAGAACATTCATGGATTGTTTAAGGATAGGAGGGAGATGGATTTGGATATGGCGGGTTGGGGTACGACGGGCTGGGCGTGGATTTTGGTCCAGGTGGTGTGGGTGTGACAGTGACAGTTCCTACTGGTTCTTCCTGTGTAGGAGAGACAGTAAGAGTAAGAGTAAGCTGATCTTCCGGCGTTGGGAGCGCAAGACCAATGATGGCAAAACTTCCTTCTGCAAGAAGCTCGTTTTCACTTTTTGAAATCAGCAGGAACTGTAATACTTTTCCAACCTGCATTGCCTCGCCGATACAATAAACATTTGCAGGAAACTTCTCAACTTTCTTACACTCATATATGCTCTCGCCTTTTTCGTGAATGATTTTTAAATAGAAAGCAGGGAAGGAAGTGCCGGGAGTGAGGATATTGACCAGCATATTTCCATCGGAATCCAGACTAAAGGACACAATACAGGGTCTGACATCATCCGAGCTGCAATAGGTCAGATCAGACAAAGGCGACCTCTGGCTGGCTTGCGGCTGCCCCTTTCGCCACTGAGTCAATCCATAGACAAGCAGGATGATGAGGGCAACAGCGATGGCGATCCCTGCAATTAATCGATTCCGATCCACACGATCCTCTTTACAAGCCAGACGAAGCACCTGACCTGGCAGGTGAATTTTACCTTATGCGATTGCTCTACCATAAAGAACGCTAAGATGAATGCGACTGCACACCCCAGCCACGATTTGATTTGAATGGAGTACAATCCTTGTGCAGAGACAGGCAGCATGGAATATAACCCATTAAAAAAGGATACAAGATGGAAAATTTTGCGCTAATCATTGAAGATAATCCGGACCTCTCAGCAATCTTCGTAAAAGCCCTGGAGGCAGCCGGGTTCACTGTGGAGCCAATCCGTGATGGAGAGTTGGCACAAAAACGCCTGCAGGAGACCACTCCACGCGTCATCGTCCTTGACATGCACCTGCCCCATGTGGACGGCGCTACGCTGCTCAAGCAGATTCATGATAACCCTGCCTTAAGCAATTCAAAAATCATCCTCGCCACGGCTGATAATGTGAGAGCTGAACTATACCGGGACAAGGCGACCCTTGTGCTGGTGAAACCCATCTCGTTTTCTCAATTAAGGGATTTAAGCGCCCGTTTGAAACTATAACTCACTTTATGCATGTACGAATTTCTCACGGTGCATCTTTAACGCCAAGGCGCAAAGACGCGAAGATTTTATTTGCGCCCTGGCGTCTCACCTGCACTGCACCGAACGCACGATTTGTCCCAAAGGGACAAATCGGGTGCAAGTGTCGCGTTGAACCATTTGACGACGGAATAACATCTACAGGATGCAGGATACTTAAATCAGACTAGACCTCTTGCATAAGTAATACGTCTGATCTTTCTATCCGCTAATCTGCGCCAATTTAGAGACTATTTCGTGAAGATTAGCGAAAATTCGTGGACAATTGATTTCTGTAAGAATGAACCTGCGACTTTCGCAAGAGGTCTACTATAAGATTAATCAAGATTTCATGACAACAATCTCTCGCGGATTCACCAGCACATCCACCTCATCCCCATATACAATTTTGGGGATTGGATAGGCGATCACTTCCAATAAAGAAGGGTTCTGAAAGTGACGCAGCTTTGTCTCCGGGTGGGGATAGTAAACCCAGCCTTCGTAATCGACTTCTTCAAAAATGACCTTGCATCGCGAAAATGAAAAATGCTCGGGAGGATGCAAATCTGTCCATTCGACATTGTGCAATGTTAATTCGGGTTTGGTCATCTCGAAAGTATGCGGTCGAATGTCAATGTTCAGTGTGCCATTGAAATATGTGCTGAGGTCCAGCCCGCGCGACTTGAAGATGGGTCTCTGCCTGTCCAACGCGCCGTAAGGATAATCTTTGGATGGTCCGGAGGCGACGCGGTACCCCTGTATAAGAATGCCATGAAGGAGAGTCCATTGCATAAAAGGATTCTACCTGCTTAGAGATTATTTCTTAACATCTTCTTTGGACACGGACAACACGGATCGCACAGATTTTCACGGAAAAACTCTTTAAGAATCTGCCATTTTCCGTGTAGTCCGCGATATCCGTGTACGAAAAACAATGAGCTGGACTTAAGTGCTACTTTCCCAAACAAAAAGGCGGACGAGTTGCAACTCGTCCGCCTCGAAATCATCATTATCGATTCTTAACACTGGATCGTATACTTCACTTCACTCTGGAGGTTGTTGGGGGCAGTAATGATTAGCCTTACCCAGTACGTGTTAGCCGTGAGAGGAGGAGTGTAATCCATAGATACATCTTTTGAACCAAAGGCATCGAAGTCTGTAGTCTGGGGGGAAAACGCGCCGCCCTGCTGGGAATCGAAATACCAGGAGACTTTGGCAGGTCCATTCACTTCAATCGTTCCGGTAAACTTGATCGGCGCAACAGGCCCGACACACCCCGCGACAGAGACCGTGCTCGGCTCCACTTTCAGGGACACATTTGTCACTGAAGCCTTTGGCGCTTCAACGACAGGAATGGAAGCCAAATTCCCTGAGGCATTGGTCACACTCACAGAGACCCAGCAGTTTCTGCCCGAACTGAACGGGTCAACAATATACCACCAGCTTCCATCCGAGTTTTTGCCAACGATCTGGGAGCTCTGACCAACATTCAGTGCACTAAGAGCCACCCAGACAGTCCCCGGACCGAAGCGACAGTTGACCGCTACATCCTTCGATGACGCGACCGGAACAGTCGGAGTGAATGTTAAGGTTGGAGGCGGCGTGGATGAAGGTAATGACGTACTGGACGGGATGGGTGTTGACGATGGCTGGGAAGGAGTTTCCGTACTGAGTAGTGTTGTTGCGGTAGGCGTCACTGGTGCACTCGATGGAAGATTACAAGCAAGCATGCTCAGGAGCAACAAAAGGATGGCGAAGAAAGGTTGATGTTTCATTGATCTCCTTCTCATTTCTGATCTCTGCAAGAAATTTTACGGTGCATATCTTACGCTAAAGGTGCGCCGACCGCAATAGACCGTTCGGTATTCAAGCGGCGATGAGCCAAATGCAATTATCAGCGCGTGCGTATCATCGCATCATGAAACTTGCGCGAACAATTGCGGACCTGGCGGGATGTGAGGAAATTTGGTCCGTTAAAAGTATCAGCATCAAATATCGAAGGAAGCTATTGACAAATGGAATAAAATACGATAAGATATTTCATAGTATGAAATAAGTTGCACATAATAATACATAAGTTATAATATTTTGTACATTGATATGGATTAAAACAACATATCCTGAGAATCAAGTATCCCAAGCCTCTGGAATTGGTATGACATCTAATCACATAAACTCCAAACATCTTAGCGAAATCCCACTTCCCCTGCTTCCGCCTGAAAAGGAAGTAGTGGACGAAATGCGCCAGCATGACTTACTCTCGCGTACTGACCTAGCCCGTCTCACTGGATTTTCCCGCGCTAAAATCACACCGGTCGTTAGCAAACTTGTCCATACCGGTATCCTTACCGAAGTAGGGGATGGCCTTTCGCAGGGCGGTCGCCGCCCCAGCATGTTGAGCTTCAACAATGGCTTGGGCTATGTAGCCGGGGTAGATATAGGCGCGACAAGCCTGGACATTGCCTTGGCCGATTTTGGCGGCCAAATCATTGAGCGCCACAGCGAAGTGGCTGATGTGCGCGACGGGCCAAACCTCATACTAAGCCGGGTTCGCAAGCTGGTCACAGATATGCTGGAGAGCCACGACCTTCCCCATGAACAGTTGTACGCCATCGGTTTAGGGGTTCCCGGCCCGGTGGAGTTTTCCACGGGCCTGCTTATCGCTCCACCCATCATGCCGGGCTGGGAAGCGTTCCCTATCCAAAACTACTTGCGGGAAGTGTTTCCCATCGCGCGGGTTGTGGTGGATAACGATGTTAATGTGATGGCACTCGGCGAATTAAGCAAGGGCATTGGCAAAGACGTAGAGAACTTCCTCTTTATCAAAATCGGCACTGGAATCGGGTGTGGGATCGTGTGTAACGGCCAGATTTACCGAGGGATCAACGGGTGTGCAGGTGATGTGGGCCACATTTGTGTGGATCGCAATGGCCCCATATGTCACTGCGGCAACACCGGCTGTTTAGAAGCCATGGCCGCCGGTCCGGCCATTGCAGCACGCGCTATGGAAGTGGTGCGCGCAAGCGGGAGCGAGCAGCTTGCGAAACGCCTGGCCGCTCGAGGTGGGACGCTCACCGCCGAAGATGTGGGTGCCGCCGCCGCTGCTGGAGACCGCGCCTCGTTGGAAATTATCCAGACCAGTGGCCAGATGATCGGCGATACCTTGGCTGGGTTAGTCAATTTTTTCAACCCGGCTCTGATTTTGATCGGCGGCGGGGTCAGCAACATTGGCTTTCAACTATTATCTTCAATCCGGCAGGCAGTTCTACGCCGTTCCACATCGTTATCTACTCGAAACCTGCGAATTGATTACTCGTCTTTAGGTGCTGAGGCGGGTGTCAGAGGGGCCATTGCATTGGCACTTGAACATGTCTTTATCGTCAGAACGTGACTTTATGAGTGAATAGAATGAGAAACGGACTGGTATCAGTCGAGAAGCGCAGATAAGGAGACCACGCATGACGCATCAGCAAGCAGGCAGTGGAGCAGTTCGAAGGTTCTTCGATGCACATCAGCGCGAGCCCGTCGAGGCGGCAATGGCTCGCATCATTCCTACCGACGATCAGCCGGGCGCCAGGGAGGCCGGGACGATCGAGTTCCTCGACAGATACCTCTCTGGTCTCGACTTCATCTATGCCAAGCCGGACGGTAGCGGCTTCGAGAAACTCGAGGGCAAGCGAGCCGAGACATGGCAACAGCGCGTCAACATCCTGCGCGATAAGTATGTCGAGGGAATCAAAGAGCTGGATCGCAAGAGTCAGTCTCAATTTGCCGCCGACTTCGTGAGTCTCACAAGCCGAGGGACAAGACCAAATTCTGGCTGATATGGAGCGTCCTGCGGGTAAGGCTGACACATCTCCGGAGCCTGCGCTGCAACAAACCAGCGCCGAAATCCAACTCGACTTCTTCCCATTGCTTTGCTTGCATACCCGCCAGGGCTTCTATGCCGACCCGATCTATGGCGGGAACAAAAACCGCGTCGGCTGGGAGGTGATTGGTTTTCCCGGGCCAACCTCACTGGCCGAAGTGCATACGGGGCGCTACTCGGCTCTGCCCTGGTTTGCTGAAGGCCACAACCAACCATTGGAGGAAACTGAAGATGGCGCATAAACCCAAGCCGGATCGCACTGACGCGGTCATCATCGGAGCAGGGGCCTCGGGCGCGGCGGCGGCGAAAGTGCTGACCGAGCACGGCCTGCGCGTGGTGGCGCTGGAAAAGGGGCCTTGGCGCAAGAAAGAAAGCTTTGGCGGCGATGAGCTTGCCAACATCAACCGTTACAACCTGTGGCCCGACCCGCTCACCAATCCGCGCACCCATCGCACCTCAGCCTCTGAGGAAGCGAAGGTCAATTTGTTCTGCCCGGTGCCGCAGATGGTCGGTGGCGGGACAGTGCATTGGCAGGGCTGGTTGCCGCGCTTTACGCCCAACGATTTCCGTCTGCGAACCATCGTCGGCGAATTACCCGGTACAACGTTGGTGGATTGGCCGATCACTTACGATGATCTGGAGCCGTATTACACCAAGGTCGAGTGGGCGTTCGGCGTGTCGGGCCAAGCCGGGGCGAATAAGTTTGAGGGAACTCGCAGTCGGAGCTATCCCTGCCCGCCCCTGCCCATGTCGCGCTATGCCCAAAAATTTCATGAGGGTTGCCGCAATCTCGGCTACAACTCCTTCCCAACCCCTCAGGCGGCGCTGTCACGTTCCTTCAATGGACGCAAACGAACAGTGATTAGCGCTTTCGCGCAACAGCACGGCGACCCAACAGGCACTCGGTCAAGCGCGCTAAACGTCTTCGTTCCCGATGCGTTGGCAACGGGTCGCTACGACCTGCGGCCCGACTGCTACGTTCATGAGATCACGGTAGATGAGCAAGGCCGGGCCAAGGGAGTAGTCTATCAAGATACCGATGGTGATTTCATCGAGCAGGAAGCCGACGTTGTCATCGTCGCCTGCGGCGCGGTGGAGACGGCGCGGCTGCTACTACTCTCGCGCTCAGGCCGTTTCCCCAACGGCTTGGCAAACGGGAGCGATTTGGTGGGCCGCAACGTGACCTTCCACGAATACAGCGCCGCCATCGGCCTCTTTGATGATCCCATCTACGCCTGGGCGGGCGGTGGCTACGTCAGCGCCAGCAGTTTCGAGTTCTACGAACACGACGACAAGCGCGGGCACGCCAGCGGCGGCCTACGTCGCGCTCAATGCCTTGGCTGTGAGCAAGGACAACCTTAGAGAGGCTTGGACAACCGTCTATCACGTAGACCCACCTGCAGAATTAGGACAGTAGTATATACCTAGACCGACGCGGTCCCTCCTCACGACTGCGTCGGTCCATTAACGACATCTGGGCGACAGCCCGGTGTGTAGCGGTGAGTACGACGATTGAGAAGAGGAAGGCTCTATGATGGAAAACTTGAAAGAAGAAACTTTGGCAGTAGAACTCAAGGAGATGGTCAAGGGGTTCAATGGTGTTCCCGTCCTCAAAGGAGTAGATTTTCAACTCCGCGAGGGCGAAATCCATGCGCTGATGGGTGGCAACGGCGCTGGTAAGTCCACATTGATGAAGATCCTCCAGGGGGTTTACATGCCGGATGGAGGCGAGGTAGAGGTCGGGGGTGTCCCGGTCCGCATCCGCTCACCTCACGATGCAAAAGCCCACAGGATCGGGATGGTCTTCCAGGAATTTAGCCTGATCCCCACTCTGACCGTGGCGCAGAACATTTTTCTGACCAACGAACCGCGCGATGGGGTCGGGCTTCTAAACGATGCCGAGGCTGAACGCCGGGCGCGAGCTCTGTTCACCGAGATGGGCGTGGACATCGATCCACGCGCGGAGGTGGCCGGGTTGAACACCGGCTACTGGCAATTGACCGAGATCGCCAAGGCCCTGTCCCAGAACGCCCGCGTCCTGATCATGGATGAGCCAACAGCCGCGCTGACAGTATCCGAGACGCAGGCGCTCTTCGCGCTGATCCGCAGCTTAAAGGCTAAAGGGATATCCATCGTTTATATCTCACACCGCATGGAAGAGATTTTCCAGATCGCCGATCGCATCACCGTCCTGCGCGACGGGCAGCGCGTCTTGACCGCCTTGACGGCGGAGCTGACTATGAACCAGCTGGTCGAGCAAATTGTGGGCCACAAGATGGAGCAAGCCTTCGCCTGGCAGGAGCGGCAGGTTGACCGCAGCGGAACGCTCTTGCTCGACGTGCAACACTTGAAGGCTGGGCCGAGAGTCCGGGATATCAGTTTCCAGCTGCACGCGGGCGAGATCCTCGGCGTGGCTGGGTTGATGGGCAGCGGGCGCACCGACCTGGTGCGGGCGCTGTTCGGAATCGATCGTATTCAGTCCGGGAAGGTGTCGGTTCGCGGCCGGGCAATCACCATTCGTAGTTCTCAGGATGCGCTCAACGGGGGCATTCGTCTTGTGCCCAAAGACCGCCGCGCCCAGGGACTGGTGCTCAGTCATGCCATCAAGGACAACCTGCTTCTGCCCCTGCTGAGCAGCCTACAGCAGAATGGGTTGATTGACGACAGGAAGGGCAATCGCCTGGTCCAGTCGTATGTGGATAGTCTCCAGATTAAGACCGACTCAATTCATAAAGAGATCCGTTTGCTGTCCGGCGGCAACCAGCAAAAGGTGGTCATCGCCAAATGGCTGGCGTCCAACCCCGACATCCTGTTAATGGACGATCCGACGGCAGGCGTAGACATCGGCGCCAAGACCGAGATTCTCGATGTCATCCGACGCCTGGCCGACGAGGGCAAAGGCATTGTAGTGATCTCGTCAGAGTTCACCGAACTGTTGGCGGTGGCAGATCGGGTACTGGTCATCCGCAATGGGGTAGTCAAGCTGGAGATGATGAGGCAGGAGATCGAGTCCGAGGAGATGTTGGAACAGCTTGTCCAGCGTGCCTCCGCCAGGGAAGTACGGTTGAGCGATGAACAGTTGCAACAAATCAAGGCGATGAAGGCCACCGCTGCCATTGTCATGCACTACAGCGGCAACGACTGGTCAACCGCCCAGATCGATGGCTTGAAGTGGCAGTTTGCAAAGATGGGCGTTGAGGTCACCGCCGTTACAGATGCGAACTTCAAACCAGAGCAGCAGATTTCGGATATCGAGACTGTGTTAGCCTCGCCGAGGAAACCGAACATCATCGTCTCGATTCCGACCGACCCGGTGGCGACCGCAGATACCTATAAGAAGGCGGCGGCCCAGGGCGTCAAGCTCGTCTTCATGGATAATGTCCCCAAGGGGCTCGTGCAGGGCAGCGATTACGTGAGCGTCGTCTCGGCCGATAACTACGGAAACGGCCTGGCCTCAGCGCACATCATGGCACAGAAACTGGGCGGCAAGGGCAAGATCGGGATCGTCTACCACGCGGCTGACTTCTTCGTGACGAGACAGCGGTATGATGCCTTCAAGCGCACCATTCAGGATGACTACCCGGACATTCAGATTGTCGCGGAGCAGGGCATCAACGGCCCGGATTTCGCCGGTGCTGCCGAGCAGGCCGCGGCGGCGATGCTGACCCAGCATGCGGACCTAAAGGGCATTTGGGCTGTCTGGGATGTCCCTGCTGAAGGGGTGATGGCGGCCATCCGCAGCGCCGGTCGCCAGGACGTGATCGTCACCACAATTGACCTCGGAAAGAACGCGGCAGTTGAGATCGCGCAGGACGGGATCGTCAAGGGTCTGGGCGCTCAACGCCCGTTCGATCAGGGCGTCACGGAGGCCATGCTGGCAGGCTACGCTCTCCTGGGCGAAACGGCGCCCGCGGACGTTGTTTTCGACGGCCTGCCGGTCACACGGGATAACCTGCTTGCAGCCTGGAAGACTGTCTATCATCAAGACCCGCCGGCAGATCTGCAGGCGGCGATGAATTAAACAGGACGATAATTTGGATTGACGATTGACGAACCTTCTAATCGTCAATCCAAAACTTGTACTGACCGAAGGTGTCGAAGTATCGTAAATTCAGTAAATCACAGGTTTGTCATTCTGAGGAGCCAATGCTCTTCTGGCGACGAAGAATCTCTCATAATTTCAACCGAGACTCTTCGCTCGCAACGAGCGCTCGCTCAGAGTGACATCAAAATCGTGATTTACTGAAATCAGAAAAGGAGCTATACCATGGTATCCACAACAGTAAATAATACAAGTCAAGGGATGCTTGCCCGCATTCGCCAGTTCGAGTGGCAGAAGTCTATCGTCTACATCGGCTTCCTGGTGCTCTTCGCGTTCTTTTCCATCACCTTGAGCGATTCCGGTTTTCTGACCCCGAACAACCTCTTGAACATCGTGCGCCAGACGGCTATCATCTCGGTAATGGCGGTCGCTGTGACCTTTGTGATCGCCGCAGGCGAGATCGATCTCTCGGTCGGGGCGGTGGCCGGGCTCGCCTCCGTTATGACCGCCTTGGTGCTGGCCCAATACGGGCTTCTGGCCGGTATCGTGGCTGGGGTACTGACGGGTGTACTCGTCGGTGGAGCCAACGGTCTTCTGCGTACCGCTGTTGGCATCCCCTCGTTTCTGGTCACGCTCGGGATGATGGGTATCGCCCGCGGGTCGGCGATGTGGATTACCGATACCGCCCCGGTGCCCATCCTGAACGAAACGTACAACAACATCTTTGGTTCGGGGGAGCTCGGGCCTGTGCCATCCCTGCTGCTGTGGATGGTGACTGCGCTTGTAGTTGGCTACGTGGTTTTACGTAAGACTGCCTACGGCCGGCAAGTGCTGGCGACCGGCGGTAACGAGGCGGCCGCCCGCTTCAGCGGCGTGAACACGCGCAAGATCAAATTACTGGTGCTCATGGTCTCAAGCACTGTCGCGGCCCTGGCGGGGATGCTCTACGCCGGTCGCCTGCACACCGGGCGCTTCCAGTTGGGCGAGGGTGACGAACTGTCGGTGATCGCAGCCGTGATCCTGGGCGGCACAAGTTTGTCCGGTGGCGCAGGAACGATCGTGGGGTCAGTGATCGGCGCCCTGATGATCGGCCTGATCAACAATGGGCTGATCCTGATGGGTCTGGAGGTCAGCCAACAGGTGATCATCCGGGGGTCCATTATCATCCTGGCCGTCGCCCTGGGTCGCAAGAGCGCAGGGTCCTAGCCTCTATCGGCTATTAGTGCAATGAAGAGCCAACAAATCACCAGTGGATGCGAGGAAATATGCGAAGCGTGAGAGCCGGGATCATAGGAGCGGGCTTCATAGGCCCACAACACCTGGAGGCGGTCCGCCGGCTGGGTTATGTGGACGTAGTGGCAATAGCGGTCTCTCGCGCTGAAGAGGCCAAGGCCATAGCAGAGAAGTTGTTCATAGAGCGTGCCTATGGAAGTTACAGGGAACTGCTGGCAGATCCGGAAATAGAGGTCATCCACAACTGCACACCCACCGGGCTGCATTATGAGATCAATCGCGCGGCCCTTGAAGCGGGCAAACATGTGATCTCTGAAAAGCCGCTGGCAATGGATTCTTCCCAAACTGCCGAACTCGTACAGGTAGCAGCCAGCAGTGGACGGCTCGCAGCCGTAAATTTTAATCACCGCGGATATCCAATGGTCCAACAGGCGCGTCAGATGATCTCGACCGGACTCCTGGGTGACGTGTACCTGCTGCACGGTTCGTACTTGCAGGACTGGCTGCTCTATCCGACCGACTGGAGCTGGCGACTAGACCCCGTCACAGGAGGCGTATCGCGGGCAATGGCGGATATCGGCAGTCACTGGGCTGACCTGGTACAGCATGTGACTGGACACTGCATCACCCGCCTATTTGCTGATCTCCACACGCTGCTGCCCAAGCGGCTGCGTCCAACCAAGAGAGTCCAAACTTTCAGCGGACGAACGAACGAGGTTCATACCGAAGAAGTGGATATAAAGACCGAAGACGAAGCGATGGTCATGTTCGAAACGGATCAAGGCGGGCGAGGCAGCTTCTTGGTGTCGCAGGTAAGCGCTGGGCATAAGAACAAGCTTTCGTTTGAGATCAATGGATCGAAGGCTTCCGTTCGTTGGGACGCCGATGACCCCGACCAACTCTGGATAGGATACCGGGACAAACCTAACGAACGCCTTTCCAAAGACCCTTCCCTCGTCGCGCGGGAGGTCGCGCAGTATGTGCATCTACCAGGCGGTCACTCCGAAGCCTGGCCTGACGCGCTTAAAAACGTGATGGGCGAGATATACGAAGCTATTCAGGATGGGCGTACAGGGCCCATGAACGGTAATGCCTTCGCCACATTTGCGGATGGACACCGCTCAGCGCGGCTGGTTGACGTTGTGCTCGAAAGCGCCCACCGGCAGACCTGGGTGGAGGTTCCGACAAACTAGGCTCTGTCTGACAACAAAGACGCGTAATCGGCGCGCCAAAGGCGTCTAACGCCGAATTTGCGCTAGAGAGCGCAATCTACGCGTGATTTTCGTGAAGTACTAACGACGGGAAAAACTGACGTGAAAACCATTTTGTGTTTTGGCGACTCGAATACCTGGGGCTTCGACCCGGCTACGAAAGAGCGCTTTAGCCGTGAGGTGCGCTGGACAGGCGTCTTACAGCAGGAACTTGGCAGTCAGTATTATGTGATCGAGGAAGGTTGTAATGGTCGCACCACGCTTTGGAGCGATCCAATCGAAGGCTACAAAAATGGCCAGGAGTATCTTATCCCCTGCCTTGTTTCCCACGACCCCATTGATCTGGTCACGCTTATGCTAGGGACAAACGATCTCAAAACGCGTTTTTCCCTGTCAGCTTTTGATATTGCCGAGAGCGCGGGCGCGTTGGTAAACATTGTTCAGAAAAGTGACTGTGGCCCGCAGAAGCACGCTCCGAAAATCCTATTGATGGCTCCCCCATCCATTGCCAAACTCACCGAATATGCCGAGATGTTTGAGGGAGCCAAGGCAAAATCGCGAAGGTTTTCCGAGCATTATCGCCGCGTAGCTCAACAATACGGCTGCGAGTTGCTAGACACGGCGGAGGTGATTGTCTCCAGCGACTTGGACGGCATCCACCTTGAGGCTGGCGAGCACAAAAAGTTGGGACTGGCTGTCGCCGCCCGCGCGCGGCAAATTCTGGGATAGCCACCGCGAAAGTGGAATAACGCCTCAAAGTCCCAACTCCGCTGACAGTCTCCAAAAAGGAGCATCAACCATGTTACGACCTGTAACCCTCTTCACCGGCCAATGGGCCGACCTGACGTTCGACACCCTCTGCGCCAAAGCCAAATCATTCGGCTACGATGGCGTCGAGATCGCCTGCTGGGGTGATCACTTTGAAGTGGACAAGGCCCTGAGCGACGATACCTATATTCGATCCCGCCATGACATTCTCGAAAAGCACGGACTGAAGGTGTTTGCCGTCAGCGCGCACCTCGTCGGGCAATGCGTGTGCGACGACCCGATTGACGAACGGCATAAAGGCATCCTCCCCTCACGCATCTGGGGCGACGGCAACCCGGAAGGTATCCGCCAGCGCGCCGCTGAAGAAATGAAGAACACGGCCCGCGCCGCCGCCGAGTTTGGCGTGAAAGTTGTCAACGGCTTCACAGGCTCAAAGATTTGGGCTGCCCTGGCAATGTTCCCGCCCGTGCCACCGGCAATGATTGACGCCGGATACAAGGATTTCGCCGATCGCTGGAATCCGATTCTGGATGTGTTCGAGAAAGAAGGAGTCAAGTTCGCGTTGGAAGTTCATCCGTCTGAGATTGCCTATGATTTCTGGACGACAAAGCGCACACTCGAAGCTGTCAATCGCCGCCCGGCTTTTGGCATCAATTTTGACCCCAGCCATTTGTATTGGCAGATGATAGACCCGGTAGCCTTTGTGTACGAATATGCCGATCGCATCTACCACGTGCATGTCAAAGAGTCGCTCCGCAACTTGGATGGACGCAATGGTATTCTTGGCTCACATCTGTTCTTTGGCGACCATCGGCGCGGGTGGGACTTCGTGTCCCCTGGCCGTGGCGGCGTCCCCTTTGAACGCATCTTCCGGGCATTGAATGACGTGAATTACGCCGGGCCGCTCTCCGTCGAATGGGAAGATAATGGTATGAACCGCGATCAGGGTGCGCCAGAGGCGCTCGCGCTGGTGCGTCGACTTGACCTTACCCCGTCGACCGTGGCCTTCGATGCCGCATTCGCTTCCAAAAATTGATTTGAATCTTCGCCTCTCAAAATAGACTGCCATCTGGTGGTTACCGCGTATGCTGATAAGATGTCAACGGATAACCTGCGTGCTGATCTTATCCAGTAAAAAATCAAGCATGTAGTGATTCACCGCCTCAGCCTCGTCGAGCTGCACCCAGTGTGTGGCATCCGGGAACAGGATCAGGTTGCCTTCATCGCAATAATCCATGCTGGGGCGTGCCATGCGATGACTGAGCGCGAAATCCTTCATCCCCCACAGCATCAGAGTGGGAACTTTTACACGCGGATCTTCCGGCATCTGTATCTGATAACGCACCGCGGCCCGATACCAATTGATCATGGCAGTCATCGCGCCCGGTTGTGACCAGGCTTCCTTGTATTTTTCAATATCTTCATTTGTGAAAGTATGTATCTTCCCGCTGCCGCGTAAAGCGCGGACCGCACCGCGCCAATCATCCGCGCGCATACCCGCCTCGGGCAGCCACGGCAATTGAAAGAAAAAGATATACCAGGAACGGCGCAACTGCTCCAAGTCTCGTTGTAAAAATCGTCTTATCACAGCAGGATGCGGCACATTGAGAATCCCAAGACGATGTAATCGTTCCGGATGCCAAAGTGCCAGCATCCAGGCGACCCCCGCGCCCCAATCATGTCCAATCAAATTGACCTTGTCATACTCAAGTGCATCGATCAAGCCGGCGATGTCATCCACCAATAGGGAAATTCTATAATTCTTTACACCCTTTGGCTTATCGCTCAGGTTATACCCGCGCTGGTCAGGCATGATCACACGACATCCTGCATCTACGAGGGCCGGTAACTGCCTAATCCAAGATCGCCAATTTTCAGGAAAACCGTGTAGGAGGATTACTGGAATGCCGCTTTGTGGGCCAGCCATTACAGTATGAAGCCGAATACCATTCGTTGTAATGAATGTTTCTTCGAGTTTGAGATTATCCATTTTGAGTAATCTTCGTAGGGGAAATTATAAATCTCTTGGTCAGAACCAGGCCATTTTGTGGGTTGTGCTTACCCATACCAAAATTCTGGAAAACCATGCAGTAAGATAATTGGCACCCCACTTTTTGGTCCCGCTTGCACGACATGCAGACGGATGCCATTCGTTTCAATATAACTATGTTCAAGTTCCATGAGAATGTACTGCCTCCAAACAAAACGAGGCGGGATTTTAACAAACAAATATGAAGCAGGGATTAGCCGGAAATTCTGGGGGGACCAAAAGTTTGTAGATGAGTTCGCTCCCTGCGCAATTCGCCTTCGGCTTTTTAAGAGAGTGCCTGAAAAGTCAAAAGGATTGTTTTGTTATGTCATTCTGAGTTGCGGAGCGACGAAGAATCTCTGATTGGGCAGGAAGACCTCAAGCGTGAGGAGAGATTCTTCGCTCCCTTCGGTCGCTCAGAATGACAGGTATCATGGCAATTAAATTATGGAGTCCACATTTCCACTGGGGTGGAAATACAGAAATCACTAAAAGCGCTGATCGCATCATAAAGAGAGTTTGGGGTTATGCCTGTTGCTTCTTCAACAGTTTTATAGTGACTATTAATATGTAAATCTTTTGTCTCTACTGCACTAGCAATCGCATCCATAGACATCAACTGGTCCTTGTTATCCAGGATGATAAACTCTATCTGCTGATCCTGTCCACAATTGGTCACTTTACCATCAACCAAATCAGTATTTTTAGTGTACCGGATGATGGATTGTCTCTCGGGGTAAACCAAAACCAATTCCATAAACCTGTTTTCTGACTGGTCCATCTCGACATATAGTAAAAAAATGGGAGGCAGCCCATACCAGCGGAAAACCTCCTGCAATCCGATATTCCTTAGCAGGTTTATTTTTTGAGCATTTCCTTCATTCTGAATATTTATCTTGATCAAGTGCACAGTGTTTTCAGGGAATTTTGTATAAAAGGCCCCTTCCGCCACAGTCTGTGGGTAAAGAGACCAGGCTATCCCATTGCATCCCCCAAAATCACAACTTAAATTTTCAGAAACATTTACCCTGGAGAACCCGGACAATTGCTCCACGATCTGCCTGGCTTCCTGCCAGCTTGTTTTACCAGGCGTGATCCCACCCCAGCAAGGCAGGAGACATTCAAATGTTCCCTGGATCCAGATGCGCAATTGTTCCTCGCCACCAGTTGAAGAGAGTGTAGGAAGAGGTTCCAGGGTTGGGGCAGAGGTAAAAATTGGCGCAGGTGGCACTGTTGGAGTGAATGTTTGAACGGGAGCCGCAACTGTTTCCGGCACCAATGGGCTGGATGTAGGCAAAATATCAGAAATTATGGTTGGGGAAACAGTTTCATTTGATGAACAACCAATAAGAAAAAGAAACAAAAAGACCCCTTGAAGTTTTTTCTTCACGACTTATTCTCCTCCAGCCCATTCTAATACGAACCTTTGAAATAGGCGTTGATCAGATCCGAAATATCGGCAGTTGTGTTCTGGCGCGCGACCGCGAAGAAATCAGATGCGGTGGCGCGTCCTCGCCCATAACGCGAAGTATAATCTTTTAGAAAACGAAAGAAATCATCATCTCCCATGCGATAGTTTAACACCTCGAGGAAATTTGCGCCGTTGAGATATGCCGCGTTGACATAGGCGCGAAATGTCGCACCTTCGTAAATAGTCGTATCTACCCAGCCCGATGGACCAAAATAATTAACACGAAAGTTCCACCACCAATCGCTGGAGTTGGGATAAATGTACCTATAGAACAATGCTTCGCTATAAATCGCCATTGCCTCATCCAGCCATGGCTCCATTGCCTGGTCGCTCCCCACCAGCCCGAACCACCACTGATGCGCTATCTCATGCACACCGATCGCGACCAGATTGCTACGCGCAGAGCCGTCATATTCATCATAAAACTTTGACGCCAGAAATACAATCCCATCATATTCCTGCCCATCGTTCAAGTCAGACTGTACAATGCTCAGGCTTCCATACGGATATGGTCCAAACAGCGACTCAAACAGGCCTACCGCGCGCACTGCCGCGTTTAGGACTGCGACTCCCTCGATCTCATACCCAGGGAAATAATATGCATGCATCTTTGCCGCGCCGACAGCTGAATCCACTATCTGATATTTGTCACTAGCGGACAGCGCGAACGTACGCGCGCCGACCAGGCGATAACGCATCCACTCGCCATTGGATTCATCGACTCCGCTCGCCGCGAAGATGATGCCTGAATCTGTTGTCCTGACGTTTACCTCAAAGTCTGAGGCATCGTAAACAAGGTGCTCGCCCAAATGCCAGGGATCATGCAATATCCAGCCATTGTTATACGGAACGATGAACGGATACCAATCTGTCAAGTTGACTTGATTCGAATCATAACCATATGGATGCTCTTTTATTTTCGATGGGATTGCAATACGGAAGCGCATTGCGACTGTCACTTGAGAATTTGGTGCAAGAGGTTGAGGCAGATAAACAGTGAGTCCCTGCCCGCTCAAATCGTAATTCAGAGATGTGCCGTCCAGCAAAATGTTTTCGAGCGTAAAGCCGCCTCTCAAGTTGGGTTCAACAGCCATCACGAGTTCATTGAGTGAAACGCCAGTCTGGTTTGTGTATTTGACCGTTTCATCAACAGCAAGTTCATGACCATGATAATCAAGCAGGGCAAACATGGTATATTGCGTTCGCGCGGAGAGAGGAGGTGCCGTCGGCGATGGGAGGGTTGTCGCAGTAAATTCAAGTGTCGGGAGAGGCGTATCCGTTGGCGGGAGCGGGGTAAAGGTCGGGATGAGAGTTGGCGATTCGAGCGGGCCCAGTGTGGCAATCACTGGTTGAAAAGGCGTGGAGGTAGGCAACGCGCCCAGGTCCGCGGTGACCGTTACAAAGTTTTGTCCTGAGCCTGCTGAAGAATCCGATGAAGAGGGCATTATCCCGCATGAGGAAAGAATCCAAATAGAAAAAAATAATAGAAGAGAATTTTTCATAAATAAAGGAACCATGTCACTCTGAGGGAGCGTTTGCTGCGACCGAAGAGTCTCT
>JAKEFL010000355.1 GCA_022616105.1 Anaerolineae bacterium | reverse complement strand
TCGAAGTCGGGCCAATATGTGGGTGTCACATACCACTCTGAATATGCGGCTTGCCAGATAAGGAAATTGCTAATACGCAATTCTCCCGAGGTGCGGATGATGAGGTCAGGGTCAGGCACACCGGCTGTGTAAAGGTAGCGGCTTACCAGTTCGTCCGTTACTTCTTCAGGTAGGATTCCATCTTTCATGATATTTTGAATAGCATTCACGATCTCGTCGCGGCCGCCATAATTGAACGCTACATATAAAACCAGACGATCATTATTCTTTGTTAATTCGATTGCATTCAGCACTTTTTTTTGAAGAGAAGGTGCTAGTCGTTCCAACCGCCCAATGTGATGCAACTGCACGCCCTCCTTGCTTAATTCGGCTAGTTCACGGTCAATTACATCCTCAAGGATGTACATGAGACCTTTAACTTCCTCTGTCGGGCGACCCCAATTCTCAGTGGAAAACGCGTAGATGGTGAGATATTTAACACCAAACTCCACAGTCGCTCGTATCACACGGCGCAAGTTCTCCGTTCCTGCCTTATGGCCGGCGAGCCGCGGCAAGCCGCGTGAAAGTGCCCAGCGTCCATTACCATCCATGATGATGGCAACGTGACGAGGAAGTCTATCAGGCGGGATATTATTGGAGGGGTTGGTCATAATTAATATACATCATTGTGAAACTTAAGGAGTCGAAGCAGTGAAGCATCTTATATAAAGAAGATTGCTCACCTGCACTGCACCGTACGCAGTGCGGTGCAAGTGTCGTTGGGCTGGGTTTCGACACCTGCACCAAACGCACGATTTGCTAAGCAAATCGGGTGCAAGTGTACGCCCTTCGCAACAACCGCTCAGGGCTACTCAACCACCAGCCCTCCTCGCAATGACACACTAAACTTCCATAATCTCTGTTTCTTTATTTTTTCCGTGCTGGGCGATCTCTTCTATAAATCGATCGGTCAGTTTTTGCAGGTCTTCTTCACCGCGTTTCAAATCATCTTCTGTAATTAGTTTTTCCTTTTCGAAATCCCGCATGTCGTTGTGTGAATCACGGCGAATGTTGCGGACAGCAATACGCGCTTCCTCCAGGCGATGATGCACATGCTTGACAAGGTCACGGCGGCGTTCTTCATTAAGTGGAGGCAGGTTGAGGTGGATGACCTTCCCGTCGTTATTGGGATTCAAGCCCAGGTCGGAGGATTGAATCGCTTTTTCGATCACTTTTAATGTGGATTGATCAAAAGGTTTGATCGTCAGCGTGCGCGGTTCAGGAACGCCAATCGAAGCCAGCTGCATCAAAGGTGTGGGAGTTCCGTAATACTCGATCTGTAATTTTTCAACCAGTCCTGGGCTGGCGCGCCCTGTACGAACGGCGGATAGGTCATCATGCAGGACTTGAATGGCACTGCGCATCCGATGTTCGGCGTCGGTTAGGATATCCTTTATCACCGCAATCTCCTGAGTTAGAAAGACTTAGAAGTCTTTCCTGGAATTTTTATCTGTTCCCGACTCCGAAAATAGACTTCCGAAGTCTATGTAAGGATACACCAAAACCATAAAAAACGCTACATAAAAGCTAATTTGCGAGAGAAATTGAAGAAAAGTGAGAGACTCCCACAAAGGTGCGGCACAATAGGTTGGCTCAAGCCGCCGTCCACCTTCGGCTTTTCAAGGCGGCGGCGTCCGCAGGATGCGTCGCAAAGGACGCCGCTGAGAGCAGATTTTCTAAAAGCACTTTCGGAGAACTATTTAGCCTGCAATTTATTCCAAAATTTTTAGTAAAACTGAGACAAGCGATAAAATAAAAATAGGAGAGAAACATCTCTCCCATTCATTACATAAGGCAATATCTAATGTACCAGAGTCCCGACCGCTTCTCCTTTGAGGGCGTTAAGCAGTGCATGTGGATCCCAAAGGTTGACAACCAGGATGGGCAGCTTATTTTCCATACAAAGGGTAATCGCTGTGCTGTCCATCACTCCCAGCCTGCGATTGATTACTTCGATATAGTTCAATTCATCGAATTTTTTAGCATTGGGATTCTTTTTCGGATCAGAGTCATACACACCATCCACTTTTGTAGCTTTGATCACAACATCAGCATCGATCTCGGTCGCGCGCAGGGCTGCGGCTGTATCCGTTGAAAAGAATGGGTTGCCTGTCCCGGCGCCAAAGATAACCACGCGTCCTTTCTCAAGGTGACGAATGGCGCGGCGGCGGATATACGGCTCGGCAACGGCCCGCATTTCAATCGCAGACATTACACGCGTATAGACCCCGCTTCGTTCGAGCGCATCCATTAACACCATGGCATTCATCACGGTTCCCAACATGCCCATGTAATCTGCGGTGGAGCGATCCATACCGCGCTCCAAGCCTTGCTTGCCGCGCCACAGATTTCCCGCGCCAATGACGACAGCCACTTCCACACCCATCTCGAATACTTCCTTGACGCGGCTGGCAATGGATTCGGCTTCATCCACATCAATGCCAAAGCCAGACTGGCCTGCCAGCGCTTCCCCACTTAGTTTGAGAAGAACACGTTTATATTTGAGGTCGTTCATATGTCTCCTTTTGTTCCCTCACCCCATCCCTCTCCCAATGGGAGAGGGTGCCCGAAGGGCGGGTGAGGGTAGTTATAAAAAGACCAACCCGAAGGTTGGTCTTTTCGATTAATTGTTCAAGCTCTCACCCAACTCCCATCGCTGGAAGCGGCGTACGATCACATTTTCGCCGATGGCGGCCACCGTTTGAAGGATCAGCTTTTCTACTGTGACAGATTCATCGCGGATGTATGCCTGGCGCTGGAGAACGACTTCATCCTTGAATTTTTCCAGGCGTCCCTGCACGATCTTCTCTGTGACGTTTTCAGGCTTGCCCTCCTCTTTCGCGCGTGCGCGCGCAATATCCGCTTCGTGTTCCAGGACTTCGGCCGGGATTTCTTCCACTTTGAGATAACGCGGCGCCGACGCGGCGATCTGCAACGCGATCTCATGCGCCAGTTCACGGAACTTATCAGAACGGGCAACAAAATCGGTCTCGCAGTTCACTTCAACCATTACACCCACGCGACCGCCGCCATGTGAATAGAGTTCTACCACACCCTGCGAGGCTTCACGGTCTGCGCGTTTGGCGGCAGTTGCCATCCCCTTCTCACGCAGCCAGTCCACTGCTTTTTGAAAGTCACCATTTGCTTCGGTAAGGGCTTTGCGGCAATCCAGCACGCCGGCATTTGTCGCGGCGCGCAGTTCTTTGATCATATCAGTCGTGATTTCCATCTCAATTGTCCTTATCATATATCAAGCAAATTAACCAACACTGTCTTCATCAGTGGCGGCTGGCTTTTCAGGTGACTCAGTTGCAGGTGCAGGAGCCTTTTCTTCAACACGAGGTGCTTCCACCGCTGTAGCGTCTTCGCGGGCAGCGCTCATCTTCGCCAAAGTGGCTTCACCGAGCAGAGCGTTATCCTCCAACTCCTCATCGGTCTCCACTACCTTTGGAGCCTTGCGTGCCTGCCTGTCAGCCCTGGCTTTGGCTTGCTCAGCAGGTTTCTCTTCGATATCCTCTTCCTTACGCATCGCCTTGCCTTCCAGCACTGCATCGGCGATCTTGGCGACAAGTAATTTGATGGCGCGGATGGCATCGTCATTGGAAGGGACAACATAATCAACATTCTGCGGGTTGCAATTTGTGTCCACCATCGCAACGATGGGAATGTTGAGCAGGTTGGCTTCCTTGACAGCAGACTCTTCGCGACCGACATCAATAATGAAAAGCAGGTCAGGACGGCGCTTCATTGTTCGCGTGCCAGAGAGGCGGGTCTGCAAACGAGTGATCTCGCGCCCAATGAGCAACCCTTCCTTTTTGGTCAGGCGCTCCAATTCGTTATTGTTGCGCATCTTCTCAAGCCGTTCGAGCTCCTGAATACGAGCATGCATGGTGGACCAATTTGTGAGCATACCACCCATCCAGCGTTCGGTGACATAGGGCATGCCACAGCGAGTCGCTTCCTCGGCAACGGTCTCCTGTGCCTGGCGCTTTGTACCAACAAACAGAACAGTGCCGCCATTCGCCACAGCATCGCGGATCACATTGTATGCATGGTTTAGCAACTTTGAAGTCTGTTGCAGGTCAATGATGTGAATGCCGTTGCGCTCCGTAAAAATATACGGTTTCATGCGCGGGTCCCACTTGTTGGTGCGATGCCCAAAATGGACGCCGCTCTCAAGCAGGGCTTTCATAGAAATTACAGCCATTTATTTCTCCTTACTTTTCCACTCTCCAACGCGCGTTCTCTTCGGCGTGAAGTGGAATGAGTTTAGCGGGGATTGATAACCCGCTCAAGGACGCTCGATGCCCGTCCCAGGCAAGATGTGTGGCGCTTTCGCGCCACGGCGGGATTATATCACAAGAACGCTTGGCGCGAAGCTGGAGCTTAATTCGAGAGTAGCTAAAAGGGTGGGCTATCAAACCATCTCACTACCACAGAGATCACGGAGCGCACGGCGATTTTTAAAGGTTTTTCTCTGTGCGCTGTGGTTTGGTTTTTTGGCAAGCCCATGCGATTACACTCCCCTTAATTCTGCTAAGGGAACAGATTCTTTCCTTTATAAAAATACTCTTTCGGGGTCGCCTGGCACCCCGAAAGAGTATTCCCGCATATAAATGTATAGAACTTTAGCGCAGAGGCCGATTGACTAGATTACTGCACCCTGACCATATAACTGCTGTTTGACACTGACCACGCGTTTGCGCAAGTCTGCCTTGGTTTCAATATCACTGGCGATCTTATCTATCGCATACATCACTGTCGTATGATCGCGGCCGCCAAGAACCTCGCCAATTTGGGGCAGGGAAGCATCCGTCTCTTTTCGGAGGAGATACATAGCAACCTGCCGCGGCTGAGCGATCTTCTGTGAGCGATCACGACCGAGCAAGGCTTCAACAGTCGTCTGCCATTCTTTTGCCACCAGCTCAACGATTTTTTGATGAGGGATATCACTGCGCTGAGGCAGTAAATCAGCCAACGCGACTTCGACGAGATTCGGCGTCAGTGAAGTTCCGCTCAAATCTG
>JAKEFL010000063.1 GCA_022616105.1 Anaerolineae bacterium | reverse complement strand
TCAAGCCAGGATGAACGGAATCCAAAGCCGCTTCTGAGGGGAACAGATGTAAAAAACTCGGATGGAACGATCTCGGTGGCTACAGCTTCGGTAACGGGCGGCTGGGTAACACTAATTGGCTCAGTAACAGGAGGCGGAGTTGTTGGTATTTCCCCGCCGTTTCCGCAGGCCTGCAGAAGAAGCGCAAACCCAATAAGAGCAAAGTAACCTTTATGAAATCTCATCCCATGACTCCTTTAAAGAAGATGACAATTTGAATTGTTTGCCACGGTAAAACTATCGAGCATATTTTATCTTAACTCGTCTGCAAATATTCGTTACTGTAACATATTTAACCTAGACAAAATTCGTCGTGGCAGCAAATCTCAAGACCTCGCAGCAAATTTGTCTATTTAGCTCTGCCCTGATTCGCAACTGCCGCGGCTTTCTTTGCAGCTTCTTCGGGGTCGCCAAGATAATAATCCCTCACAGGATTTAACTCTTCATTCAATTCATAAACGAGCGGCAAACCCGTAGGGATATTAAGTTCAGGTATTGCGGTATCTGAGATATTATCAAGATATTTCACCAAGGCACGAATACTATTCCCATGCGCGGCAACGATCACGCGCTTGCCCGATCTGATAACGGGACTCAACGTCGAATGCCAGTAAGGGAGGACCCGTTCCAGCGTGAGCTTAAGCGATTCGGTGGCTGGCAACTGTTCGGGCGTCAAAGAAGCGTAACGCGGGTCAAATCGAGGGTGACGTTCGTCATTCCAATCCAAAGGTGGAGGCGGCACATCGTAACTTCGTCTCCAGATCTTCACCTGTTCTTCTCCGAATTTTTCCGCCATTTCAGATTTATTCAATCCTTGCAGCGACCCATAATGACGCTCATTGAGCTGCCAGGCATTGGTCACTGGAATCCATTCGAGATTCATTTCCTGCAGGATGATCCATAACGTTTGGATGGCACGCTTCAAAACTGATGTATAAGCGACATCAAAGACATACCCGTCCTCTTTGAGCAGTTTCCCCGCTTCGAGCGCCTCGATCCTTCCCAACTCAGTGAGGGGGACATCCGTCCAGCCTGTAAAACGGTTTTCGAGATTCCATGTGCTTTGCCCATGACGAACCAAAACAAGTTTATACATGCCTGCTCCTTCATCCTCGCAATGATTGCTGAAATTATAGCCCAAGTCAGAGGCTCATAAGATTTTGACATATATAGTACAATTGTTCTAAACGTGATTCCAATTTTAGCATCATGCAGGTTGTTTTTTTTCATAAAATATCTCTTGGTACAATAAAACCCTACTATGCATAACGACGATGTCTCCCCTGCCCGGCAGCAGTATCTTGATATCAAACGCGACTATCCTAACACCATTCTCTTTTTTCGACTTGGGGATTTCTATGAAACCTTCGATGAAGATGCAGAACTGACAGCCCGCGAACTCGATATCGTATTAACTTCGAAGCCTGTCGGAAAAGGTATACGCGCGCCGCTGGCCGGTATTCCCTATCACGCAGTGGAAAATTATCTGGCGCGGCTCATCGAAAAGGGCTATCACGTTGCCATCTGCGAACAGATCGGAGAGACACCCGTTAAGGGACTCTTCCCGCGCAAAGTGATTCGTGTCGTGACTCCCGGGACGGTCACCGAACCCTCGCTCCTGCCTGGGGATTCGAACAATTATCTCGCCTCGGTCGTTATATCTGACGGCTCGTCCAGCAGTTCAACTGCTGGACATCAGTCTGCTTCCGTTGCCTATGTTGATATCACCACTGGAGAGTTTGCCGTTACCGAACTCCCCATAGAGGCCTTACGCGCTGAACTAACGCGATTACATCCTGCCGAGATTTTATACCCTGATAATCAATCCCTCACCCCAACCCCTCTCCCACCAGGAGAGGGGCGAAGGGGTGAGGGAGGGTTTCATCAAACTCCTTATCCTGCATGGCGGTTTGAACCGGGCAAATGTGAAGAAACATTACTTTCACATTTCAAAGCCTCAACTTTGCAGGGGTTTGGGATTAAAGGTCGTGGTCTTTCGATGCGCGCGGCAGGCGCTATCCTCCAATATCTAAAAGAGACACAACCTGACTCACTGACTTTGCTGACCAGCCTGCGGTCTTATAGTATCAACGAATTCATGACGCTCGATGCAGCAACGCGTCGAAACCTTGAATTGGATGAAACCTTGCGCGGCGAACGCAAAGGTTCGCTGCTTGGGACTCTTGATCAAACTGTTACGCCCATGGGCAAACGCATGATCCATCAGTGGGTCAGCCAGCCGTTGTTGAATGTCGAAAGGATCAAACGCAGGCAGAACGGCGTCCAATACTTTTTCGACGATGGCATGAAACGTGCAGAACTACGCGCCGCCCTCAAAACGCTTGCAGACCTTGAAAGATTGGTCAACCGGGTTTTGGCGGGCTATGCACAACCGCGCGACCTGGTCGCCATGCGAGATACTCTTTCGCGCCTGCCAGTCATCATCGACATGATTGGCCAGGATCAGGTCTTTGTCCTGCCCAAACTTGAATCGGCGAATGATGAATTGTCGCTATTACAGTCTTCAATCGATGATGACCCACCATCCACATTGCAAAACACTGGCGTCATCCGGCCAGGATATTCTCAGGAACTCGATTCGATCATCGACGCCTCACAACATGCGCGTGATTGGATTGCCAATTTGGAATCCGTAGAGCGCGACCGGACGGGACTTAAATCGTTGAAGGTTGGTTATAACAAGGTCTTTGGTTATTACATCGAGATCTCGCGCGGCGCAGCAGACAAAGCACCGGCAAATTACATCCGCAAGCAGACACTGGTCAATGCAGAGCGATTCATCACGCCTGAAATGAAAGAGTATGAGACGCTTGTCTTGAATGCAGAGGAACGCATCCGCGAACTCGAACTACGCCTGTTTAAGGAAACTTGCGCGGTCATCGGAAAGTCCGGGTTCAAATTGCTGCAAAGCGCTAGATCGCTTGCCATATTGGATGTGCTTTCCTCACTCGCCGAGACGGCTGCACTCGGAGGCTATAGCAGGCCCGAAGTCCATGAAGGAAGCGAACTGGAGATCCATGAGGGCCGGCATCCTGTGGTGGAGCAATTATTGCATGGTGAACGATATATCCCAAATGATGTCCTCTTTGAAAATGGCGAGATCGTACGCGTCATCACTGGACCGAACATGTCCGGGAAATCCACGTATCTGCGGCAGACTGCGCTGATTGCGTTGATGGCACAAATGGGCTCGTTTGTCCCCGCGGATTCGGCAAAGATCGGGCTTGTTGACCGAATCTTCACACGTATCGGTGCGCAGGATGAAATTCATGCGGGGCAATCCACGTTCATGGTTGAGATGGTAGAAGCCGCAAATATTCTGCATCATGCAACAGCGCGCTCACTTTTGATTTTGGATGAGATCGGACGCGGCACTTCGACTTATGATGGGCTTTCGATTGCATGGGCGGTGATCGAATATATCCACAACCATCCGCACTTGCGCGCCAAGACTTTATTCGCGACTCACTATCATGAATTGACACAACTCGCAGAATTATTGCCTGGCATACGCAATTACAACGTGGCTGTCAGCGAAGCAGATGGGAAAGTTGTTTTCCTGCATAAGATCGTACCGGGTGGCGCGGATCGATCATACGGAATCCATGTCGCACAACTGGCTGGTCTGCCGGCACCTGTGATTCAACGCGCAAGTGAGATCATGGCTGAACTTGAGAAAACTTCCGGGCGCGCAGTAAAGATTGACCCCCATGC
>JAKEFL010000354.1 GCA_022616105.1 Anaerolineae bacterium | reverse complement strand
TTTGGTGGGTTCGCTTTTGGCTGGGTTGCCTACAGAACAAAGTCATTCGTCTGGCCGTTCTTGATCCACTGGTTTATTGCCACATTTATTATCATCGTTGCTGCTGGAATCGTATAATCTGTACAGGCGACCCGTCTGGGCATTCTGGATGCTCTGATTCTTCATAGCCAAAGACAACGAAAACCTGATTTCATCTGGGCGGATCGCCCCTACGCTTCGCAAACTACCAAACCATCTAACTACGAAACTATCAAACGACCTAACTACATGACTAATTTCACCCTCCGCCCCGCGCTTGAAACAGAATCCCGTGCAATCAAAGATCTAATTCATTCAGTCGGGATCAACCCCATGGGCGTGGATTGGAAGCGTTTTGTCGTTGTGGTCAACGCGCAGGATCAGGTCATCGGTATAGGTCAGTTAAAGCCTCATGGAAAGGAAATCCTTGAATTAGCTTCGATTGCTGTTTATCCTGAATTTCGGGGTCAGGGCATCGCTAGAGCAATCATCGAGCATTTGCTGAAAGACAGTCCGCGCCCGCTGTACCTAATGTGTGAGTCTGTAAATGGAGCTCTGTATGAAAAATTTGGCTTCAGGGAAATTCCTTATGGGGAGATGCCTCGTTACTTTCAACGCATCAGCAAATTGGCTGGGGTAGTTAGTACTCTTGCACGCCGCGATGAGCGCCTGCTTATCATGAAGTTGCAGTAAAATTAGCATAAGGAAAAATATGAAATCTGTTCTTTATATGGCTTCGGGAATCCTGCTCGGACTGTTCCTTGCTGTGCTGGTCTGGGTGGTGGCGCGCAACCCAACTGGGGAAGCTGTGACCTTGCGCCCGGTGCCAACCGAAAAACCAATCATTGTTCATATTACGGGTGCAGTACCGCGCCCCGGCGTATATGCCCTCCCGCAGGGAGCTCGCGTGCAGGACGCGATCTCAGCCGCAGGCGGGTTTCTCGCGGAGGCTGAAAAGTCTGAGATCAATCTTGCGCGTCTGATCGAAGACGGTGAGAAATTCGACATTCCGTACATCGAAGGTGCTTCACCTGTCATCCCCACACCTGGTGAAACGGTCGTTGCCGCTACCACTGAATTGATTGACATCAACATTGCCTCACAAGCGGAGCTTGAGTCTTTGCCGGGTATTGGCCCGACCACTGCTCAAAAGATCATCGAATACCGCGAGCAAAATGGGCCGTTTCTTGCCATTGAAGATATCATCAATGTCTCTGGTATTGGTCCTGGCACCTATGAGCGCATCAAAGACTTGATCACTGTAACAACAGCAACTGGTCCGTAGAGGCGTTGTCAAAGATTGATTTAGCTTTCTCTATGCTGATTAAACATTCAGCCCGACTTGTACAAGTCGGGCTGAATTCTTAATCTTTTCTTGCATCCCATGTAGACCACGTCCGCCCTTCATGCGCGAGTAATTCATCTGCTTCGCTTGGACCCCAGGAACCAGGCTCGTAAAATGCGAGTGGTTGATTTTTGCGCGAAGCCTCCCAAGCTTCAGTGATGGGATCAATCAGTGCCCAGGCAGACTCCACTTCATCTGCACGCGTGAACAGGGATGCGTCGCCTGTGATCGTATCCAGAAGGAGGCGTTCGTAGGCTTCCGGCAGGGCAGTTTTGCCGAATGTCTCGTCATAATGGAATTCCATATCCACTGAGCGTAATTTTGCAACAGTATCCGGGACCTTCGCTTCGAAGCGCCAGTGGACGCCTTCATGTGGTTGAAGGTAAAGCACAAGCATGTTTGCTGTCAGGGCGCCGTCAGTGGAAGGGAAAAGCAGATGCGGAGGCTTTTTGAATTCGATGGTGATCTGCGATAACTTTTCTTTGAGGCTTTTGCCTGAACGTAAATAGAAAGGCACACCCTGCCAGCGCCAGTTATCGATTTGCAATCGTATGGCTGCATAGGTTGGGGTGGTTGATTTAGGATCAACACCCTCTTCTTCGCGATAGCCTTTGTACTGCGCGCCTACTGTCCACTTAAGAACCTCCTCCTCTTTCATCGAGCGGATGGAACTTAACACTTTGACCTTTTCATTGCGAAGCGCAGTCGCATCAAAGGATGCAGGTGGCTCCATGGCAACCAGTGAGGTGAGTTGCAGCAGATGGTTCTGGAACATATCACGCAGCACACCAACATTGTCATAGAAGCGCCCGCGATGCTCGACGCCAACTTGTTCCGCAACGGTGATCTCCACATGGTCAATATAATTTCTATTCCACAAGGGCTCAAAAATGGTATTTGCAAAGCGCGTCATTAAGATATTTTGAACGGTTTCCTTGCCAAGATAATGATCAATACGGTAGATCTGTCTTTCGTTGAGAGTTTTGTGTATCTGCTCGTTCAAACTGCGCGCCGATTCAAGGTCTGTACCGAATGGCTTTTCAATCACCACACGCCGCCAGCCGTTGTATTCAGTTAATTGATCAGTGAGCCCAAGCAAATCGATGATATTTGGGAAAACTCCGGGTGGCGTTGCCATGTAGTAAATACGATTGCCCGAATTGATTTCCCAGTTCTTTAACAGATTACCAAGCTTTTTAAAATCTGCGAGGTCGGTATAGCGGCCCTGTTGATACACAAGGTTGGATGCAAAGGTTCCCCATTCATCACTTTTATATTTGAAGGAAGCGAATTCTTTAAGCCCTTCCTTGAGATGCGCCCGGAATTGATCATCTGAAAAAGCGGTGTTGCCATAACCGACGATTCGGAACTGCTTTGGCAGGCGCCCTTTGCGATACAAATTAAAAAGGGATGGCACAAGTTTGCGTTGTGTCAGATCACCCGATGCGCCGAAGATGACAATAGAAGTTGGTAAGCCATTATCCATAATAATGCTCCAGCGCCGTCCTCGGCGCTGACTCCGCCGCCGCGGACGGCGGTTTTAGCAATAATATTACTCTGCCTTCTTGATTGCGTGCCCGCCGAATTGATTGCGCAGTGCAGCTAACATACGCGCAGTAAAATTCTCTTCGTCCCGGCTGAGGAAACGCATTTGAAGCGCGAGAGTAATTACCGGTGCGGCTACATCCAGGTCAATGGACTCAAACACAGTCCATCTGCCTTCTCCTGAATCTGCCACCCAGGGTTTGATATCTGTGAGCTTTGCGTCTTCGTCCAATGCACGCACTGCTAAATCCAATAGCCATGAGCGGACAACGCTTCCATGCTGCCAGATGTGCGAGACCTGCGCGAGGTCAAGTTCGAATTCCTTTTTGGCCTTCAAAATACTATATCCCTCTGCAAAGGCTTGCATCATTCCGTATTCGATTCCGTTATGCACCATCTTGACAAAATGCCCCGCGCCATGCGGACCAACGTGACCCCAACCTTTGTCTGACGCCGGAGCCAGCGTTTCGAAAACGGGACGCATCTTTTCCACCACCTCAGGCTTGCCACCGATCATCAGGCTGTATCCTTCCGTCAGGCCCCAGATCCCGCCGCTTGTGCCGCAGTCGACGAAGTCAATTCCTTTTGGCTCAAGCATCGCGGCATGACGAACAGAATCCTTAAAATTGGAGTTCCCTCCGTCAATGACGATATCGCCGTTTGAAAGAAGATTCGATAATTTCTCAATCGTGTCATATGTGACCTGACCCGCAGGCACCATCACCCAGACAATCCGCGGCGCGTTGAGTTTACTCACCACCTCTTCAAGGGAGTGTGCGCCTTCCGCGCCGAGTTTGACTGCCTCTTCAATAGTCGCGGCTGTGCGCGCATAACCAATCACCCGATGCCCGCCGCGCGCGAGACGTGTTGCCATGTTCAACCCCATCTTGCCTAAACCGATCATTGCTAATTCCATAAATGCCTCCTTCTTGAAAAAACCTCGGTGGTCGAGTAGTGCAGAGTGTTCATCCCTGGCACCGTGCGGCTTAAGCCGTACCAGGACAGGTGTGCGAAGCACGTATCGAGACCACCAATAACCAAGAGTATTTTGCTTAACAGTGGTCTCGATATGCCCCTCGACAATCGCTCGGGGCTACTCGACCACCAGCAGTTATCTATCCTTCACAAATTTTCAAACCTTTTATCTTCCTCGGCAATTTACTTGCCGTGCCTTCATCCACCAGCCAGATCAATTCACCGTCTTTCGGATTGATCCGCTGCGCGGGATATAACTCTGGATTATATCCGTCACTTAGCACTTCTGCCAAAGTGATTGCCTTCTTTTCTCCGGTTGCCATGAAAGCGACCAAGCGCGCGCTGTTGAAGACGATTGGAGTCAATGTGACGCGGTTCGCAGGGCGGTCTTGATACTGCGCGGTGACCGGCATTGTTGGCTCGGATACATTGATTGGCGAACCAGGGAAAAGAGATGCAGTATGTCCATCTTCACCCATCCCGAGGTAAACCAGGTCAAAGCGCGGCCAATCGAGCGCTGATGAGGCGAATCTCTTTAAGACGAGAGTATATTCTTTCGAAGCCTCAGCAGGTCCTAATTCCCCTTTGATGCGATGGATGTTCGAGTCTGGAATCGAAACGCGGCTCAACAATAAGTCTCGCGCCTGACCGTAGCTTGATCCTGCGTCGTCTGGCGGGACACATCTTTCATCCCCCCAAAAAACATGAACTTTACTCCAATCAGCCTGACCGCGATAATCTGTGGCAAGCAATTGGAAGAGACGAGTTGGTGTGCTGCCGCCATTCAGCGCAACGAGAAACTGATCACGTTCCGCGATGGATTGATCGGCTTGCTCGACGAAAAGTTTCGCCGCGCTGTGACTGAGACTTTCCAAATCACGGAAGATGCGAAGTTCAGGATTCATAATTTTGAAATATGCGCGGGTAAAAGTTTTCGCGCAGATTGGGCAATTGATTGTAATACGTGTTCGCGGCTGTTCGTGTCAGTGCTGCTGATGAGATCGCCAAAAGTGACATGCGGTGATAATCCGAAGATTTCCCGGCCGCTTAACATCTGTCGGATCATTTGATACATGAACGCCAGTCGCTGACGGTCGGGACGTTTCTTACGAAACCATGTGATCGGATGGCGCATGGCAATTT
Organism: Anaerolineae bacterium; assembly: GCA_022616105.1. Taxonomy (GTDB): domain Bacteria; phylum Chloroflexota; class Anaerolineae; order Anaerolineales; family Villigracilaceae; genus Defluviilinea. The sequence continues at coordinate 6,380 of JAKEFL010000354.1, read as the reverse complement.
CTGATATGACTCCGCTTACCAGCGTGATAAGGACTTGCAAATGCGGAATGCTTCTTAGAAATATTTCGAGACTGCGCGACCATTGATTGAACTCCCCATCCGCATTCGGCATGAAAGCGGGGTCCGCTTCAATGCCGCCGCGCGCGAAGATCAGGAGCGCGCCGTCATTCTTCAAGTGGCGGATGGCTTGCCGTACCACCTGCATTCGTCCTGCTATATCCCTATCGTTGGGCGCGTAGATGGCATGTTCGCTGACGTGAGGCAGATGCTCAAAGAACGGAATGTCACCAATGATGATCTTGTAATCAGGGCGGGTAACATGCGCAGAGATGACCAGCGAATCATATGACCCAGGATGATTCGCTGCAATTACAAGTGGACCTTGCATAGGTATATTTTTAATACCGCACGCGCTGTGATCTTTGACAAAACGCGGTAAAACCCAACGTGCACCTGCCGCGATGCCCTGTTCGGCGACTACACAATCCAACTCCATACCCAATGTAGCAAAATGTTTTGCGGCTCTGCCAAACATGAACTGAATCATGCGTTTGACATTTGCGGTTTGCGGCAATGCCATGGCTTTGGTCAATTCATAAATCAAGGTGTCGGTGAGGATTTTAGCCTCAGGTTCAGACGTAGTTATTTGGTCTTTCAGCATTTTTGATACAAGAACCAGGCTGATGATCTGTTTCGTTTATCATCGAAGCCATCGCGGCGCGAGATGAGAGTCAATTGGGATGAGATCATGTCAAGGTCTGCCTGGACAAGCCCGGTTCCCGCGTGATTCGGATCTGGTTTGAAGAATCCGTACATGAGCCAGAAGCCGTTTGGAGCCAGAATCCGAATTAGTTGTTTTAGATACTTTGCCTTGCCATGCTTTTGAACACTGTGGAAACATCCGATATCAAGCGCGAGTTCGTAAGGACCATTTACGCTCTTCAGGTTAGTAGCATCGCCGACTCGTAAATCTGCTTGTGTCCTGTTTGATTCCAATTTTTGTTTTGCAAGGCGAATGGCGCGCGGTGCGAAGTCTACACCCGTAACCTGCCAGCCGGCTCTCGCCAGCGTGATCACATTGGTACCTGTGCCGCACCCGATATCAATCGCGCGGGCGGGCGTGTGTTTTTCTATAAAGTCTAAAAGTTCAGGTGGACTGATGCCTGTATCCCACTTCGGTTGACCGAAATACCAATATTGGAAGAGAAGTCGGCGAAGCAGGTTTTGCACTTTGTTATTAACTGATGCTACTCAATCTGTGTCCTACAGATGCTTTTCCATCGTCAAAAGGTTCAACGCGAAGGCGCCAAGGCGCAAAGAAAATTAAATCTTCGCGTCTTTGCGCCTTAGCGTTAAAGATGTGCTGTGAGGAATTCATTATGCGTAAGGTGATATTAACCGACCAGCATAGCTATCGGGCAAGATGCCCTTCGACAGGCTCAGGACAAGCATCTTGCGCTACTTTGACAATTCACTTGAGTTCTTTTACAATCATGCGGCTTGCTTATCCCAACTGTATAGGAAGGGTCTTTTCATGAAAGAGTATACCACCGAGTTTCTTCGCAACATCGCGCTGGTCTCGCATGGAGGTGCCGGGAAAACGATGTTGGCGGAGGCTTTTCTGCACGCAACGGGGGCTACCACCCGTCTTGGGAAAGTGGAGGACGGAACGGCAGTTTCAGATTATGACGACGAGGAACATCGTCGAAAGATATCAATCTATTCAAGTGTCATTCCCATTGAGCATCGCGATCATAAGATAAACGTTATCGACGCGCCAGGCTACAACGATTTTTTGGGTGAGGCGATTGCTGCCCTGAGCGTTGCAGATGGCGCGATTATTTTAGTGGATGCGGTGGCAGGCGTGGAAGTTGGCACCGAGATCGCATGGCGCTATGCAGATGAGTTCAACCTGCCGCGTTTCTTCGTCATCAACAAGATGGATCGCGACAACGCCGATTTTGAAAAGACGTATGCTGCACTCGAAGAATTCGTACGCGCACATGGGAAACGCGCGTTAAAGGTCCACTTGCCGATTGGTGAGAAACAAAACTTCAAAGGTGTGGTGGATATCATCGGGATGAAGTCATATTTGGGAGATGGCAAAACGACCGGAGATATTCCAGCGGATTTGAAAGAAGCAGCAGACGCAGCACACTTCACACTCGTGGAAGCCGCGGCCGAGGGGGAGGATGAGTTGATGGAGAAATATTTGGAGAACGGCTCTCTCTCGGATGAGGAGATGGTGCGCGGTTTAGAGGACGTTGTCTACGCTGGAAGTTTTGTCCCGGTCTTCTGCGCGGCAGGCGGACGCGAGATCGGTTCGATCGCGTTACTCAATGACATCATTGACCTTATGCCTTCTCCATTACATGGGCCCGCGCGTACTGCACGCGGCAAAGACGGCGAAGAGAAGTTGACTCCATCAGACACTGCACCATTAGCTGCCTATGTATGGAAGACCACCGCTGATCCATTCGTTGGCAGGATGACTTATTTCCGCGTGTTCTCCGGTTCCATTCAAGCCGACGCGCGGGTATGGAATCAAAACAAGAATGCGGAAGAACGCATGTCCGGTTTGCATTTCCAGCGTGGGAAGGAGCAGATCCCTGCCAAGGTAGTCCATACAGGTGATATTGCATCTGTCTCCAAACTGACTGTATCCGCAACAGGTGATACTTTTTGCGATAAAGGTCATCCGCTCACGATTGAGAAACCAAAGTTCCCCGCCGCTCTATACCGCGTGGCTGTGACTCCCAAAACGCAAGCCGATGCCGCAAAGATCTCCCCAACCCTCACGCGTCTTTGCGAAGAGGATATGACTCTCACCTGGTATAACGATCCCATTACACATGAGACGGTTTTGCAGGGCATGGGTGACCAGCATATAGATGTCGCGATCAATCGCGCGCAGGCAAAATTCCAGGTAGGTCTGGTTACGCATCAGCCGAAGATCCCATATCGCGAAGGGATCACACGCAAAGCAACTGCGCAATATCGCCACAAGAAACAGACAGGCGGCGCAGGTCAATTCGGCGAGGTCCATCTTCGCATTGAACCATTACCAAGTGCTGACTTTGAATTTGAGGATGAACTCGTGGGTATGAATCTCTCCAAGTCGTATTTGCCGCCGATTGAAAAAGGAATCAAAGCCACAATGGAACGCGGCGCGTTCGCGGGTTACCCGATGAGCAACGTCAAGGTGATCGTGTACGACGGCAAGGAACACGAAGTGGACTCGAAACCCGTCGCGTTTGAGATCGCCGGGCGTGAAGCCTTTAAACTTGCCGTGCAGGATGCAGGTCCTGTATTATTCGAGCCGATCATGAATATACGCGTAACTGTCCCCGATGCGAACATGGGCGATGTAATGAGTGACCTCAACACCCGCCGCGGCCGCGTACAGGGAACGGAATCCGAACGCGGCAACACAGTCATTGTCGCACATGTACCTATGGCTGAAATGACGCGCTATACCACGCAACTCCGCTCCATCACAGGTGGGCGGGGTTACTTCACGATGGAACTCGATCACTACGATGTTGTTCCAACACATATCGCAGGTCCGATCATCGAGGCGCATAAGAAGGAAATGGAAGCGAAGAAGGAAGAGTAAACGTAATACGTATTGAGTACTGCGTAAAAAGAGGCCTTCCAGATGGAGAGCCTCTTTTGTTATGTTTGGCCGATTATATTGATATCAATTGCAAGTTGCGCCTTCGCGAAGTATTCGCTGAAGCTCGCTCTGTGTGAAAGGACTGAGTTTGCACATCTTTTCTTTAGATTTAACCGTTTCGTAGAGTTCCAGTCCAATCATGGTGCCACTCCAAGGAGCTTTGCTATAATACTGAGCAGCTAATTTCTCGGTGTCTCCTAAGGCATACGCCAGATAAAGCAATCGCTCTTCTTCAGTAATTTCACCATTGACAAATGCCTGCTTAATTAGATCAGGAGTAGAATACTTCTGTGATTTTCGATTTTGGGCTGAGACAGCTAGGAAGATAACAAGAACAAGAATGAGAGCTGCGCCCACTGCAAACAATGGTCTATGTTTCCGAAATAGATTAGCCATATTATCTCTCTTGAACTGTAATAGGTGGAATACCTATTAGAGCATATCAAAAATCGATGCGTAATGCAACTGGCTTAAACGTAGGTTTTGTTACAGTCGCGATCGTTTTGAAAAGGGTTGTAATTCCTCATTTTCATTTAGTAAAATAATGTTATGCCGATCATCCGCCTTCCCAATGTCATGAGTTTTTACACAGAGAAGCAAATTCAATTCCCTGTTTCAGCTTCAACGGCCATCGAAGCAGTACATGCCGCGGTGGAAAAATATCCCGCCTTGAAAATGCACGTTCTGGATGGCAAAGGCAATTTGCGCGGGCATATTCATTTGTTTGTGAATAATGTCAGTATTCGCGATTTGAGCGGGCTTGAAACACCCGTAGGTGAAAATGATGTAGTCCGCATCCTTCCTGCCGCGGCGGGTGGTTGATTGTTCGTCATTGCGAGGGCTGTTGGTCGAGTAGCTCTAAGCGTTCGTTGCGAAGAGCGTATCGAGACCCAGCCCGAAGCAATCCCCAATGGTGACGGAGATTGCTTCGCTCTCGTTTCGACTGCGCTCGCCTATCGGCTCACTCCGCTCAGCGCGAAGGGCTCGCAATGACGATGTCAGTTTTCGACTTGACAAATCAGGTAAGAACTGTAAAATACTGGTCATCCTTTCAATAGACCATGATTACACTCAACTATTGCTTGTGTCTACAGCGGGGCTCGTAACCACCGCCTGAGAGACACTTACAGCAGTCAACAGCTTATTCCCCTATTGGGACTTTCTCAGAACGGTGGACGACTCCCGCGTGCTCTACAATGCGAGGCGTTTGTTCGTCGTTCTTTTATTTTGCCTGTTGACTGCTTTTGATTCAAGGATTACATGACTCTCATTTACCACAAGCCATTTCAACCCGATATCGACTCAGCAAAGGGTCTGACTTCCCACGTTGGGGATACACCTCTCCTGCCGCTTCAAAAACTGGACCTGAGCCTGTCTCCGCGCACCAAAGTTTTTGCCAAAGCTGAATGGTTCAACCCCAGCGGCTCTGTCAAGGACAGGCCCGCGCTCAACATCATCCAAACCGCGCTTGCAAATGGCGATTTGCTCCAGCCGCAGTCCTTTGCGAAGCATCCCCGTGGGACGGCGGCGGGGACGCCACCAGGAGTATATAAGAGATTACTCGACTCAACATCCGGCAATATGGGAATTTCTTATGCTACATTTGGCGCGGCATTAGGGATTCCGGTTACTCTCACAATTCCATCCAGCGCCAGTTCCGAGAGATTAACTACCTTGCGCGCGCTCGGCGCGGAATTGATTCTCACAGATCCAACCGAAGGATCAGATGGCGCGATCCTTGAAGCGCGTCGATTGGCTGAAGAAAAACCAGACTTATACTGGTATGCGCGTCAATACGATAACCCTGCCAACTGGCAGGCTCATTATGAGACTACAGGTCCTGAGATCGTCTCTCAAACAAATGGTGAAGTGACACACTTCATCGCTGGGCTTGGCACATCAGGCACATTGATCGGTACAGGTAAATATTTGCGTGAGCATTTGCCTGATGTAAATATCATCGCTTTTCAGCCGGATGCTTCCTTCCACGGACTCGAGGGACTCAAACATATGCCCACTGCCATCCAGCCTGGGATTTATGATCCATTCTTCGCGGATGACACACTCGAAGTCAAAACAGAAGATGCGCATGAAATGGTAAGGCGCTTGGCGCGCGAAGAAGGTCTGTTTGTTGGGATTTCCTCCGGCGCTGCAGCTATTGTCGCTTTACGCGTAGCCAGTGAATTGGAAGAAGGAATCGTTGTGACGATATTCCCCGATGCAGGCTATAAGTATTTGAGTGACAAAGTATTATGGGAGTCTCCTGTTTCCGTTCGCGCTGAGCGGAGCGCTAGCGAAGTCGAAGCGGGGAGAAGGCCAGGATGATGTTGCATCTATTGGATGAAGTGCTTGCAAGAATCCATGCTCACGGGGAAGAGTCATACCCTGAAGAGGGGGCTGGCTTTCTCCTCGGCGCGGACTCGGGTAATGGTAAGCGCGCGGTGACCACTATCTTCCCCTTAATAAATTCGCGAGAGGATGAAGCGCGTCACAACCGTTATTTGATCGCGCCCGAGGATTATCTCAAGGCCGAATTAACGGCAGACAAGCTTGGGCTGGGTCTGATCGGTGTTTTCCATTCGCATCCAGACCATCCGAATCAGCCATCTGAATATGACCGTGAATGGGCACAGCCTTTCTTTTCATACATCATCACAAGTGTGAATGAAGGCAAGGCTGTTGAAAGCCGCTCGTGGCGATTGAC
>JAKEFL010000353.1 GCA_022616105.1 Anaerolineae bacterium | reverse complement strand
GAGATTCCTGATTTGCTCGGCAAGTATCCGTTCAATCGCGGCATTCAAATTGCGTCGGGTCGCTTCGGCATCACAGCGGAAACTATCAACGCCACGAACCTGATCGAGATCAAAGTCGGTCAAGGCGCGAAGCCCGGCGAAGGCGGTCACTTGCCTGCGCGCAAGGTCACGTCGAAGATCGCGGCGGCTCGTCATGCCCGCCCGGGCGTGGATTTAATTTCGCCCTCCAACAATCACGATATTTATTCCATCGAAGATCTGGCGCAATTCATCGAAGAACTCAAGACCATCAATCCCAAGGCGCGCGTTGCCGTGAAAGTACCGGTTGTGCCTGGCATCGGCATCATCGCCGTCGGCATTGCCAAAGCGGATGCGGATATCATCTGCCTGACCGGATACGATGGAGGCACAGGCGCGGCGCGTTCTCATTCACTTCGATATGTGGGACTCCCCGCCGAAATCGGAGTCGTGGATGCGCATCGCGCCTTGACTGAGGCTGGTCTGCGCGAAAAGGTCGAACTCTGGGCTGATGGCGGAGTCCGCTCCGCGTCGGACGCGGTCAAGCTAATGTGTCTCGGCGCGAATCGTGTTGGGTTGGGAACTCTCCCAATGGTCGCGATTGGATGCACGATTTGTAGAGATTGTCAGAGTGGCACATGTCATACGGGAATCACGACTCAGATTGAAACGGCGGAGGATGCGCATGCCAAAGGCATCAAACATTTTGTCCCGCGTGATTTTGAACAGGCGACTCAGGCATTGGTCAACGTCTTCAATGGACTTGGCGAAGCGATGCAGCATATTGTGGCAAAACTTGGCTTTGAACATGCACAGGATATTGTTGGGCGTTCTGATTTATTGCAACAGCTTTCTCATTGCGAAAAAATTGATTTACATGACATGCTCGTCACGGTGGATGAATATCTCAATGCCAAACCTATCCCCATCACGTTGCCACTTCATGAAATGGCGGTGATTGATCGCGGTCCCCTGCATCGTCCACGTAACCATTTGACAACGGTTATTTCCAATCTGGTCATGGAAAGTTTTACAAATTATCAGCAGGATACCGTTCTCTTTGAAGACGATAAAGTAACTCCCGTTGACCGCGCACTGGGAACACATCTCACTGGCGCGTTGACTCGTTATCGTAAAAATTGGAGTTGGCTGCCCGGACATGGCGGCGTCGGCGGTCATCGCGAAACATGGCTCCAACCGCTCGATGACGCTGATACGCGTTGCATCCCCACCACCGCGTTGCGATTCTTCAGCAGTTCCGTACCCGGCAATGGATTGGGCGCGTACAACGCCGACCCCGTCCGCATCGTCGTCGAAGGCGGCGCGCAGGACGGCGTGGCAAAAGGCATCTCGGGTGGACGCGTCGTTATCCTCAAGGGCTACAACCACGATGGCTTGTTGATCGATGGTTCAGTCGGTAAGAGTCTCGCGTACGGCGGCACGAATGGAACTGTGATCGTGCAAGGCAACGCCGACTCACGCGCTTGCATTCGTCTCTCTGGCGCGGATGTCATCATCGGTGGTGAGATCACCAAACCTCTCAATGACAGTCTCGGCTTCATCGGGGCGCGTTCGAATATAAAAGGATTCCTCTGCGAATATATGACCGCGGGCCGCGTGATCGTGTTAGGCGACCCTGGTCCATGGATTTGCGCGGGAATGACCGGCGGCGTGTTATATCTCCGCTTACAGCCGCATCTAAATTTCGATCAAGCCGCGATCCAGCGTCGGCTGGCAAAGGGAGCAAAAGTCCTGGTGCAGGACGTTGATGAGAACGATCTGCAAAATCTGCGCGAGCTTTTAACAGTCTATGCTGAAGAATTGAGACAAAATCATCAGGTGGAAGAGGCGGGTAAAATCCTCAACTTGCTGGTGGATTGGAAGAATACTTTTGTCCGCGTCGTTCCGCTGGGGCAGCAGGAGGAACAACGGTTTGCGACAGAATAATCAATATTTTGACAGCTAACATGATTAACCCCAAACTTAAGGATTCAGCCACAGATTGCACGGTTTGTCACTGATACCTCGACAGACTCAGTACAAGCTTTTGAATGAACTGCTCCAAAATGAGCCGAACGAAAAGCCGACCTTCTGGGCTGGGTCGGCTTACTTCGTGTGAATCAGCGAAATCCGTGGCTAAAAGCTTGAGAGATTAAATTCGGGGTGAGTCATGGTAGTGCGGCGAAGGCATCAAGCTACGCTAATAGATATGCAGCTTGTCCAGGAGCGCGAGCGGGTCATCGATGGTCTCAAACAAATCCTTGTTGTGTTTGATCATCTTGCTGCGCATGTAGACGCGCAGCCACTGCTTGTAGGTGTATAGCTCATAGCGATCGAGCATGTCTCTCAGTGGCAGGTCGCGCTGCGCGATGAGTCCCGCTAGAAACATGGCACACTCGAAGCCCAGTGAGATCGATTGAAAATACGGTGAGCCAATGGCCGAATCGCCGGCAAGAAACACCGGTGAGCTGACGAACGGGTGGTCGCCGGGCCCCGCTGTACGCCACTGCCGGCTGGTCGCATTGCGCGCCCGGTACAGATCCAGGGGTATTCGGACGATCTCCAGGTCGCCGAGGATCTCACCATTGGTTTCCTGCTTGATCTTGTCGATGAAACGGTCCATCGACTGAGCGACGCTGGGAAAGTTGCCGCGCAGCAACTCACCATCGAATCGGGATGGCATCGCCGCATACTCCTTCGCCGTGATATTGACGATCCCGGTCACATGGCTGACGCTGCCGTCGTAGTGCGTGCGGTGAACCATGGGGATGAATTTGTAGTGCGGGTTTTCGATGTTTTTGGAGTACTTGCAATACTCGTTGCAGTCGTATTTCTGGCCGTACAGGAAGGTGATGACAAGCGCGTATTCGAGCCTGATGTTGAGCGTGTTGGCGCCGACATGCCCCAGGGCGGAGCCTGTTGCCAGGTAATCTCGCAACAGCGAGTTACTGCCAGTGCAGTCGATCAGCAAGTCTCCCGGTTCGAGCATTGCTACAGCTTCCTCCGCCGTCATAACCGCGACAATGCGTTGCACGCTGTTCGACGCACGCGCATCGATCAGATCGCTAAGGGACTGCTCGATGGTGTTGAGCGGGCAGAACCCTTGTACCCATTTCCGAAGCAGTGACATCAGGTCCAAAGGAATCGACTGCCTGAATGCAAGGCCAGCCTGGAGTTCCTCGTCATCGAAGATAGCCTGGATGCTCTCGCCATCGATATGATCTGCCTGATAGCTCTCCAGGGAATCCGCCACGAGGTAGGAGGAAAGCTTGACCATGCGAGTACGTACATACTTCGGTCTCTTCTCATAGAGGCGGACGGAAAAACCCTCCATTGACTGAAGTAATGCTGTCAGAAGGAGACCCACGGGTCCTGCGCCGATGATGTGGACGCGGAGTTCCCTGGCAGGCAGGGTCTCAGTGGTTGCGAAACTTGCGTTTATTTTTTCGATCGGAGGTTCGTTTAGGGATGCCATCTACCATGCTCCTCTTTATCTCTCATTTTGCGTGTTTACTACAAGTCATCTCAAAAATGTCACCCTGAGCGATGGCGAAGGGTCTCTACACACAAGACGCGAGACTCTTCGGTCGCAACAAACGCTCCCTCAGAGTGACATGCGTTTTTGAGACAAGTTGTACTTTAACTCATGATCGATTTCTTTCAGTCCTATTGTGTATGATACCCCAGAACTGAGTTATCACACTTTGGGGCACAGGTGATTTCGACACTCCATATGGTCGTCAATCCCGCGGAGCGAGTGGCGGTATTACAGGAAGTTGGCGAATATGATCTTAGGAATTTGCGTGTACTTTTATCAGTCTACGCGGAAGAGCTGAGACATAATCACCAGTCCGAAGAGGCACAGAAAACAGAGTAATCAATAATCCGACTCACTTCAGGTGCATACTTTGTTAGCCACCGTCTTTTCGAGAAATGGTGTAACTTACGCTCTCGTTTGAAATCTTTATCGAATCGCCAAACCATTCAAGTGAGATTTTCTTAGGTACTTTAATTTCTAAGTCGTCAACAAGTTTTATTGCTGGCTTAATATATTTCTTGATGAAGACTGACATGATTTTGCCTGCTTGTTTTTCCATATGCTTCCAAGCTTTTACACCCTGAAAGAAAGCACCACCGCACTCAATGTATTGCTCTGATAATACTGTAAGCCTGCTTGACGGTGTTGGGTCAAGAACCAATAGAATTGGTATATAACCTGCTGCTTGACATTCGATAGGGAAAGATAATTCCTCACCAAATCTACCTTGCCCACTCGCTGCAATTGTTACCCGTAATTTTAATTCGTAGGCTGTATTGCTATCTGATATAAGGCAATCTACTTGTCTTCCATTATTTGTAATGTTGCCATTTTCATCTAACCGCTTTATTGGAGAGTTTCTCGAACCTACAGTTTCTCCACCTAAACTGCTGGCTAAAATTGGCTCGAATAAATAACCCGTTTCCTGGGCAGAACGATTGTCAATGTCATAAATCCATTTTCTCCAAGTCATCCAATTTGCCAATAAATCAACGTCACAAGCGCCATATTCTAAAAGAATTCTTGGACCAATTTGATCCATGGTTGGAATTGGCTGACTTGATAATATTCTCTTGAACTTTGCACGCCTTCTATGTAGTGCTGACAAATTTTCTATAAACAATGCAAAGTCTTGGTCTTTATTAAAGCATGCTTCAAGTGCCGAAAGAATTTTTCCTGGTGTAATTTCCACATTTTCCAGTTTTTCAAACCAATCTAAGCCGATTTCATAATAGTTTGGTGCTGGCAGTTCAATTCTTTCAACCCCCAACTTTTCAAACGACCAGCCAAGGTCATGAATTGCTAAAGCTATTAATGCATAAATTTCTCTGTCAGAAATGGTAATTTGCGCATCACCAGTCCCGTGTATTCTACACTTTGTATAGAGGTTCTTGATGAAGACTGAGTTGCTCATGTTTTCCCTTTCAAAACAGTGTAAGTTGGAGTTCTTGGTGTTTCAATTTGTCTAGTAATTCTTTTGTTTTCAATAACGCAGGACTCATGCCTTCTGATTTTGTAAGAGAGTAGCTTATAAGGCTACCATTCGCTGTACTCTCTCCAGTAAAGCCGTAATCATTTTTGATGTGCTCTGCAAAAATTCTAGCTAGAAGAGGCGGAATAGCATTTCCTATTTGTTGAATTTTTTCAGCGTCGTTTCCTTCATAAATGAAAGAATCTGGAAAAGTTTGAATTCTTGCACATTCTCGAATGGTTAATGGTCGGTCTTCTACTGGGTGAATAAACTCTCTTGTTGATGCACCTGTAATAGTGAGACTAGGTTCATCGTAGATCAATCTTTTAATACCAGATGGTGCTCCTCCCCTTTTTTCGCTTGGCATACCATCTTTTACCCTTCGGTTAGAACGCCTTTTGAAAGACTCGTGCTGTAGTTCCACGGGCAAATCTTTCATGGTCTGTCCTTGTTTCAAATATCTAATACGCTCAAGCTGAATCTTGGCTAGATACAGTGCAAAATGGTCAGTTACGTTATCTGCTCCATTTCTTAATTGTTCATCCCATTCACTTATTGGAGAGTCCTGATAGAAACTGAATTCTTTTCTTTCTCCTGAGGGCTTTGGTAAACCTGAAATAGTATGTCTTAATGTGATGTCAGAATTTCTAAAAATTCTTCCTTTGACTCTTATAGTTGGTTCAGGTAAATCAAAGTCAACACCTAATCTATTCCCAATTATGAATACTCTTTTCCTTCTTTGTGGAATACCATACTCATGTGCGTAGATTTTTTCTACTCTAATTCTATAACCCAGGTCAACAAACGCTTTCGTTGCTTCATATAGATAAAGACCATCGTTGGCTGTTAATAAGCCTTCCACGTTCTCCATCAAAAACCATTTTGGTTTAATCTTATCTAATGCATTCACATAACTCTTGAGTAAAGAATTTCGCGGATCATCCCAAAATCGTAAACCCGCCGTTGAAAAGCCTTGACACGGAGGTCCTCCAAGCAAGAAATCTAATTCACCTGCACTTAAGCTCAAATCGCTTAACAATTTCTCGAAATCGATTTGGTTAATATCGGCTGCTAAGACTTTTGCCTTGGGAAAGTTTTTCTTGTATGTCTCTAGTGCTGCTTGGTCTATATCCGTAGCAAAGATAATATCATAATTAGCTTTCTTGAAGCCTAAGGAACAACCACCAGCACCACAAAATAAGCTTATTGCTTTGGGATTCATCACTTTATAGATTCCTATTCAGCCTGTTTTTCCCCAATAATAACGCAGTTTTTCAAAGAGGTGGCTAACGAATTAAGGATTGATGCGGCGAGGGGAGCGAAAGTCAGAAGAGGGCCTCCCAGTGCCGCCGCATCAATCCGAGTTGAACGAAGCCGTGCGCAGGAGG
>JAKEFL010000352.1 GCA_022616105.1 Anaerolineae bacterium | reverse complement strand
TCCGCTATTTTGGCCGCTTTATCTTCATTTCTTCCCTATTTTTCACTTCCTGCAAGTTTATACATGTGCTGGATGATGCTCTCTCCGACAGCCTGCTAGAGTTACTGGATTGAGTTTTGGTAGAGCGCTATCAAAATTCTCTATGGATGCGCCGAAACCAATAAACGCTACTGTGCCTGGAATGGAACCTAATGCAGTCGCAAGAATAAACGGCCAATATTTGATTCTCAGAAATCCTGCCAGATAACTTACTGCATCGTATGGAAGAAAAATTAGACGCATGATCATTACGGTTTCGAAGCTATTCTCGCGCATCCGCCGTGCGTAATGCTGGATGAGATTACCCGAGCCAGCCTCTTTGAAAATGCCTTCGCCGAAATAATGTCCAACAAAAAAGGCGATCGTGGATGAAATATTACTGGCGATGATCGTGTAAATCACACCAAGGATGGGCCCAAAGGCAAAACCTCCAGCCAAACTCAGGATCGTTGCGGGAAACAAAATAAGAGGGCGTACTGCGTATAGCACGATGTAAATCAACGGTCCCCAAAAACCATCTGTGAGAAAATTCAACACTCTTTGGGCTACTTCCCACGAAGAAAGTTCATTACTTTTGGCATACAATTGGTAGACGACAATCAAGACCACCCAGAAGAACAACGCTGCAAGTTTTTGTGCGTGTTCCCGAATCCAGGATTTTGATGATGCCATTCGAGTCGAATTCTCCATAAACTTGTTTCCTCCCCCAATAGAGGAAAAAGGCTGAAAATATCTTACCCTTCGCCCGAAAACTCATCTCTAGGAAACCGTAAGAATACTTTGACGAAAGAATTCATCAACATATGAGGTAATTGATCGTACGGACGAAGAAATGGAAATAGATAAACCCCTTCTTAAGTCACTCCTCATGATAGCGGATATCATCGAAGCACGAGATCCCTATACGGGTGGTCATGTCTGGCGCGTCTCCCAATTCGCTAAACTGCTGGCAACCAAAGTGGAGTTGCCTGAAGATGAAATCATTAAGATCAGCATTGCTGCCTACCTGCACGATCTTGGCAAAGTCGGCATACCGGATGATATTTTACGAAAAACCGAAAGATTGACTGATGCAGAATACGCAATTATTAAGACGCACCCATCCATAGGAAGCAAGTTGCTTGGCGGTCATCCGCTGGCAGAAATGGTTTCCTCGGCCGCAAATGAACATCACGAGCGAATTGATGGAAAGGGGTATCCGAATGGGCTCCGTGGCGAACAGCTTTCACTGACCGCGCGAATCGTAAGCATTGCGGATGCTTTTGATGCGATGACAAGTACGCGACCCTATCGTAGAGCCATGTCTGTTGAACAGGCTTTGGACCGCATCGAAGAAGGCGCGGGGACTCAGTTCGATGCGGAACTGGCAAGTCATATGCGCGAACTGGGTCGCGCTGGTGATTTGGCTCACATTGTTGGGCACACAGTAGATGGGATTCCCGCCGTCACTTGTCCGCACTGTGGCGCGGTCATTGCCATTCCGCGCAACACGAAAGATGGCAAGATTCTCTATTGCCGCGCCTGCCACAGCCAATTGGAATTGCATCGTGCAGGGGACAGATTTGAAACGGAAATTACAGGCATGACCAATGATCCCCGCAACCTCGAGCCACGAGCAAACGAGGATGCGGCGGAAGATCTATTGGCGCAAATATCCTGAAATTTGAACTTCTGAAAGTATCGTCCCGCAGCTTGATCGCAAATATCAAGCTTTGCCCTATCAAACATACGGAACGTGATCTTTCACCCTGCATGATTTGCATTGTGATGCGCTATTAAGTGGGCAATTGTTTCCTGCAAATCTTCAGGACGATCTACAATGTGATGGTCATCCAATAACTTGGATTCATGTAAGTTTCTGCGCGTCAATGGCGTTGCAACAGCCAGAACCAATGTGCCAGCAGCAAGCCCTGCTCTGACGCCTGCAACAGAATCTTCCACCACCATACACTCTGCAGGACGAAATCCCAGTGCTCTCGCCACCAAGAGATAAATTTCAGGGTCGGGTTTCGGATTTTCCACATCTTCGCGGGTGGCAATGAAGTCAAAGGCGTTCTCCAGTTCCAACGCATGCAGCGAACGCTCGACCTGTGGGCAATAAGACATGGTAGCCAGTCCTAACCTGCAATTCTCCGAGCGCACAGTACGAAGCAATTCTACATTATGTTCCCAAGCGGCTTGCTTCAAAACCGCTTCATCCGCAATGATCTCTTCAAAAATACGCAGGCGCAGTCGGGTATAAACCTGCCAGGGTTCGCTCGCGGCGAACTCAACCATACGCGCACGGGCAGCACTTTCCAAACCAAAGCGATACAACAGTCCTTTTGATACTTCCTCGCGCGAGCCACCCACGAAATCTTCAAAAGCAGAGATGGCTTCCGCTTTACTGAATGCGCTTGGTTTTAGTTGAATCGCGGCGCGCGCATACGACTCCGCTTTCAATTGCTCGGTCGCGATCAATGTACCATCCAGGTCAAAAATAACTGCACGAATCATGCCTGCCTCTTCCTGAAATTTTCCGTGATAGAGTATGACGGCTATCTGCTTATGGATAGATACGTCCTTGGATTTCTTACACGGTGGATGAGGTGGACCCAATCCAGCAGTAATTAATTTCGTGTCATAACCATCTGGTATGAGAAGCAAGACTTGTCAAAGTACATATCAAGGAGATTATTCAATGGATATTGCAATTGTGGGTCTGGGGAAAATGGGTGCAAACATGGCACGCAGATTGATCAAGGGTGGACATCATGTCGTTGGCACAGACCATTCACCAGAAAACACCCAAAAACTTGCAGCAGAAGCGGGGTTGATCCCAGCTGCCTCACTTAACAAAGTGGTCGACGCGCTGCTTGCACCGCGTGTAGTCTGGGTGATGGTCCCAGCTGGAGCGCCTACTGAAGCGGTCATCAACGAATTGGCGGAACTGCTCTTGCCTGGCGACACCGTCATCGACGGCGGGAACACCTTCTATAGGGATGACATTCGCCGCGCCGCCACGCTCAAACAAAAAGGCATCCATTACATGGATGTCGGAACGAGTGGAGGCATCTGGGGACTGACCGAAGGCTACAGCCTGATGATTGGCGGGGAAGCGGAAACAGTTTCGCGGTTGAGCCCGATCTTCGAGACGCTTGCTCCTGCAGTCGATCAAGGCTGGGGTCATGTTGGTCCCGTCGGCGCGGGGCATTTCGTCAAAATGATCCACAACGGAATTGAATATGGAATGATGCAGGCGTATGCCGAGGGCTTTGGCATCATGGAAGCCAAAAAGGATTTCAATCTGGATTTGCATCAGATCGCGGAAATCTGGCGAGTGGGAAGCGTAGTGCGCTCCTGGTTACTCGATCTGACCGCCAATGCCTTGAAAACCGATCAGAAATTGACTGATATCGCAGGCTGGGTCGCAGATAGCGGCGAGGGGCGCTGGACCGTATTCGAAGCAGTGGATTTGGATGTACCTGCGCCAATCATCACCCTTTCACTCCAGCAACGCTTTACCAGCCGCCAGCAGGATAGCTATGCCTACAAGTTGCTTGCTGCCATGCGTAACCAGTTTGGCGGACACGAAGTAAAGAAGGTGGAGAAATGATAGACACCTGTGAATCCACTAGCATCGTGATATTCGGCGCCTCGGGCGACCTGAGCTGGCGAAAACTGATCCCCGCGCTATACAACAACTTCAAAAAGGGACGGCTTGCCGAGTGTGCCAACATCGTTGGGTTTGCTCGCCGTTTCTATAATGATGACGCCTTTCGCGCCCATCTCCGTGAGGGAGTCACAAAATTCAGCGCAAATACATTTGACTCCACTACCTGGGATACATTCGCTGAACGGATCCATTACCTTCAGGGAAATCTCGATCAAGCAGATGACTTCCCCAAATTAAATTCGTTTCTTCTAGATCTAGAAGCGGATCCTGCCAATCGACTATATTACCTTGCCACGGCTCCTGAGTTCTATGGCCCGGTTTCCAAACATCTCGGCGCGGCTGGCATGTCGCGCGAAGGAACGGACGGTATGTGGAGGCGCATTATTATCGAAAAACCATTTGGACGCGATCTCGCCTCCGCGCAGGAACTCAATGGGGCGGTCCACTCGGCTTTCGATGAAAGCCAGGTCTTTCGCATTGACCATTATCTCGGCAAAGAAACTTCACAAAACATTCTCTTCTTCCGCTTTGCCAACACGATTTTTGAACCAGTCTGGAATCGACGGTATGTAAGCAATGTGCAAATTACGGTTGCTGAAAGCGTGGATGTCGGCAATCGCGCCGGGTATTACGACACCTCTGGCGTGATCCGCGACATGTTTCAAAATCACCTCTTCCAGTTGCTGGCATTAGTCGCCATGGAACCGCCAAGCATGTTCAATGCCGATGCCATCCGCAACGAAAAGGTCAAGGTTTTTCAAAGCATCCGACCGATTGAACTTAAAGACACTGTGCGCGCCCAATATGAAGATTACACACAGGCCGAGGGTGTCGCGTCCGATTCTCAAACACCGACTTATGCCGCGCTGAAACTCTATGTGGATAATTGGCGCTGGCGCGGCGTGCCGTTCTACCTGCGGTCTGGCAAGGCGCTCAAGCGCAAGACTTCCGAAATCATCATTGAATTTCAAAGTCCTCCTCACATGATATTCAGTCAAACGGATCAAAGCAATTTCACTCCCAACATCCTATCCTTATGCATCCAACCAGATGAAGGAATTCACCTGCGCTTTGAAGCCAAGGTCCCTGATGCAGATCAGGACATGCGCTCCGTGGATATGGATTTCCATTATCGCTCATCCTTTAATGGAACCTCTCTTCCCGAAGCCTATGAACGACTCCTGCTCGAAGCCATTCAGGGAGATGCCTCGCTATTTACCCGCTCCGACGGAATTGAATCTTCCTGGCGAGTAATAGATCCCGTACTCACTGGCTGGGCACATCACATTAATCCTACACTAGCTACTTATAAACGAGGCAACTGGGGTCCCGCTGAGGCCGATCAACTACTCGGCCGCGCTGGTCATCAATGGCGGTTCGGTTGTGTGGATTAATGAATAAAGACTTCCGAAATGTATCGTTTCGGAAGTCTTTTTCTTCTATCTGATCCGAGTTGGGTAGATCAACAATTGTGCGAGAGCTGCCTGCATTTTCCAGCAAATCTAGCGCAACCAAAATTACTTTATTTTTGATTTTGTACGAATCAAAGCCCGCGAACCGAGCTCTATATTCTGGCTGCTTCTTCCGCAAGCGAACCAATCGCTTTGTGAGCAATCACTCGGCTGAAATCATCCAACACAAGCGCGGACTTGAAACCACCATTCTCTGCGACCAGTACAAAATCATCCTTTTCATCCAGGGCATGATGGATGGTGGCAATGTCAGTTCGTTGCAATGATACATCAACTACTCGGCGATTAAGCGAATCTTTGAGCCACTTTTCGATTTCGCATCGAGAGATTCGCTCGTCCATTTCAGGATGTTCAAGCCGCGTGTAACGCCCTTTCTCAGTCTGAATATCCTTCGAGATCTGGATGCGGCATTGGTCGTATAAAGCCAAGATCAATTCAGAAGACGGCGTCTGGATAAACCCACTTGGCTCAAGCACGGAATTGATCCCATTTCCCCGAATGAAAATATTCATGAGTGAAGGAAAACGGCGATAGTAGGCAAGCAACAATTTCTTCCCTGATATTAGACCCACAATATCGGCGATATCTAAGTTACCTGGTTTAGCAATGGCTGCCCGGGGCGCCGGCGCCGAAATTCTTCCGATGACCTCTGGGTGGCTGGAGAGAACACAATAACTGTGGCGTTATTAATCCAAATATCAATAGGACCCAGTTGCTTCTCCACGGATTCGGCGGCAGCTTCGACTTGATCAGCATAGGCTACGTCGGCAGACAGTGCCAGTGCTTTTCCACCCAAGGACTCCACCTCACGCTGGGCAGCTTCTAGCCTATCACGTCCGCGAGCCAACAACCCAATATGAGCGCCTCTTCTGGCGAAGGCGCGAACAGTCGCCCGACCTACGTCGGCGGAAGCGCCAGTAATCACCACAACTTGAGGCAGTTTCATGTTTATCATTTATCACGCTTCTTTAGATATCTGTTGATCCTTATTACTACATTACTTCTAAACATGTCGCTTTCAACTATAAATGATGATCATCACTCCGCTTGGTTTCTATGGCTCATCCAACCACCCGCCCCTGAATCCAGCGCGATGCAACCCATCCACCACATATGGACATTGTTTCAACAACCGCCAGATCAACCCCGTGCGGAAGTTTTCAATCATTAAAGCATTCGGTCCTTCATTAATTCCATAGTAATTCTTGGATATCCAACCCGGCTCACTCTTCGATCCGCCCCGAAATGTTGGATTCAAACTACAGGTGAAGCCATACTTACCTGACAATTGTGGGTAAGAGCTCTTGATTCGCTCAATGGTCGGAATTACAATTTCCGGCGCGAACGGCAAGGAAGCGATCACAACCCAGGGTGAGAGCGTGCCATCATCAGGCTCTGGCACGCCCCGCGCGTGATAGCCGAAAAAACGTCGCCCGTCATCCTCAATAGTGTAACGATCACCCGCTGGGCCTTCGCTGGCCGTGATCCCCCAACATTGTTCATTGTAACCCACGAATTTTTGGGGATTATGAACAGCATACTGCTGTTGCACGTAGGTGGCCCGGCGGCTGTTTTCAAAGTAGTCCAATCCCTTCTGGCGCATGTAGTCATCCTGAATGCCCCGAAGGTCGATCCACATTTGAGAGAATTGATGAACAAAGAGAGGTCCAGCAAAGACGAACTCTTGGCCGTAGAGTTCTTCCCAGCGGAAGGTGGAGGTCCAGGCAGTGTAGCTGTCTTTCGGCAATGGATGGAGCGGCGACCCGAGGCCTAGAACGTAGAGAAATAAGGCTTCATCAAGGCCCTCCCAACGATCTTTGAGGAAGCTACTCTCTGGCTTCCAGCCATGACTAACCGTTGGACCTCCGTTTAACGCCCAGTGCCAATCTACTCGTTGATACAGAGCATCAACCAACATCCTGATCTCACGCTCCCCGGTCGTATTCTCGTCAAAGTAAATGGTATTGACCAACATGCCTATGATCAAGCAGGCAGTGTCAATCGTTGATAGCTCACACTCCCACACTCTTTGTCCAGTCTTCATATCTAGGAAGTGGTAATAGAGACCCTTGTAACCGGTAGTGTCTGTCTCTGGGCCTTGAGGACTGTCGTGGAAAAAGCGAAGCGACGTCAGTGTCCGTTCGACCGCTTCCGAGCGCGTCATCAGCCCACGTTCAACGGCTATGGGGTATGTCGCCAAGGCCAACCCGACCGCGGCGATGCTGGAAGGTGCTCCTTCCCATGTGCTGTCGGCCACCAATCCATTCGCCGGGTTGACATTATCAATGAAGTATCGAATAGCCCCTTTTTGCAGCGTATCAAACAGTTCCAGGTTCGTTGACGTCTTAATATCAGTTGAGCGCATTGAGTTCCTCTCTCCTCGGATCAGCATTCCTCTTGCTACAAATCGAATATTGCGGATCTAACGGCTGCTGTCAAGCTGTTCCGCGTAGTAATGGAGAACGAACAATGAGTAACGGCTCATCTCGAATGTTGGAGAGCCATCCTTCAAGCAAGTTTCCAACTGGTAAGGTTGTTCCGGCTAACACGAAGAATGGGCAGAGTTTGCGTGAGATCAGCACAACCCTTTCTCCAATCTACGAGGCATGCTCATCTGCTGGCTGATCTTGCCGCAATCGCTCCTGGCCATCCTTCCGGAATAAGAGTCCGATGAGCATTCCATCCGAATTGGTGATGATTACACTGCCCACCTTTTTATCGTGCATGCGCTTGATCAGTGGTTTCAAAAAATTATCAGGCCGAAAGGTTGTCGGCCCGTTTTCCATCACATTCTCGACGGGCGTATCCGGCTCAGCCTCCCACGCTTCACGACGGAGTCGCCCGAGCACTACATTCGATTTAGTCACCACCAGGCACACCTTCCACCCAACAGCCTGACAATGCTCATGTACCTCACCCAATTTGTCACCTAAATGGCGAGTCGGCACCTCACGCCGGACTACGTCGCCCGCTTTAGGAATTGTGGCAAACTCACCCGCCATCGGCAGGCCAAAGGCAAACCAATCCAGCTTCCCGACTGCATAGCGGTAGACTTGTGAAAATCCCAAGCTTTCGAGACGCCACGCGGCTCGTGAACTCATGTCTCACTGGAAGTCATGGCAATAGGTGATGACCGGACAATGCAGATCCAGTTGCTTGACAGCCTGCGCATCCAACTTTTTCAAGTGAATGTTAATAGCGCCTGGCAAATGCGCTTCGTTGTATTCATCTGCAGGCAGAACTTCCACCAACTGTGCCCCTTCTGCCACTAAACGTTGCACGTCCTTACGATTGATGTCTGAAGGCATATTGATCTTTTCTACGCTGGATAATCTTTAACTATTCGTCTAACCACCCTTAGGACAGCCTGAGCTCCACCCAAAGTACAACCCTAAAACATACAGGCTGTCCCACTATGGTCTATGCTTGTGGCGTGGACTAACTTCTTGCAGTTCCCTGCCGTTCGGGATGCGCGGTCCGATTATGAGCCTCCAATTCGCTCTCCGAGTTGAAGGTTGCGCCGCAGGCCTCGCATTTGTACTGCGAATGCGCTGTGCGATTATGCCTCTCCAACTCTGCCTCACTGTTGAATGTAGCACCACAGGCTTCACATTTGTACTGATTCTGAGCCATTATTTTCTCCTTTCAACTACAGGACGCTGAATATGTCGCCCTGGTATTCTAATTTCCTTTGTCATTTGTTAGACACAAACGAGAATGGACGTCTTACACTTAAAACTCTTATGTACGCCATCGAAAATGTCGAGATTTATGGCAGCTTTTTCTCACGCTTGTCGTGTTCCATTTAACGAAGCGGAAAAGTCAGGGTTATGCGCTAAGGGTGTATCCGTCGTCTGAATCTGGCATGAAAGCTATCGAATGCCTTCTGCATAGCATCCCACACGGCTCATGATAGTGAACTTCGCCCCGTTCTAAGAATCTTTTCCGAGCTCACTCAAAGATCACAATAGGTAAATGCCCAGAAACCATGTTATGTGTATCCCTCACATGAAAGAATAATTGCTAAGCAGATGGAGATGGTTTTCATGTGGGGTAAGAGGACATGACCACTGCTCGTTGTAGGCGCAATAAGGATTATAGGCAAGATTGAAGTCTACGATGAAACGGTCCGCACCCAACGATTCAATTTCCAGATAACGTCCAGCAGGATAGGTCTCTTTCCCTGCCAAGCTGTCAACAAATGGCAGAAAATAATCATGCCCCGCTTTGTAAATCGTCAATTCTGCCTTCTGCCCATCCACCTCAAAATTGAATCTCCCATATCGTCGGTACCTTTGAACGCCGCCTGTTGACGTAGGTATCTCGATTTCAATCTGATCGGCAAATCGTTCCACTCGAACTTCCAATCGAAGACTCTGATTCTCGGGAAAATAGTGCAATCCGTGAAAGGTCCGCTTTTGAACATGGGTCAAGGGGCTTTGGGTATGGCGGGCGAAAAAGGAATCTTTCTCTTTACGAAATCCGTTCAAGTCAATCATAGTGTTCTCCTTATCAAACAGTAAGAAACCAAACCTCACAAAATCTTACGCTTTTCGGTAGGAATTGCGGGAAAGTATCTCTCCAAATAGGGTGAGCCACTAATTTATTCTTTATGCCTTTTTGCGATATAGCCTGGCTTTTAAAACCGCGGTCGCCCCACGCGAAAGTCCGCCCCATAAGTCCTTTTCCACAAATGAAGTTGTCGTGGTGCCTGTTAGCGCTTCAGCGTTTCCACACTCGTGGTGAATCCACAATGGTTCCTGGTTAAGATGCTGAAACCAGAACTTCCAATGCCTCCAAGATCACACCGTGTTGAGTCTCAGTATCGCCAGCTGGACCAAGAGGTGCGCCAGATGGGAACTTGACGAACAGCGTGCGCGGCGGTTTGACATCCTCTGCCACCTCACGCCGCATATTGAGGCATACAGTGGAGATGCCACTTTCTTCCAGCACACGCGCAATCAGTCCCACGAACTGTTGGCAAATGGGTCGGCAAGGCACGAGCAGCGCTGCTTGAGTGCCGGCATCCAATAAGCGTTGCGCGGCGACAGGAGCAGTATCCTGCATCAACCGACCTGGTTCCGGTAGAAAACCAGAGAAACTGATGGCTGGATTGACAAAAAGTCTGATCACGCCTTCTGCTTGCAGGGCTCGGAGAGGATCGAGCGGAAATGCTACATTGGGTCCAGACCCACATGTTCATGACTGTAATGTGTGTGCGCAAAGTCGAGGTCGTTGATCGGTGCATCCTTCGGAATCTCTTTGAAAGATGGATCGCCGTAATAGTTGGCCGCGTCGAATGGACAATCAATGCCTGGCCGGTAAGCCCCGCATGTGCTAACCAGCGCCAACGAGGTCTGCGCCAGAGGTTGGCGTAGAGGCGTCCACGGCGCCGAGTCATTGACCACCCATTCAAAATGAGGATCCCACTTTTCGCGAGTCTTGTTATACTGCACACGGGCATAAACTGCGCTTTTAATTTACCGCGAAGAACACCAAGAGCGCAAAGGAAAGGCTTTTTCTTCGCGTGCTTTGTCCCGAAGGG
>JAKEFL010000351.1 GCA_022616105.1 Anaerolineae bacterium | reverse complement strand
TCCGCTATTTTGGCCGCTTTATCTTCATTTCTTCCCTATTTTTCACTTCCTGCAAGTTTATACATGTGCTGGATGATGCTCTCTCCGACAGCCTGCTAGATAAATCTCTATTCTCAAGGCAAATCCACACAATTTCCGGAATTTAATATCACCGAATGATTGGCGTTTGCCACCAGCGAGCACATCTGTGTTGCGTTTGGCGGACGGTTGGCAATACCGTATTGTGTGAATGGTGGATTCCCGTAGACGCCCCACGTCAATTTCCAGGGACCTTGTCCCGGAGAACCTGCCTGCTCTGGAGGAACGGTGTTGAAAAACATGTGGACGTGCTGCGAGTCGTCAATATTATGAACCTCATAATCCACGGCATATAGATTGCCTTGAACTCTTATCCCGGTAATAACAACATATGATCCTTCGGGTGTTGGAGTGAATGGGATTGCCGTTTCAGTTGAGGTTTCAGTAGGGAGGATAAGCGTTGCAGTCATCTCAGGCGCTGCCGTCAATGTGGGAGCCTCCGTATTAGCGATTATCACGACCTGTTCTTGTGTTGGAGTTGGAGGATTGTTCCCTGCACCTCCACCAAAGGGGCGGCTGGCGAGAAAGATCCCGCCAAAGATCAGACATGCCAGGCCAATTAATCCCCCGGCAATAATCGGCAATGACAGCCCGGGTTTTTTAGGCTGTGCGTCAGCGACTGGACCTTGTGGTGAAGGTACCGGTCTCACCGCCGAACTTTCAATTGCCGTCCCGCGGACATTACCTCCACCTCCTGATGTCCCTGTACCTGGTCTCTCTACCACGGTCCCATCTACAATTGGAGGGGGCGGTTCATAGGACGTTTCTTCCGGGCGCGCTTTAACCACAGGGGATGCCTCCAGCATGGTGGCTCCGGGCACAGGCGCTGCAGCAGAGGAGGCGGATTTGATCCGCCTCAAAACATATCGCAAGGCAGCTGCCATCTGGGCGGCAGTCTGAAATCTGTCGTCGGGATTTTTTGCAAGGGCTTTATTGATGACCGTCACCAGGTCGTCGGGCACGTCAGGATTAAGCTTCCTGGGATCGGGTACGGGATCATTGACATGCATCATCATCAGCGTCATCGCAGAATCGGCTTGGAACGGCGGACGACCACCCACCATTTCGAAAAGCGTCACACCCAAAGAATAAATATCTGTGCGTCGATCGGGACGTCCCCCCTTGATCTGTTCAGGTGACATATACATGGCTGTGCCAACCACAGCCCCGGTAGAAGTGTGCCGTTGTCCACCAACGATCTTGACAATACCGAAATCCATCAGGATGACTTGACCATATATATTCAACATCAGGTTGGCAGGCTTGATATCACGGTGGATCAACCCGCGTTCATGGGCATAATCCACCGCATCACAGATTTCAGCCATATATTCGATTGCCTTTGGTATTGCTAATTTCCTGTCGTCCTGGTTAAGCCGCTTGAGATGATCCTGAAATGTTTCACCCGGCACGAACTCCAAAACCATGTAATAGACATCATCATCCTTATTGAAGTCATATACGTGGATGATACCGGGATGACGCAACTGCGCCACTGCCGCGGCTTCTTCTTCGAACCGTTGAACAAAATCAGGATCATCGGATAGATGCGGGTGAATCATCTTGATCGCCACCACCCGCTTCAAATTGGGATCGGAGGCTTTATACACAGCCGACATGCCGCCCTGCCCCAGCATTTCTTCGATGAGGTATCGGTTACCCAGTTTTTTTCCGGTCCATCTAAATTTCGTCATCGTATACTCCAAAGATAGGACTTACGCAAAACCTTGAAGAAGTCCGCTAATCATCACTACTGCCGCTCTGCCCGATAGGGCGTGGCGCGGCGTGCACTAATCTCTTTTGAAATCGTGAGGATTAGCGTAGACACCTGCACTCCCTGGCACTGCCCATGATTTGCTAAGCAAATCAGGCAAGTGTGCGTCAGGTGCAAGTGTTGGCGGAATGAAGGCCTTTTCTGCCTAAGTCCTGAAAGATAAACAAAGAAACAAGTCACAATCTGTTGGTTACTCAATCAACCACAGCCAGGCATTATCAAACTGGCAGGTGGCTTTGGTGCCGGCCCGGCTCAATGCTACCATCGCCATGAAACCACGCTCGAAGGTCGTATCGGCATTTTGAAGGGCCTTCTTTCTAGCGTTGAATTCTGCCTTGACCTGGATTACCTCATCATCAAAACTCGCTTTCCTCAGCAGGAAGTCAGCCATCGCCTCAGCATCTGACGTGTCTGCCGGTTGTTGGGGTTCCGGCGGCAGAAGCAATACAGGTGGGGCGCTTGGGTCAACATCGCCAATCAAAGTTCCATTCGTATAGATCCAGAAATGGTTTCCGCGTCCAACAACCGTCAAACGGTTGGTTGCCTCATTCTGCCAGTCGAATGCTGGGTCGCGTCCATCAGCGTAAATATCCTGCCCGGTCACCACTTCCCCCTTTGCCACTGTAAGAAACAAAAAATGTCCGCTGGCTACGCGTGAAATGGTTGCCAGATATGTGTTCATTGCCTCTTGATTCCCATCCGAGCGCAACACAAAGCCGCAACTGGATTCACTGCCTATCGCGTCCCACTTGATATCAGCAGAAATTACAAAATCCTGCGCCAGGGTGGAAATAAAGTGATTAATATAGTCAAACTGCATGAAACCCTGAACTTCCAAACTCACGGGCGGATGTATCCACGCCACTTTTCCGTCAGTGGGATCGACTCCATATTTGGGCAACTCTGCAAGAATAGGCGCGACTGCCGTAGCTGTTGCGGCTTGGTCTTCAGCGCTCAATGCACCCACTGCCCCCAGGGTTGCCGCAACGGACTGAGCCTGAGCTGTTGCTTCCGCCTGAGCCGTCCCAACGGGAGCGTTTGGGTTCTGATTTTGAGCTGCTACAGCAGAGGATGTTTGTCTCACAGACGCACTGATTGCATCCAGCGTGCTCTGTTTTGCTACATTGTTGTTTGGTAATGTACAGGCACTAAACAGGCTGCCAATTACAAACAGAAGGTATGCTGCGCGCTGAGGTTTCCTTTGCATCTCAGATCACGTCTTTTCTTTTTTGCAGGAACAGGATTGCACCAAACAAAAGAAGAATAATGAAAGATTGAACCAGCCAGGCTTTCGTGATCTTTCCCAGGTAGGCACCGGTATCCTCTTTATCAACAATAGTCCAGCCCAGGTCATTGTAGTATTTACCAACAGCGAACTCAGCAGGGGATACCGCCGATCCCTGACCGACCTGCCATTCAGCCAGCTCTGTCTGATAGGTGATCACTTCACTCTTATACACTTCGGTCTGCGCCTGGTAGGCTTCAATCTGTTGTTTATAATCCTTTTGAATGGCGCTTACTTGAGTTTCCCATTCCTGCAGCTTTTGGAAGAATTCAGCCATAGCCACGTTATCCGATTGATTGAGGGGTTGAACCGGGCGCTCGGGAAGAACAGGTTCCGGAGGGGGAGGACCCAACGGCGCAGGCTCGACTGGTGCAGGTTCGTCAACAGCAGGATTATAGAACTTGCCAAGCCCCGGGAAATTGCAAGATTCTTCCTTGAGCATGTTCAGCCCCATACAGCGGCAGCTATTCGCCGACTTGTCCTCAAGGGTCATGGCTTCACGTACATCTGGAGGCAGTGCCCAGCAAATATCCGCGGCGAGGTCAGAGCCGGGACCCGTAATACTCATCAACGCTTCGAATGCCCAACGCGTTGAAGTCGGCGCGCTCACAAATGTCGGCAACGGGACAAGCGCCCCGCCCAGAACGATCTGTGGCAGCATCAACATGATTACCAATAAGGGAGCAGAGCTGGCATTTGGCGCCAATGCGGAGGCAAATAACCCAAGCATCATGCCTGCCAATGTAGCCAACGTCATGGTGATGTAAACCTGAACGAACTCAAGCGCTCCCCCGGGCATATCGAAGGCGAGGTAGTGAACAACGCTATAAGCAATTGCCTGATATAAAGCCAGGATTGCGGCGATCCACACCTTGGACAAAACGTAGGGCAGGATTTGTAAATTGACCAGCCTTTCACGCTTGTAGATCTCCTGCTCTTTGACGATCTCCCTCATCTGAGAGATGCCGCCGACCATCACACCATATATCGTAAATAAGAAAAGCGTGATGATCGTCTGGGCGGCGTCTCCGTTATTGAAATCAAAAGGGGTTCGCCCCATTACAAGTGAGAGGATCACATCCAGCAGAGATACCAGCGGCGCGGTTGCCAGCATGAGGATCAAGCCGGCCCGATCGCGCGTTAATATCTTTAGATTGCGAGCCGAGAGGATCATGAACTGCTTGAGGGAAGAGATCTGCCTGGAGGCTGACCCGCCGGATTTCCGGGCGACCGATTTGGGTTCTGGTACAGTAGGGACTTTATCAGAAGCCATCTTGCCTTCGAGCGGCCTGGCAACGTATTTCTGATATGCTTTGCTTTCGCGATAACGCTTTGCCCAATCTTCGGCTTTGCCGTTGGATGGATTATCGAGAATGGCATAGATCTCATCAAACTCAATCTTGCCGGCGCGTCGTTCGCGATCTGTACGGTATTCATTGAAATATTCCAGTGCTTCTTCGGGCGGACCAAACCATGCCAGGTATCCGCCTCGCGACAGGAAAATAACTTTATCAGCCAGCATCACGTTTTTCGTGGCATGAGTGATCAATATGATCGTGCGTCCCTGGTCAGCCAGGCGCCGCATCAATTGCATGAGGGCAGTTTCCGTTCCGGGGTCCAAACCGGAAGTAGGCTCATCGAGGAAGAAAAGCCCGGGTTTAGTCAACAGCTCAACACCGATCGAGACGCGTTTCTGTTGTCCACCGCTCAAGCCGCTGATTTGCACATCCTTTCGATGGGTAAGGTCAAGGTCTGCCAGGACTTCCATCACACGCTTGTGTCTTTCCTCTGCAGATGTATCACTCGGCATGCGCAATTGCGCGGCGTAATCCAATGCCTGATAGATGGTCAATTCCATGTGAATGATATCTTTTTGAGGAACAAAACCAATATCGTTGCGGATGGAGTCGAAATGAGTGTAAATATCAATATCATTGACCAATACACGTGAAGGGGGAGTCGCCGGGCGATACCCTGCAACGGCATCCACAAATGTGGATTTACCGCCGCCGCTTTGTCCAACAACAACGATGAACTCTCTGGGTTTAAAAGCGACCGAGATATTCTGAAGAATGTTCAGGTCTTTGCGCACCCATTTGTTCAATCCAATAACATCCACTCTTAATCCGTTGCTATCATCGTATTTGGCAAGCTGATCCTTGCCCATGACAAAACGGAATTGTCCGATACGGATCGTATCTTCAGGTTTGAGCCATACGGATCCATCAATACGCTCCCCATTGACGAATGTCCCGTTGGAACTGCGCAGATCTTCCACACGGT
The DNA here is from genome assembly GCA_022616105.1 of Anaerolineae bacterium. Lineage (GTDB taxonomy): Bacteria > Chloroflexota > Anaerolineae > Anaerolineales > Villigracilaceae > Defluviilinea. The sequence goes on along the minus strand of JAKEFL010000351.1, from coordinate 1,076 downwards.
ATCGCTGACCAACCCGCTCCACCTGAGCGTGAAAGCGCGATATGCTCGGAGATGGAAGCACAACATCATTGCTTGCATCTCGCCCGATCTGAAGGAGGGTTTTCTCGCCGAAAACAATATCCTGCTCAATGTCCTGCGCGGCTTCATTCGGAGCGTTATAAGTCATTGTGACCATCATGCCGGGGTCGAGACTGCCGATTCTGAATATGTCTCCATGGCGTAAAACGCGTGACCTATCTAGCTCCCGCCCTTCGAATAGGATGGGGTTCTTGGCTTCCGACGAAACAGTTAACTTATAGCCGCCGTTCACTTTCTGGAGTTGGGCGTGCTGCCGCGAGACGAGTTGCGAAGGGATGACGATATCGTTCCCATCTGCGCGACCAATGGTCAGGCTTTGACTCGTTAGTGTATGGGTCTGTGGATTTTCCCCCGCGATGGCAACGATCAGTTGATGTGGACCCGCGTCAATCTGTGATGCCACAGGCTCTACACCGATCCTGGTTTCCATGCCACTGGATGACATGACTGGAACCGGACGCGCAACCGTTTGCTGAGACATTGCCTCATTCGGCGCTTCATAAACCAGATGGATTGCCTGCCCCAATCGAATCTGATCGCCAGACTTCAACAGGCGGCGCCCGGTCAGTTTCTGATCATTGACAAAGGTACCATTGCTGCTTCCCAGATCTTCCACCATATATCCATTCCCCTCACGCACCATTCTGGCATGGCGGCGGGATACAGCCGGCGATGAAATGGTCAGGTCTGCGCTTTCGTCGCGGCCGATGACAATTTCCGACTTGGTAAGTTCGAATTCTTTCAGTGGGGGTAGGCTTTGGTTGTTAAGAAGAGCCAGCTTGAAACTGCTTGATTGCGCCACGAGTCTGTTCCTTTTTATGGGTCTTCAGACGAGTTTCCAATTGACAATATATCTATCGTTGCAGGCAAGATATATTCAAGGATGTTCCCCTATTGAATGAAAACAATAAATACAGATAAATTCAGTAAATCACAGGTTTGTCATTCTGAGGAGCCAGCGTTCTTCTGGCGACGAAGAATCTCTTGTAATTTCAGTC
>JAKEFL010000062.1 GCA_022616105.1 Anaerolineae bacterium | reverse complement strand
TTCTTCTGGCGACGAAGAATCTCTTGTAATTTCAGCCGAGACTCTTCGCTCGCAACGAGCGCTCGCTCAGAGTGACATTGAAATCGTGATTTACTGAATTTGAACAATTTCATCTTGGACAAAAAATCCCTGTCGAAAGACAGGGATTTGGTTCAGAGGGTGGGCGTTACTTTATGCCAGCGATCTTCATGCCATCATCAATGATCGCTTTCACTTTATCTTTATGAGTGGTCTCACAGTAGACGCGCATGATGGGTTCGGTTCCGCTGAAGCGGATCAACAACCAGCCTCCATCTTCGAGTTTGAACTGGAAACCATCCACCGTGACGAGTTCGGTTACTTTCAAGCCGCCGATCGTTTTCGGGTTTGCACTAAGAATCAATTTTTCACGTGCCTTGCGTTCACCCTCAAATGGAGTATCCACGCGGTCGTAGAAATATTCATTGCCAAGTTTGTCGAAGAGCATCTTGAGCAGTTCAGTCGGCTTCTTGCCCGTGCGAACCATGAAGTCCAGGAAATATAAACTCGCCAGAATCCCATCGCGTTCCGCGACATTGCCACGGAAGGCATATCCGCCGCTCTCTTCGCCGCCGATCATGGCGTCGGTTTCGAGCATCTTCGGCGCGACATATTTGAATCCCACGCCCGTCTCATGGACAGGAACGCCATATATCTCTCCAAGTTTATTGAGCATGGTCGTCGTTGAAAGTGTTTTGACAATGTCTCCGCGTTCGCCTCGAACTTCAAGCAAGTAAAACGCAAGCAACGCGTAGACACGTAATTGATCAATGAATTCACCATTCTCATCACCAATGCCACACCGATCCGCATCTCCATCGGTGATGAGCAACACATCGGCATTGTTTTTGACTGTTGCCTTGAGTCCCACATCAATGTTTGGGCGGATGGGTTCTGGTCGCTTCATCTCAGGATAGGATGGATTGCGTACATTGTGGATTTCGATCACTTTCGTCTTCCCGCCTTCGAGCAATCTCGTAAACCAGCCAGCACCGTTGCCCCACATCGCGTCCACCAAGACAGTAAAGCCCGCGTCTTTGATCTTTTGCAGATCAACCAATTTCTGGAGGTTGGAAATATATGCTTCGGATGCGTCAAAGTAGACGATCTTTTTATCGCGCATTGCATCGTCCAATTCGATCCGCCTCACTTCTTCAGCCGACTCTGGGATCAGCGCCTCGATCCTCTTCAACCCTTCGGGATCGATTGCGCTGCCATTCTCATCCCGAACTTTGAATCCGTTATCTGTAGGCGGGTTATGCGAGGCTGTGATGTTGACCGCCCCGCATGCTTTTTTATTCACCACTGCATAAGCGATCGTGGGTGTAGGTGTGGGTCCTTCAGTGAGATATACATTCAAGCCGTTTCCAGCTAATACTTCTGCGGACGCCGCGGCGAAGTTCTCAGAATGGAATCGCTTGTCATATCCCACAACAACCCATTGACCTTCCTTGCCCTGTTCAATGAGATACGAAGCAAATCCCTGTGCAGCGCGGCCGAGGTTCTCGAAGGTGTAATCATCCGCAATGACGCCGCGCCAGCCATCCGTGCCAAATTTTATTTTGTAGGACATTGAAAACTCCATGAATGGGGATCAGGACACCGAAATTATAACAAAATTTCTTCCTCAATCTCCTGGTGCAATTTGGCAAGGATCATCCCTGCAAGGAACCAGCGCAGGTTTGCATTGAGAAGAGGTTTGTTTTGAAGTGTCATTGTTGTTTTAAATTGAACATCATAAAATGGGATTTCTACAAATTATACAAGTCTTAGGTTGACGAGTGTAGTCGAAGGACAATATTTCAACCAAACTTAATATATCTTGGCCATGCGCGCTTCGACTGCGGGACTGACGAGCATCAGTCCCTCCGCTCAGCGCGAGGCGATTTTTGGTATATTTGGGCAACTCGAAAGGATGAGACATGAAGTTTGTGTTCCTCTCCCCGCATTTTCCACCGAACTTTTATCATTTTGCTGTCCAGCTTAAGCAGCACGACGTGACTGTCCTTGGTCTAGCAGACGAGAACTACGATTCACTTCGACCAGAAGTAAAGAGCGCGCTTACCGAATACTATCGTGTCAACGATATGCACAATTATGACGCGCTTGTGCGTGCGCTTGGTTACTTCACAAATCATTATGGGAAAATTGATCGGCTGGATTCGCATAACGAATACTGGCTGGAAACTGAAGCCGCGTTCAGAACCGACTTCAATATCTTTGGCATGAGGTTGGATGATATCCAACGCGTCAAGCGAAAATCTGTGATGAAAGAAGTATTTGTCAAAGCTGGGGTCAAAGTGGCGCGAGGGAGAGTGATCGGCAATTTGAGCGACGCGCTGGACCTGGTCAAAGAGACGGGATATCCGCTGGTCGCGAAGCCGGATGTCGGAGTGGGAGCAGCCGCGACGTACAAGATTCAAAACGAGGCTGAGCTGGAACGGTTCTTCATCGAAAAGCCACCTTTTGATTATCTGCTCGAGGAATATATTCGTGGTGATATCGAGACGTTTGATGGATTAACAGATATAGACGGCAATCCTGTTTTCCTCAATTCACTTGTTTATAGCGCGGGCATTATGGAAACTGTCCTTGCTGATGATCATGTTTATTACTATACTTTGCGCGAGATCCCTGCCGATTTGGAGGAAGTTGGGAAACGGGTCTTGCAGGAGTTTGGTGTCCGTGAGCGGTTTTTTCACTTTGAGTTCTTTCGCCAAGCTGGGACCGGGGAACTATGTACGTTGGAAGTGAATATGCGTCAGCCGGGTGGTTTGACGTTGGATATGTTCAATTATTCCTGCGACATTGATATTTACAATGCCTGGGCAAGTATCGTTGCGGGAGATGGATTTCCATACCCTGAGCATTCACACAAATATTTTTGCTGTTATGTGGGCCGTAAGTTCAGGCGTGCATACGCTCACTCGCATGAAGATGTGCTGGGATACTTGGCTGAGCATGTGGTTCATCATGAACCTATTAATGGCGCGTTCAGTAACGCGCTTGGGAACTACGGTTATCTTATTCGCTCGGCTGAATTGAGTGAAATTGTGGACATGGCAAAGTATGTTCAGGAATAACTCAAACTATGCTCTCGGCGGAGTCTCGCCGCCGTCCCAAAGGGATGCTTCGCAAAGGACGGCGGCTGGAACATATTTATGAAAATTGATTATCACAAGTGGTGGAGTCCGAGTCTGGGGCAGGATATGGAACTTAAAGTGTATGGCTATTACGGCAAGCCAATGCTTGTCTTCCCCGCGCAGGGAAGCAGCTTTTATGAATTTGAAGATAGAGGCATGATTTCAGCGTCTGCTGAATTTATCGAGTCTGGGCAGATTAAGGTTTACACAGTGGATAGTGTCGACAATCAATCCTGGGCAAATTTTCAAGTACATCCCGCGGATCGAGCGCGCCGACATCAGGATTACGACCGTTATATTACAGATGAAGTTGTCTCGTTCATTCGCAAGGACTGTGGAGATACGACCGAAAAATTTATTACTACTGGCGTTAGCATGGGTGGCTACCATTCAGCCAATGCGTTCTTTCGTCACCCTGAAATCTTCGATACATTGATCGCCATCAGTGGTCTCTATCGCCTCAATCACTTCATCGGCGATTATGTGAATGATAATGTCTATTTCAATTCACCGTTAATGTATTTGGAAAATATGAACGATGATGAATATCTCGACTTATATCGTCAGAGTAAGATCATTGTTTGCGCGGGGCAGGGGGCATGGGAGGATGAAATGCTGGCAGATACTCTCACATTGAAGCGAATCTTGGAAGAGAAAAATATTCCGCATTGGATCGACATTTGGGGTGGTGATGTTAATCATGACTGGCCCTGGTGGCTCAAGATGCTGCCGTATTTTTTGGAGAAGCTTGATTTGCCAGCTTACTCCCCTTAATATATATAAAAAGAGAACTCTGAGATTACTTCGCAAAGCAAAGTAATCTCAGAGTTCATATTGAATAATACAAGTTTCTCAAAAATGTCACCCTGAGCGTTAGCGAAGGGTCTCTACCTGGTAAATGCGAGACTCTTCGGTCGCAACAACCGCTCCCTCAGAGTGACATGATGTATTTGAGTTTTTGTTTCTATTCTTCCACCAGCCAATTTTTGGCTGCTTCCACATCATCGAAATATTTGAGCGGCTGACCTGTGAGTTTCGTAAGAAGATCCGCGAGTTGGCGTTTCACGCCTGTCACACCCAGAACTGCTGTTTTGCGAACATGCGTTTTTGTCGCTCTGGAAGCCGCGTTCATAGCAGAGAGCAGGTCGCCTGCTATGCTTGTGTCGCGAAAATCAGAGAGCACAAGCACAGAGTTTGGTGGGGAGGCAGTCACGATCTTTTGCACTTCATCCAATTCTGTTTTTACAGCCGCAGAATTATAGAAGTTTTGAGCGAAATCCTGATAAAAGATCTTTTTACCTTTGTGTTCAATCCATTGAGAGCGCATATTGACCTCCTATTTCTTATTCTCTTGCCAGAGCGTAATTCCAGTAGCCACGGCTCCAGCCAGTTCCCAGGCACCTACGCCTAGGAAGCGATTGGGAGCAAGGCCTGTTACGACAGCCGTCGTAAATACTATAAATGTCACACAACGGAAGGGGACTGTCCATTTATAGAACTGTTTCAAGTCATTTAATGAGGCGAGTATATAGTAGACACCTACATTGAAGGATGCCATCGCAGATGCGATTATAAAGACAAGTGTGTAATCTCCCGCAGCCCTTGAGGCCCGGTCAAGCACAGTAAAGCCGAGGATAGATAAAAGCAATTCGGGGCGGAGCATGCCTAAAAGTCCGAGAAGAAGCGCAAGGAGTCCGAAGATGAAAATTGTCCAGCCGGAGGCATCCCTTATCGTAAGTTTTGAAGTCATTATTTCTCCTTGTGCCTACCGCTCGTCTCATTAATTACTAAACTTTTGAAAATGATTTGCAGGCTAAAATTCAAAGTTTAAGTTTAGATAATTATGCGGCACTCTGTAATTATACTTCCCGTTCTGGAGGGTCTCGACAAAATTGTTTGGCTCGCCTATACTACGCCATGCTTTCCCCGGAGGAATAATGACGAAGTATCTGGTTGTGGTGGCTGGGAATATCGGTGTAGGGAAAACTTCACTGACAGAGCGCATCGGTTCGCGGCTGGGTTGGCGGACGGGATATGAGTCTGTGGCTGATAACCCGTATCTGGCTGACTTTTATGGTGATATGCGTTCATGGTCATTCCACTTGCAGATATTCTTTCTGGGCCATCGCGCGGATCAATATATTGAAGCCGCGCAGGATTCTCGCTCGGCAATTTTAGACAGGAGCATCTACGAGGATTTCCATATCTTTGCGCGGGCGTTGCATCACATGGGCGACCTGGCGGAACGTGATTATCTTGCGTATCGCCGTTTGTTCGAGATCGTTGTGAGTGGAGTCCCGCGCCCGAACTTATTGATCTATCTCAAAGCGCCTGTGAATGTTTTGATGAATCGGATTCGCCGCCGGGCGCGGGACATGGAAACCGGCATCACGCCCGAATATTTGTCCCTGCTCGATTCATTCTATGACGAGTGGCTGGGCGCGTTTGACATGTGCCCGGTCCTCACGATCAGAACGGACGATCTGGATTATGTCCATCAAAAAGCGCACCTTGATACGGTGATTGAGTATATTCAGGATAAGCTGGCTGGAAAAGAAGTAATAGAGTTCTAGGAGATCCTCATCTTTTTTACCGCGGAGAAACTTAAAGAATCTCCCCTGGCACCGGGCAGGTGTGTGTCTTCGTGGCGCAGTAGTAAAGGGTTTTTCTTAACCCGTGCTTTAGGCACTCCACTATTAGTGTACAATAGGTTGGCATAAATTCAATAAAATGAAACACGAAAGCACCTCTGAAAATCTGCTGGGTCGCATTCCGTTGTTTGCAGACCTTCCGGCCGAGGAACTTGATCGACTTATGTCCGCTTTGGATGTGGTCAATTTGAAGTCGGGGGATATTCTATTCCGTGAAGGTGATCTCGGCGAACATCTGTATGTCATGGTTAAAGGCGAACTTGAAATTAACATGGCATCTGATACTGATAACGAATTGATCCTCAATATTCTTAAGGAGGGGGAATATGTTGGTGAAATGAGTCTCATTATGCCGGGTGGCCGCCGCACTGCGGGTGCGCGGGCGCGAGGTGATGTTGTGCTGCTCAGTATGAGTCGACAGCAGTTTCAGGATCTCTTGCATCGTCATCCCGAGCTGGCGAATGCAATGGTAAAGGTTCTTAGCCAGCGTTTGGATAATACTAATGTCTCTACGTTCCGAGATCTTACCGAAAAGAACCGTCAATTGCAGGAAGCCTTTGACGAACTCAAAGCCGCTCAGGCACAGCTCATCGAAAAAGAACGCATGGAACGAGAGCTGAAGGTGGCTGCCGATATTCAAATGTCCATCCTTCCAGACATTTTGCCAATACACGCCAGTTACGATTTCGGCGGGCGCATTTTGCCTGCCCGTCAGGTCGGCGGTGACTTTTATGATGTCTTTGATTTGGGCAATAACAAAATTGGCGTTCTAATCGGTGATGTTGCTGATAAAGGAGTGCCATCTGCCATTTTCATGGCGCGGGCACACGCGTTAATTATCGCTGAGGCGGACCGTGCCATGACTCCGGGTGAGGTTTTGCTGATGGCGAATACGCACATCACTCGCTTTGAAAAATCGCGCCAATTTGTGACCGCTTTGTATGGGGTATTGGATACAACTACTGGTGAATTCTCCTACGCGCGCGCAGGTCATGAGCCTCCACTTTTGCTGGATTCACAGGGTGTGGTACAGCGTTTACCACATCAACCGGGGATGGCGCTTGGTTTATGGGAAGATATCATGCTGGACGAAAACAGTGTTCATTTGCCACAAGGCTCATTGCTGCTCATGTTCACAGATGGGATGACGGATTGCCGCGATCCCCAGGGCGTGGCATTTGGGCTGGAGCGTCTCAAGCAGACATTGACAGGCCTGGATCACACCTCTGCTCAATCCAGCTGCGATCAATTGCTTGCGACGCTGATGAATTATCAGGACGGTTCCAAGCAGGATGATGACGTGACGCTGGTTGCAGTCCATGCGAAATGAAAAGAGACCGAGTTGTTGAACTCGGTCTTTTGAATTATTGTTAATGTTTCGCACCCCTGCTCAAAGGCGGT
>JAKEFL010000350.1 GCA_022616105.1 Anaerolineae bacterium | reverse complement strand
TATCTAGCTGGAGCACAGATAGCTCTGATGCAATGGTGGCTTGAGAAGCGCCATCCTCATACGCTCGAAAGCCTGGTACAAACATTTCATCGGTTACAGCGCGCAGCAATCCTTGAATCTTTCACAATCAGGGATATTAAGTAAGCACCATATGATATTAAATCAAAATCCTTCGTCCTTGCGATTGGGCGTTTTGTGGTTTTTTAGCTTTCGATTCTCCTGCGTTTCGCTGCTTTATTGTATTCCGCCATCGGTCAAGCACTATCAAGGGATGAAGTAAAATTTATATATGACTTTATCACATCATGACCTAAGGCAGGTAAATGTCTTCGCAGAAGCAACAGACGACGATCTCCAGCTTGTTACTCGAAATGGCTTTATGCGTTCCATCGAGGAAGGAGAGTATTTCTTTTTCCAGGGCGACCCGGCAGAATATTTGTATGTGCTGATTAGTGGACAAGTCAAACTGATGCAATCCAGTCCGAATGGCAAACAAGTTAACATACGAACCATACAGCCCTGGGAGATGTTCGCGGCCTTAGGCGCGGTGCGCAAAGACGCCACGTATCCTGCCAGCGCACAAGCAATTCAAGATAGCGCTGCCCTTGTCGTTCGAAGTGATTTTATGAGCGAAATGATGCAGACTCGTCCATATCTGGCTGTGGGTCTTACGCGCCTCATGACCACTCTCATTCAGGAGATCCAGGCACGTTACCGCGAACTGGCGACTGAGCGAGTGGAACAGCGAATTGCACGCACTCTCCTGCGATTAGCTTCACAGATCGGCCAGAGCAGTGAAAGCCAGACAACCAGTGTGGAAATGGAATTTTCGCGGCAGGACCTGGCTGAGATGACGGGTACCACCCTCTTTACAGTTAGCCGTACATTGAGCGAATGGGAAAAGATCGGTTTAATTGACGCTGGACGCGAACGGATTCGGATCAAAGATTCCCAGGGATTGACAAAGATCGCAGATCAATCAGAGTAGATATTAATCAACATCCATTAGCCAACCCAGCCAGAAGGTCGGCTCTTTTGTTTAAGGTCACAAAATGTTCCTTATTTGCGCTAGCGCAAAGACAAATGTGGCGAATTCGGATATTCTATGTCCAAGATGATTAGTGATGAATTTCACAGATAATACAAATTCATCGATAAAACAAATACCTAAATTTAAAGGAGTACAACATGGAACTACTATTCTATCTTTGGCAATATCTCGTTGAAGGCTTCGGGCTCATCATTGCCTACGTCTTTGCAGCCATTTTCATTTTCCTGGTGCTGCGCCAATTTCATTCGCGCAAGATCACTGCAGCGCTGGTTGCAATTTTTATCGGGGTTTCAATAGCATTTTACGTTCCCCATGGCATGCCAAAAGAATTGGCGTACCCGCTTGCACTGAGCTCATTTGGACCCGGTGAAAGACCAGACCTCCCCTTCAGAAACGTGTTTCACTTCTTCCGGAACTTCAATAATTTTGAGCGAATATCTGATATCGCCAAAGACCCCACAGACCTGCCAAAAACTGTTGTTTATGGAGAAGATGGTGTGGTTGAGATCAATGTAACCACAAAAGAAGTCATCGCTGAGATGGCTGACGGTACCACTTTCAACTATTGGGTCTTTGATAATACTGTTCCCGGCCCCTTTCTACGCGTGAGAGAGGGAGACACTGTTCGTCTGACGATTCACAACGATGAGACGAGTCTGCATCCTCACAATATTGATCTGCATGCTGTTACGGGTCCGGGCGGAGGCGCCGCGGCAACCATTGTGGCACCGGGTGAGAGCAAGACCCTTACGTTCAAGGCACTGAATGCCGGCTTATTTATCTATCACTGCGCATTTGGAAATCCAGGACTGCACATGACACATGGTATGTACGGGTTGATTCTGGTTGAGCCGAAAGAGGGACTCCCTCCAGTTGATAAGGAATTTTACATTGTGCAAGGCGAGTTCTACAGTTCCAGTACACTAGGCAGAGACGGTCTTCAACTTTTCGACACACAAGATTATCTCGATGGGAAACCGCAATATATCGTCTTCAACGGAAAGACTGGAGCGCTTATGGATAACATGACTGCCAACGTCGGTGATACGGTTCGTATGTATGTAGGTAATGGCGGCGTCAATCTTGTTTCAAGTTTCCATGTGATTGGCGAAATATTTGACCGTGTATATCGCGAAGGCGACCTGGTGAGTCCACCCGCAGAAGGATTGCAAACCACATTAGTTCCGGCAGGCGGCGCGGTGATGGTTGAATTCACAGTAGATTTTCCAGGAAATTACGTGCTCGTAGACCATGCGCTTGCCAGAGTTGACCGCGGAGCATGGGGCGTGCTTCATGTAGAAGGAGAGGCAGACCCATCTATTTATGATGGTGATATACAAAGCGGGGGAGGTCATTAGAGTAGTGATTACAGATATTCTTCATCGCGTTATTGCGGTGATGAAGAACATCCGCCTAAAGAAAGAAAATTAGAAAGGAGATTAACATGGACAGCAAATGGAAATGGGTTCTCGGTATTACACTGACGATCATCGTCTTGATTGTCCCACTCGTCGCCTGGAATTTGTTTCTCCCCCAGGGCAGATACGGGATGATGCCTTACGGTTACGGCTGGCATATGCCGATGATGTATGGTGGAGGCATGATGGGTTTTGGCATGATGTTCCTCACATGGCTGATCCTGGTTAGCTTGTTAGTGACAATCGTGCTTGGAATTGCCTGGCTATTCAAAACGCTCAAGTTTCCAAAATAGCACAAGTTTTGTTCATAAAAAGGAGATAAACAAACAATGAAAGCACTTGTCTACCACGGTCCGGGTAAGCGCACACTAGAGAATGTTCCGAAACCCGAAATCAAATCACCCACCGATGCAATCGTTAGGATCACAAAGACAACCATTTGCGGAACAGACCTGCATATCTTGAAAGGCGATGTCCCAGAAGTTACAGATGGTCGTATTCTGGGCCACGAAGGGGTTGGGATCGTCGAACAGATAGGATCCAGCGTATCTAATTTCAGCGTTGGCGACCATGTTCTGATCTCGTGCATCACATCTTGTGGAAAGTGCACCAACTGCAAGAAAGGTATGTACTCCCATTGTGAGAACGGAGGCGGCTGGATTCTGGGACATCTGATTGATGGGACTCAAGCCGAATACGTGCGCACCCCATTTGCGGATAATAGTCTGCACCTGATTCCTGCCGGGGTCGACGAAGAGGCGCTTGTAATGTTAAGCGATATCTTCCCAACTGGCTTCGAGTGTGGCGTCCTCAACGGACAGGTGAAACCTGGTGATACGGTGGCAATTGTTGGCGCGGGGCCGATCGGGCTGGCAACTCTCCTAACGGCACAATTCTATTCACCATCCGAGATCATCATGATTGATACTGATGCTAACCGCTTGGAAGTCGCGAAGAAATTTGGAGCGACTCAGGTCATTCGTAACGATGTTGACAATGCTGTCGAAAAAATTATGGCGCTAACTGCCAATCGCGGTGTGGATGTGGCTGTAGAGGCCGTTGGGATTCCGGCAACCTTCGACACGTGCCAGGCAATCGTCGCAGCAGGCGGCTATATCGCCAATGTTGGCGTGCATGGTAAGCCCGTTCAGTTGAACCTGGAAAAGCTGTGGGCACATAACATCACGTTGACAACCCGCCTGGTTGATACCGTAACCACTCCAATGCTTTTGAAAACGGTGGTTTCAGGAAAGCTCCAGCCGAAGCAATTGATAACTCACCATTTCATGCTGGATCAAGTGATGGAAGCCTACGATACTTTTAGTAACGCGATGAAGGAAGATGCACTCAAAGTAATCATCACGAATAACAGTGGCTAGAGGCAAAAACCAGCCAAGGATGAACGCGGACAGAGCTAACACACCCAATCAAGCCATATAGCAGACTACCTCGCGAATCCAAGGCAAAGAAAGAAAATTGACAAGGGTGATTGATGCATCTTTCAATCACCCTTGTCAAAAGAAAGGTCATCATGCAAATTACTCGTCAGGCAGAGTATGCGACAAGGGCAATTTTGTATCTAGCACAGGTTGGGAAGGATCAGCGCGTCGCGACTCATCAGGTTGCTAGAGCGCAGAAGATCCCGCCTTCGTTTCTGGCAAAGATCATTTCACAACTTTCGATTGCAGGTTTGCTAAACACGTCACGCGGCGCACATGGAGGCATCTCCCTTGCCCGCGAGCCAGAGCAGATCACGGTGCTCGAAGTTGTCGAAGCAATTGATGGACGAATTCAGCTAAATGCTTGTATCGAACACAGCGGTATACTTGAAGAAAATTATCCCTTACAACTCGTGTGGCAGGATGCGCAAAACAAATTAGTAACAACTCTGAAAGACACTAATTTTGCACAGTTAGTCGTAAAAGATTCTGCTATCTAAACTAAATTGCTGGAAAATTGCAGTCGAAAATGAAATATCTAGGCTAATTGGATGAACTGGACATACTCCTACCAATCGCGCATTATGCCTCCCCAAGAAGCTGTGCGTATCATCAAATCAGGAGACCGTGTCTTTCTCACCGGAAACGTATCAGTCCCTCAAAAGCTGCTCTCGGCTTTGGTGGATTACGCTCCGAGACTCAATAATGTAGAAATCTGCCAAGCCTTGAGCATTGGTCCAGCGGATTACGTAATGCCCGAAATGCAAGGGCATTTGCGCGTGAACTCGATGTTTATCAGCGCAAATATTCGAAAAGCCGTTCAGGATGGCAAGGCAGACTTTACACCCGTGCTACTCTCGGAATTTCCACTGTTATTTAAGAACGGTGTACTGCCTTTGGATGTGGCGCTCATTCACGTTTCGCCTCCCGATGAACATGGCTATTGTAGTTTCGGTGTGGAAGTGGGTTTGACCAAGTCCGCGGCTGAATCGGCGAAGATCATTATTGCTGAAGTCAACCAGCAAATGCCGCGCACGCTGGGCGATTCATTCATACATGTAAACAGGTTGGATCATATTATTCCTGTTGATTATCCGATACCAGAAGTGCATTTCGGGCAGGACGGTAAATCGGAAGTTATCGAGAAGATTGCGGGGTACATTGCCGACCTTATACCTAATGGTGCCACGCTACAAATGGGCATTGGTGCAATTCCCAATGCAGTGTTGAAATATTTGTATCACAAGAAAGACCTCGGCTTACATAGCGAGTTGTTTTCAAACGGCGTGATTGAACTGGTCAATGCAGGTGTATTGACCAGCGCACGTAAGAGCCTTCATCGAGGGAAAATAATTGCAGGCTTTATAATCGGCACACAGGAACTTTACGATTGGGTGAATAACAATCCTCTCATCGAGTTGCATCCTACAGAATATGTCAATGATCCGTTTGTGATCGCGCAGAACGAACGCATGGTTGCTATTAACTCTGCAATTGAAGTTGACCTTACCGGACAGGTCTGCGCAGACAGTATTGGTCCCAAGTTGTATAGCGGCGTGGGCGGACAACTCGATTTCATCTATGGCGCGTCCCGTTCCAAAGACGGCGTGCCGATCATTGCATTACCAAGTACGACTACACTCAAAGACGGAACGTACATTTCCCGGATCGTTACTATGCTCAAGCAGGGTGCGGGCATCGTTACCAGCCGCAACCATGTGAGATATGTCGTTACAGAATATGGTGTGGCTAATTTGTATGGAAAAACGATCAGACAGCGCACTCGAGAACTGATCAATATCGCACATCCCGAATTTCGTGCTGATCTTGAAAAGCAAGCAAAAGAACTTTGTTATCTATAGTTGAATCTTGAACGGAGTGATAGCATGAATGAAATCCGTATAGACGCACTCCTGCCAGCTGAAATGGCTGTGCGCGCAGAGCAAGTTGGTATCCGAAAAGCGGAAATGCCTGCATTGACCATGTTTACTCTGTCAGTGCTGGCTGGCGCGTTCATTGCGCTGGGAGCGATCTTTGCAACCGTCGTCTCAGCAGGAAGCGTGATTGTTACACTGCCTGATGGACAAGTAACTATTACCACCAGCCTGCCCTATGGTATAACTCGTTTGCTGGCTGGTTTGGTCTTTTGCCTGGGTTTGATTCTGGTGGTTGTTGGTGGGGCAGAATTGTTTACGGGCAACAACCTCATTGTCATGGCATGGGCAAGTGGAAAAGTGACCAGTCGCGCCGTCTTGCGTAACTGGTTAATCGTCTATTTGGGGAATTTTGTTGGATCCATTTCAACCGCCATTATGATGTTCTTTACAAGGCAGTACACTTTTGGTACAGACGCGGTGGGAATCACAGCGCTTAGAATTGCCGTCAGCAAGGTGGATTACACGTTTCTTCAGGCTTTGGCGCTGGGCATTATGTGCAACGCGCTGGTGTGCATGGCAGTCTGGCTGACGTTCAGCGCGCGCAGTACGATTGATAAAATCCTGGCGATCATATTTCCTATTACCGCATTTGTGGCCGCGGGTTTTGAACATAGCATTGCCAATATGTATTTCATCCCCTATGCGTTATTGATCAAGGATTTTGATCCCGATTTCATTTCAAAGATAGGCAAAGGGGTTCAGCATCTTGATATCCTGACGTGGAAATCATTCTTCATTGACAATCTAATGCCGGTCACAATTGGTAATATTATTGGCGGAGCGGTGTTAGTAGCGGCGGTATATTGGTCTGTTTACCTGCTCGGCAGGGAAGATAATAAGTCGCCTACAAAGTGACCAGCGAAGACTTGCTCGATAGATGTCTTGGTGCCTACTTTTGTACTTATGTATAAAGTTTTTGATACAAGTCTTGCGCCCAGGCAAATATAGCTTGCTCCTCTGTATCACTTGGCTTACTGCTGCCCACCCCATAGAACTCCAACACAACTTCCATACGATCTGAGACGCCTTTCGGGTCTGAGGCATCCAGGCTTATTTGATCAAATTCAGTTATCCACGAATTGAATTGTTTACGTTCACTCGTCGAAAGAAGATTGGCGAAGGTGTCTATTTTTGCATCAGACTCTGCTTTGCATTTGTATCCATAAACTTCACCTGATAGAAAAACGGTCAGGTTGTCACAAAAACCAGCGATCCCGCCTTCGCGTTTCCAGGTAAGTGCAAGTGTTGCCGGCTGGATACGCTTGCCGCTCCGATCTGTGTGATATTCATATTCGATATTGTCTGCTTTCAAAATAATGATGTGCCCCGGTGTCGTTACCTGCGCGCAGTTTACATCCTGCATAGTAATCCCCAAACAGGCATCAGTGAATTCGACGGTCTCATTGCTTACAACAGAAATATCACTTTCATCCAGACCCAGATTCTCAGCCAGTCGTTTGACCACAGCTTCTTCAACTGGATCTAAAGCCCTTTCTGTGTCAACGGGCGGAGGTGTACTGTCATTGGGGTCTGCCGGTACTTCGTCAGTCATCTGCATGGGCGAACAAGCTGTGACTATTAAGATCAACAGCATAATAGTATTCAAAGTTTTTTTCATTCTTGCTCCTTCACTTTGGATGACGCACACACCGCGAATATTGTTCCGAAAAACTGTATAATCGAGCACATGCGTTATCGTCTTTTATACCTGATCATATTTATTGTAACAGCATGTTCTTTCCCCCGAGCCAAGCCAAACGCGGAAATACAGCAGGCTGTCGCAGCCACGCTGGCAGCAATGCCAACTGCACCTGCACCCCCAATCTCCTCCCCTTTTCCCTCTCCCACACCTTTCAATCTGGCAGGCTTGTTTTGCGAATACCAGTTCTGTGTCGGGCATCCCATCGACATGGCTTTTTACGATGTGAGCGCACAACAAAATCTGGGGACGCCGAGCAGTTACACACAGGGATTGATTGCCGCGTTCAATGCCTCTCTTTTCATTCAGATGGTATGGCAATTGGCACCGGGAGCGGCTGATCCACAATTCATGCTTGATCTAATTTTAGATCCTGGATTGGATACCCGCGTCGGCACTCTGGAAGTAAAGCTGGTCCGCGATATGAACATTGTCTACACCCCGATCACCAGTACCGCCACTCCGCTACTTCCCTTTGGCGGAGCCGCGGCATGGATCTGTGGTGACCGGGCTTTTGCATGGAAAGTTTATACTCCAGATGAACAATCAGCACCGACAGTATTTGAGAACTCTTTTAATCGCTTTATTTGTACAAGATAAACTAGCCACCTGAAAGTTTGGTTTCAGAGACAGTCCGTTGGTTGAGTAGGCGGCGATAGCCGCCGTATCGAAACCAACCAGTTGCAAAATTACCCTTGTCATCGGGTTCTTTCTGGTTACTGGTGGTTTCGATACGCCCTTCGCTACCGCTTCGGGCTACTCAACCACCGTATTGACTTAAAAGTGTCAGGTGACTAGTATTACAGCGCC
>JAKEFL010000349.1 GCA_022616105.1 Anaerolineae bacterium | reverse complement strand
CCTATTTGCAGCAAGCGGCTGAAGAAGGCACACTCGATGACTTGAATTCGGAGACCTTCATCACCGTATGGGGTCGCCGCAGTGGAGACAGGATCATCGCCGATGTCATCTTTTACAGTGATCCGCGGTCACTCAAGACGCCATAGCAATCATTCCGCTCTCGTCGGCGTCCTCGCCGCCGAGGACGGCGGCTTGAGCAATCCAAAAAATAACAGGAGCAAATCATGAGAAGCAAAAAAATAATCGTTGGTTTAGGAATTCTTATTCTGTTGGTGGGCGCGGCGGCGTTCATCGCTGGAAGAATGCTCAACAATGGAGTCAGCCCACTCAGTCCGTTTGGACTCATGGGGAATGGAGATGTGATGTCCTTTGCGATTAACGTCATTCCTGCGCCAGAGCTTCCCACGACTCCGCCTGAAGTCTTAGGTCTTTTTGCGGAACGGCAGGATAATACAATCACCATCTCTGCCATTTCCCTGGAGGCCGGAGGTGGAGGTGTAGCTGTTGACTCAGAAGGCGAGGATGTGGCTGTCGGTCCCGGCTCACCCGTGGATCATAGCGGACCCAAAGTGGAAGTTGTCGTCACGAGCGAAACCATCATTTATCGCGAGACCACACAACTCAGCGGACCTCCCTCAGCCGGAAGTGAAACCGTCCAACAGACCGTGGAAGTAGCGACGCTGGACGATCTCAACTCCCAATCCTTTGTCACCGTGTGGGGACGGAAAAGTGGAGATAGAATTATTGCTGAGGTCCTGTTTTATAGTAACCCTGTGATGATCCAAAGACCGTAGTTCTCGATAATATAAAAAGCAAATTATGCAAAACAAAAAACTAATTCTTGTCCTGGTTTTCATCGTTCTGGTGGTGGGCGCGGCGGCGTTCATCGGCGGGAGGTTTTTGAATCAGAATTTCAGTTCCACAGGTTCCGTTTCGGTGACTCTCATACCGGCAATAGAACTTCCCATAACTCTGCCCGATGTGACAGGCGCGTTCATTGAGCGACGGGACAATATCATCATCGTCGAAACCAAATCGTTGGGCGCGAGCGCGGGTACAAGGAGCGAAGGCGGACCTCAAATAGAGGTGATAATCACCAGTGAAACGATCATCTATCGCGAGACGACCCAACTCGGTGAACCTCTCTCTGGCGGGAATCAAACCATCCAGCAAACCGTTGAAGAAGCCGCACTGGATGGAATAAATCCCCAATCCATGGTCATGGTGTGGGGACGCAAAAGTGGGGATCGGATTATTACAGTGGTATTGATGTATAGCGATACCGTGATGATCAAAAGAGAGCTATTCGAAGACTGTGAAGCATGTCCCTAACAGCTATCGCGAAAAGGTCAGGCCTATGAAAACGAATCTGTATATCATGCTGGGCATCGTTATCCTTGTCGTAGGGGCGGCGGCGTTTATCGCCGGAAGAATGCTCAATCGCGGAGTCAGCCCTCTCGGTCTATCTATTGGACCCAAACCTGATGGGATTACTATCCTTCCCGCAGAAGAACTGCCAAAAACGGAGCCTGAAGCAGAGGGCTTATTTATTGAGCGTCAGGATAATATAATCTTCGTTCAAGGCGGCGGACCTGGCAATGAAAATCCAAGGGGCGTGCAGGTGGGTTCGCCAGAGCACCTAAGCGGCGGGCCGAAATTTGAGGTGGTGGTCACGACCGAAACGATACTCTATCACGACACCACCGAGCCTCCTGCCCATCGTCCTACAGGCGATGACCCCCGGGTGCTGCTGCAAACCGTGGTGGAAGGCACGCTCGACGATCTCATCAACTTGCAATCCCTGGTGATGGTGTGGGGACGCAAGAGTGGAGACCGAATTATTGCGGAGGTGTTGGTGTACAGCACCCCTGCATTTCTTCAACAACCGTAAGCAAAAGACTTCGGAAGTCTTCTTCGTAGACTTCTGCCATGAAGACTCCCAAAAGACTTCCGAAGTCTGGCCCCCTTGACAACCGTCGCAGAACGAGTAGGCTTATGAAATGGTGATGACTATGAATCGAAATTCCATTCGTTGGCGGTTGCCCGTAAGTTACGGCGTCGTTGCATTACTGGCGGCATTGTCGCTGGGCTCTGTGATGTTGCTGGTGTTGAGAAGTTATTATGCCCAGCAGGAGCAGGATTACCTGCTCCGCAACGCGCTTGCCCTACAGCCGATACTTGAAGAGGTATTGCAATCTGAACCCCAGGAAGGACCTTTGCAGGATCAGATTGACGGGCTTGCCTTTCTATCGCAGACGCAGATTCGTGTTCTGGATGCAAGAGGACAAATCCTTGCAGACTCTGGCGTGCCTGCTCCAGACCAGGTCGTTGAGGTTTCAGACGCGTCGAAGTCGAAATGGAGTATTCCTCCCTTTGGCAGCGGGCCAGCGGATGTTCCAGGGGAGGAGAGAAAGCCAATTCTGATTTATGACAATAATGGCGAATCTGGTTCTGTAGCGCTGCCGTTCAAAGAAGAAATAGATTCCTCAGGCCCTGCTCCGCAAACGGCTATGATCCTGCCTGTCAGCGCGTCGCCGTATGGATATGTGTTTGTTCCTGCACCCCAGTCGGATCCGACGCGCCGATCCTCTTACGTCGTGAACCTCCTGCTCACTGCATCCGATGCAACAAAATTGGGCGAACTCGAACTTTCCAATGGGCCCAGCTATGGCGCGGACGTGATTAGTTCCGTGAGCAATGCATGGTTGATCGCCAGCGTGTTTGCCATTGCGATTGCCGCACTCGTAGGCTGGTTTATGAGCAAAAGAGTCACCCGTCCTGTGCTGGCCCTGGAGAAAGCGACGCGGCAAATGGAGCAGGGTGATCTCAGCGTGCGCGTTGATCTGCATGATGAACGCCAGCAGGAATTTTTATCTCTTGCAAATTCGTTTAACGGAATGGCTGGGCAGGTGGAGCAAACGGTTTCAACTTTACGCGCCTTTATTGCGGATGCCGCGCACGAATTACATACTCCATTGACTGCTTTGCAAACCAACTTGGAATTGGCAAGTGAAGAGAAGAACGCGTCAGCCCGGACCCGCTACCTGTCGCGCGCGCAGGAACAGGGTCATCGGCTGGAAGCGTTGGTGAAGAGTCTGCTTGATCTGTCGCGCATCGAAGCGGTTCAGGCTAATCATGATTTTGTCCCTCTTGATTTGAATCAACTGGTCAATGAAATCAGCGAACAGTTCGCCTCACGTGCGGAACAATCGGACCGTTCCTTTAGATTGGATCTGCCAGGTGAGAAAATAATTGTGGATGGGAATGAATTGCAAATCAAACAGGTACTTGCAAACTTGCTGGAGAATGCGTTGAAGTTCACTCCGGAAAATGAATCCATTACCTTAGGGCTTGATTACCTGAATGATAAGGCAATAATTACCATCAGTGATACAGGTATTGGCATTTCACCGGATGACCTGCCTCACATGTTCGAGAGATTCCACCGCGGCAGAAATGCCTCTGAATACGCGGGGAACGGACTTGGACTTGCCATTGTGAAAGCAATTGTGGAAAACCATGCGGGGCGCGTGGAAGCGCAAAGCGAGGGAATTGGCAAAGGCAGTACGTTTACTGTGATACTGCCAATTCATCCTTGAACCAGCCAGGCAGAAGGTATTTATGAAACTGATGTTACGTATCGTCCCGAAGGTTTGATAAGCTTAACAAGGTCATTCTAAGGCAACCTTCGGGACGTTCTGCATAAGGTGAGTTATGAAAGATAAAGAGAACGAATCATCCAAAGACATAACTTCTCTCCTCTCGCACCTTGCAGGAGAGGATTATTGTTATCTCACCACAACAGGCCGCATCAGTGGACGACCGCATGAGATCGAGATTTGGTTTGGTGTCAAAGACAGTTCACTCTATCTTTTATCTGGAGGCAGGGAGAAATCGGATTGGGTGAAGAATCTGCTCAAAGAACCATCCGTAACTCTTCGCATCGCGAAACATATATTTACAGGAACAGCTCACATCATAAGCGATGAACAAGAAGATACCATGGCGCGTTATATGCTGGCAGAGAAATATCAGGAGTGGGAGGAAGGCAGAACCCTCAGCAATTGGGCGCGCTCAGCGTTAGTAGTGGCGATTGATTTGAGAATCGAATGAATCACAAGAAACCGTGTTATACTTTTTGATTGAAAAGTGTAACAAAGGAGTTTCCTATGGTTTTGACAATTTCAAATAAAGGCTGGGTCGTTATCCCCGCTGAGTTTCGTAAAAAATACAATCTGCGCCCTGGGACAAAGGTGGTTATTGTAGATTATGGTGGAGTACTGGCAATCGTTCCCGTGGTAAAAGACCCTGTCAATAAAGGCTATGGTTTCCTAAAAGGAGAGCCTTCTCTTTCTGCTTCATTGAAAAAAGACCGTGAACTCGAAAAAAAGCGGGAGGAGAGATTCATGAATGGCTGATAAAACCATCTATGTCTTGGATGCATTTGCCCTTATGGCATATCTGAGTGGTGAGCCTTCCGCTGAACGTGTTCGAAGCATATTGAGTGAAGGCGAGGAGGAAAAGTGTCATATTTACATTTCCATAATCAATTTAGGCGAGGTTTTATACAATATGGAAAGAAATTATGGGCTCTCCAAAGCCTACGAATCCCTCACAATCATTCAGAGTCTGCCCATTGAAGTTCTTCCAGCAGACAATCAAACAGTTCTAGCCGCGGCACATATAAAAGCAAACCACCCAATTTCATACGCAGATGCTTTTGTAGTTGTTGCCGCGCAGAAACTGAATGGCATTATCATGACTGGTGATCCAGAATTTCAAGATATTACCGAACTCGCCCGAATTGAATGGTTGAAAAGAAGAGGCTAGGAATTAAGGAAAGGTGGATAGGTGCGCCCGGTATTGGCGGCGGTGATGACTGGCTCACGCCTGCGCCGGGGACGGCGCAGGGAGCTCACAATTGAGCGCGAACGCAAGTTGATTTTGAATCAAAATTGCTGTATAGTGTTCTCAGATCCTCATCACGTTATTTATAAAGAAAGGACATTACCCCATGCCATTCATACTTATCAAAGGTCGTTTCAAACCAAAGGCTGGAGTCCCGGATGGAGACTCGGTCCGCTTCCTTGCGAATAACGTCAAGCTTTGGAAAAAACTGAAAGGCAGGTCTCCCAAACTTGGGACAGGAACCAACACAAAGAATACGGTCCAACTTCGCTTTGAGGGGATCGACGCAATCGAAAAGGGGGCAACCAGGCCGTTATCCACGCGGGCACGCGACAATATGTTCCGCCTGATTGGATATGACGAAAGCAACAATCTAGAACCGATCGGCTACGTCTTGGCGCGCGCGACAGACGACAAATCGGGCCGCCCGATTGCTTTTGTATTTGCCGGAGTCACAAGCCGGAAGGATGGATCGGAAGTCTATTTGGATCCATCACAACTGAAGTCATCGGTGAATTTCAAGCAGGCAAAAGACGGCTTTGCTTATCCCTTGTATTACAACACCCTGTTTGCGTCGCTTAGAAACGAGTTCAATAACGCTATTAAACATGCCAGAAAAAAACATTTGGGTTACTGGCCCGTTGATAAAACGCAAACTGGGGTCACCGTCAATACTCACGCCGATCTTGCCACCATCCCACCGACTTGGCCCAAACTCTGGCGCCGCCTGGATGAATTCCTGAAAAACCATAACTCACTTGCAGGCTTCATTGACTTTCTCGAAGCGCGTAACGAAAGGATTGACATCCTGCCGATCATGGAAGAACGCGGTCTGCAAGACATTGTAAAAGTACAGGGTAATAAAGTGCGGTTAACGGAAAGCCCTGAAAATGTCCGGGTTGTAGGGAAAGCCGGGCATAGGGCGCGTTAGAAAATCCTTCATTTGGCGCATTGACCATCGCCTGCAAATCAGGAGGCAGTTCATGAGAGATCAATTCCGAATAGCCGTTTTCACGATCGTGGAAGGAGCCACACTTGTGATCTGGCTTGCCCTTGTGCGGAGCGCCGCGGGTATCTATCAGGTGAGTACCGGCTCTCTCGTGGCGGGACTCGCCGTGCTTGCTATTGGGTTCACGATTGAGCATATTCTGGCTTACAATGTGATTCATAATCGGGGATTACTGGATCTGCGGGGGGTTCCGATTGCACAAAAGTTTGTAGTGAGCCTGATTGAAACAGTCATCTGGGCAGTGTGGCTTGTGCTGGCAGATCTGAACATGATCCTGGCCGCAGTTGTGTTGACAGGCTTGCTGATCCTGGAACACACTTTATCAGACAATGTTTTCAAGGGCAGGGACATCTTCTCGAAGCTGCTGGATGCGCGAACGATTGGCTTCAGCCTGGTCGAGGCGGTCGGTGCAGCGATCTGGCTCGCGCTTGTCCAAGCCAATCTGAGCGTTGTAGGGGTTGTGATTCTGGTGGTCGCCTCATTTATCGAGCACACACTGGCAGTGGCTCTTGCGCGGCAGCAGCCGTGAGTTAAGTTATCGGCATATTTCCTTGACCTGGGAGTGCCACCCAATATCACATAAGGTTGCACAAAATGGAAATCCTCTCACGGTTCATAACAGTAGCCAGCACACAAGTTCATTATCTCGTTACTGGTCTGCGAAACAGTCAGAGTATTTTGCTTTTACATGGCGCGAGTTTCTCAGCGGAGACCTGGCGAGAGATCGGTACGCTTGAAGCACTTGCCCTGGCAGCTTATCGCGCTTTCGCCATTGATCTGCCCGGCTTCGGCAAATCACAGTCTGTATCTGCATCACCGGAGGCTTGGTTAGGGGAACTCTTGGAACGATTGAGCGTTACGTCACCTGTCTTGTTGGCGGCTTCCATGAGCGGCGGCTATGCACTCCCTTTCATCACATCCCAACCAGAGCGCATCGCGGGATTCGTTGCAGTCGCCCCGGTCAGCATAACATCTTATCGAGACCGCCTTCATAAAATTACAGCGCCAGTGCTTGCCGTTTGGGGCGAACATGATCGGACCATCCCTCTCAATGATGCTGAACTCCTTGTAAAATCAGTGAAGCGTGGTCAATTGATTGTGATTCCAAAAGGGAGTCATGCACCGTATATGAGCAACCCGACGTTATTCAATCAAGAATTACTCCAGTTTATGTCAACGCTAAATTTATCAACATCTCAGTGACGGGCATGTAATTCAACAAAGAGGAGGCTCGCATGGATCTCTCCATTGTATTTCCTATGTTCTGGGGCAGGAAAAAGAAGAAAGTCGTGAAAGATGGGGATTATTTCTATGATCACCCGACTGCTTTGGATGATGAAGGGACAATTCCGCCACTCTTCGAGAGCCTGAAGGTGTTGAAGGATCGGGAGTTCGATATCATCGCCATAGCGGGAGCCAACCACCCATCCAAGGCAGAGGCGGTGGAGAAGCAGGCAAATAAGTTGCTCAATAAATATGCCAGTCAGGCGGGAGTGAAACTTCATTTCTTCAGTTACTCTCACCTGCAGCGACTGCATGATTACCTGCGTGAACTTGGAAAAGAAGATCTAATCGAGACGATTTCACTCGTTGGCTATTCGCCATTGCGAAATGCATGCCTGGTTGCCGCGCATATCCTGAATAAAGATATAGCAGTCTCAATTGATGACGACTGTCTTTTTATCGAGCCTGATTACATCGGGCGGATCAAATCGAAAATGCTTTCGGACTTCGAAGGCAAGCCGATCCACGCCTATTGCGGACCTTATATCACTGCCAAAGATACGATCTATCTGGACATTCCAACAGCCCCTCACGCGGTGTATTGGAACGTGATCGAGGTGATGAACGAGGCGTTCAGGAAGTACATCGTCGAGGCGCCGGGCATGATGGAGGTGCCGTTTGCGATCATGGGCAACATCGCTGTGCATCGCGACTTTTACACCCGCGTCCCGCTCGACCCGCCAATGCAACGCGGCGAGGACATGGACTGGGTGATGAACTCGCACATCCTTGGCGAGCGCTTCGTCATGGACAAGGACCTGGTCATCAAACACGATCCACCGCCGCGCCCCTACCCGACATGGCGACCATTGCGGGAGGACATCTATCGTTTTCGTTATCAACAGGCAAAGATCGCAAACAGCAAAGATGGCGATGTGTATCATGCCCTCCAGCGCGAGCGATATCTGCCTTATCCCGGCACGTTCTTTCAGGATGATTTCATTGCGCGTGTGACCCATGCCTGTACGATTTTGGCGAATGATTATCTGACAAAGAATGAGCCCGAGAATGCCCGCGAGGCGCTTAATAATATTTACCATGCTTATTATCTGGCGAAGCCAAAAAATGATCCATTCCAATCATTCATCGCGTTCCAGAAAAAGTGGGAGGAGATGATGGGAATTATCGGTGAGAACAGAGACGACGTGCGAAAGAGAATTTATGGTACTGATTAATACAAGTTGCAAGTAAATCGGTAACACAATCGTATCAAAGAGAAAACCTTATGAAGCCAGATTCTCTCCTGGGCGTTTGGACCGGGACAGTCCACAACAGTAATGGCTGGGATATGAAAATTACGATCTCGGTTCTCCAGCCGTTTGAAATTGGCTCAACGCTGGGGATATTTAACATCCCATTGATTCCCTGTTCGGGAACATTTCGCGTTGTAAATGTTCGCGATGAGACTCTCGACCTGCGCGCCGAAAAGCTGCAGGGAGAATGCGGCGAAGCAGACTCTGATTCACTTGAATTACTTCACGATGGAACATTGTTGTATGTATCGAGAGGCGAAGGGTGGGATGCGCGAGGTGTTTTAAGGCTTGCCAGCTGATGAATAGGAGGAGAGTGAAAGAATAATGTGGGGCAATAGGGTTTTATACTATAATCACCTTGCTTATCAATTGACCCATTACCAGTGATGTAGGAGATGGCTCAAAGAAATATCAGGGCTGTCAAACATGGATGATGAGATAGAAAAAAACAAACCCAAAGTGCAAGCTGATAATCAGAGCATTGCCATTGATGAGATCAACATTCTCGGCAATGTCACTGGGAATATCACGATCGGTCATACCATCGTGCAGCCCGCGGATGCGCGCCTGCGCCATGAGCTTGGCATCCTGCTCAAGAACGTCCATACGACATGGATCAAAGGGGTGCTTGAAAAATCGGTCCACGAGGCGGCATTGCTTGAATTGGGATTGGAGCTGCGCGAGGAGGCAGTTGACAACCCCTGGCGGATGGTGATCGAAGGTCCCGATCAAACGCGTGAGACGCTTCCTCGAGGCAGAAGGATCAAAGACATCTTCGATGAAGCCAATCGCCCCCTGCTGATTTTGGGTGAACCTGGTTCCGGCAAAACGACAACGCTGTTGCAGCTTGCACGCGATCTGATTGCCGAAGTGGATTCGGCTTTCACTCAACCTGTTCCGGTCATCCTCAATCTCTCCACATGGACAAATAAACAGCAACCATTAGCTGAATGGCTCGTTGCAGAACTGAACAGCAAATATCGCCTGCCAAAAAAGGATGGTCAGCGCTGG
>JAKEFL010000348.1 GCA_022616105.1 Anaerolineae bacterium | reverse complement strand
GCGCGAGTCTCTGCCTCTGAATCCAGCAGGCGTCGGATGTAAAGTTTGTTTTCTTCTTCCTTGTTGGCTTCTTTTTTATCTTTTTCTTCGTTTTCGTTGGTCATCAGATTATTAATACTCTATTTTTTTAGATCTTCTTTACCGCAAAGCACGCGAAGATTCTTTCCTCTTTCTTCGACCTTCTTCGCGGTTCAATTTTTAACCAAAAAAATATCTCCGCTTAGGGATTTTTCAACGCGAATTTCGCGAATAGGCGAATGGCGCGAAAATACTTTAAAAATTCGCGGAATTCGCGTTCCAAACTGTCCAGTTCATCAAGTGACTTTGAGAAAACCATATATCTCCGTTCCGCGCGCAATCGCCAATCAAAAATCGTCAATCGTAAATCAAGAGGGTTTACTCATCATCAGCACCGTCCATGAACCCCGATGACATACTTCATCATTTTGATTTTTCACTTCCAGTGCAATCGTCACGGAACCTCCGCCAATGCGCGGCAGTGCTTTGGTCTCTTTCACTTCCAATTCCACATAAATAGAATCACCAATAAAAACGGGTTTAACAAATTTCCATTCGTTCACTTCGCGAAAGGCAATGACCGTGCCATCCAGGATGCCGGTTTTCCAAGCAAGTCCCGATGCGATGGACAAACCCAGCATACCATGGGCGATCTGCCTGCCGAACTGTGTCGTCTTGCTGAACTCAGGGTCCGTATGGATGCGGTTATCATCGCCGGATAACTCGGCAAATGTCATAATGTCATTTTCAGTGATGGTCCGTTTTATGGTGTCCAATTTCTGTCCAACACTAAATTCTTCGAAGTAAAGACCCATGATTTCTCCTATTTTCAAAGATACCTCGGTGGTCGAGTAGGCCCGCACGCTTTTCGCGGGACGTATCGAGACCACCATGTTTTCAAGAAAGTGTTTGTTCACTTGTAACTGTTGGTCTCGATACAGGCGAGAACAGCACTCGCCCTACTCGACCAACGGTTTGCTTTTGTAATCGGTGGTCGAGACCACCAATTTCATTCATACTTCAAATTATTCATTTGCTCGTTATTTGATGGTCTCGATACGTCCTTCGCACACCTGCCCTGGTACGGATTAAGCCGCACGGTGCCAGGGACGAACGCTCAGGACTACTCGACCATCGGAACTACCGAACTAACAAACCATCCAACTATCCAACTACTGAACTACCCAACCAAATTATACCCTTTGACCTCCTGCGCATCTCCCTATACAATAAAGCCATGCGTGATTGGTCCCTTGCTCCAGGCGACCCGCTGTGCCTTACCCTCGCAGCGGATTCACGCCTTTCCATTCCCGACTACCTCAACGACCACATCTGGGAACTCGTTATCGGCGGCGGAGAGCCAGCCGCTCTTGCGCTTCGCACGACCTATGGTTTGCGTGCAAAAACGATGCGCCTTTTCCTGCGTTTCAGTGAGGGGAAAAAAACTGTCAGTGACCCGGCTGCCTTTGACCTGCCGCCGACTGTCCGCCGCTTTTATCCAAATTTTCTCATCGTCGATTACTCTCCTCTTCAAAATATAGACGTTTCAACTGAATATTGGGTTCCGCAATCGAATGCTATCAGCGGACGTGTGACTGTAGCGAACAAATCCAATGCCACACGCAGGATTCGCTTGGAAGTCTGTTCTCTGCTCACACCAGTTGACGGCCAAGGCATGACCTCCACGCAGATGCAATTGGTCAATGTCCTTGCGGGGCAGACAGATGGACTCTTCCCCGTCCTCTTTTTGACCGGCGGTCCGGCGCATGGTTCGGGTCCTCATCCCTCGCTCTTTCTGGACCTCGACCTGGGTCCCGGTGCGACGCGTCAACTCACCTGGACTCAAGCCGCGACCGATACGTTGCAAGCTTCATTTGACCTTGCGCGTCAGTCCGCCGCGCGTCCCTGGGAAGCAGAACGCGCCCGGCTCGAACTACTGAATTCAAGCCAGACAATAGACATCCATACAGGTGATAAAGATTGGGATGCAGCCTTCGCATTAAGTCAGACGACCGGGTTCGGATTGTTCTTCCCACCCAATACTCATTTGCCAAATCCATCCATCGTCTCTGCGCGCGGACCGGATAACGGATATTCCCCCAAAGGCGATGGCACAGATTACCCTGCTTCATGGAACGGACAATCCTCGCTGGATGCCTATTATCTGGCAAACGTTCTGCCTGCCTCACAAGCCGCGCAGGACTTGCTCAAGAATTTTCTTGCATTACAGACAGAAGATGGTTCGATAGATGGCAAACTGGGGCTTGCCGGTCAGCGCGGTCGTTATCTTGCCACGCCGTTATTATCAAGCCTTGCCTGGGAACTCTATGAGAAGTCTGGCGACAAAGAATTTCTAAGTGGAGTCTTCCCAAAACTTTTGAAGTTTTTCTGGGTATGGTTTTCACCCGAATATGATGAAGACCGCGACGGACTTCCGCAATGGAAACACATCCTGCAAACGGGCTTTGAAGATAATCCTTTATTCGATGCCTGGCATGAGTGGTCATTGGGTGTGAATATCACGCAGGTCCACAGCCCGGCGCTCGAAGCGATGCTCTATCAAGAGGCCGCTTGCTTGATCAAAATTGCGGAACAACTTGACCAAAATGATTCGTTGACCCTGCTGCATGAACAAGCCGCGCGATTGCGTAAATCCATAGAGTCCACCTGGCAGCCACGCACCGGCTTATATCATTATCGGGACCGCGCAACACGACTCAGTTTGGCAGGTAAGGTGTTGGTGAGGCAAAAAGGCGCGGGTATAGCGGAGACGAAGTTGAAGTTCGAGGGTCCAATCCGTTTGTTGATCGAGGTACAGACCGAAAGTCCCGCGGCGAAGCGGCCTCAAATCCGCATTCATGAATATTCGACCAAGCCCGCCGATGAAGTCATCACGAGTGCTGATTATCAATGGCGAAATGGCGGCGCAGTCTATACCACGCAAAAGGTGTATTCAAGGCTCGCAAAGGTTTCGGTTCGCGGCTTGGATGAAGCCGATACGGTCGTTATCAGCACACTCGATTTCACTACGGAGGACCATACACTCTTCATGCCGCTTTGGGCTTGCGTCCCCGATCAGCAGCGCGCCCAAACGATCATAGGACGCGCGTTATTGGATGCAAGTCGCTTTCATCGGCCCTATGGCGTCCCTGCCTGTCCGTCTCTCATGAAGCCTGAAGCTGAATCGGTTTCACAGGCAGTTCATCTCCCCTGGAACTTATTGATCTGCGAGGGCTTGCTGAAATATGGATTCCGCACCGACGCGGCACGCATCCTGGTGCACAACATGACAGCAGTCATCCAAAACCTGAAACAGAACCGCGCCTTCTTTGCGCGCTATCACGCCGAAAAGGGGACCGGCATCGGCGAACGCAACGCGCTCAGTGGATTGGCTCCTGTTGGTTTATTTTTGAAAGTATTGGGTGTTGAGATACTTTCTTCAACGCGCGTAAGACTCGAAGGAGAAAATCCCTTCCCGTGGGATGTGACGATTCAATATAAGGGACTGAAAGTGATCAGGGGACAGAAGAAAACGGAAGTGACTTTTGCCAATGGAAAGTCCGTTGTGGTGACGGATACAGAGTCCACGATTGTTTCGTTGTAGTTGGTAATAGAAAAAGACACTCAAAATGCCAATAAGAAATGTTCTTATTGGCATTTTGGGCTTATAATACCAATAATATAACTTGGTATTGGCACAAAACGCTATGAATCCAGAAGATTTCGTCTCCCCATCCACTGGTCAGGTCATCCGAAGTCCCAAAGGCTATTGGGTTTTTATTCCCACCCCTTTGCCTCCTGCTTTAACCTGGACAGCGCCTCTCGTTTTGTTGGTTGGAGAAGCAGAACGTGCTTTGTCGGAACTCTCAACAATTGGGAAGTCATTTCCTGCTCCGCATGTGCTGACGCGTTCGTTTATCAGGCAGGAAGCTGTCATGTCCTCGCGTATCGAAGGGACTCAGGCTACATTGGAGGATATATATCAGTACGAAGCAGGTCAACTTTCTTTTCTTCAGCCAAATTCTGATGCGAGAGAAGTCCATAATTATGTGACTGCGCTCGATTATGGACTGGCACGTTTAAATACATTGCCTGTTAGTTTGCGTTTGATCCGAGAACTCCACCAGCATTTGATGGAAGGAGTGCGGGGAGAAATATGGACTCCTGGAGAATTCCGCCGTTCGCAGACCTGGATTGGGCCCGCAGGAAGTACACTGCAAACGGCTCCCTATGTGCCGCCTCCTGTTGAAGATATGATGGATGCGCTGGATCATCTCGAAAGATATATCCATAGTCATTCAGATATACCGCCAATTGCCCGCGTAGGACTCATCCACTATCAATTCGAAGCTATTCACCCCTTTCTGGATGGAAACGGTCGCGTGGGACGATTATTGATCGTCCTGCTTTTATGCCAATGGGAGTTATTGCCGCAACCCCTGCTTTATTTGAGCCACTACTTTGAGAAACACAGAAGTGAGTATTACGCGCGCCTCCTCGCAGTTAGCCAACGCGGCGAATGGGAGGAGTGGCTGGCATTTTTCCTGACTGGCATTCGCGATCAGTCTCGTGAAGCAACCATCCGTATTCGGGCATTGCAATCTCTGCGGGAAAATTATTACCAAAGATTCACAGGCCAGCGCAAGAGCGCTCACCTGCAACAGTTGGTGGATTTTCTCATCGGGCATCCGATTGCCACAATCGGGCAGGTCCAAAAAGGATTGAATTTAAAGGACTACAAAACTGCCCAGCGCTATATTGGCAGGCTTCAAGATGCTGGTATATTAACCGAAATTACCGGCAAATTACGTAACCGTTTATTCCGCGCAAATGAAATATTGAAAACAATCGAAGAGCCAATTAATAAACCGCAGTGAACTTTGCCAATGACAATTCCGTTCTAGTGATAGATATAGAGCCAACGGTTATTTCGTTGTAAATTTGTTATGAAAAAAGAAGATCGCTTATTAGGTTGGCTCATCGTAAATTTGATATTAATAAGTGGTAGCTTGCTAATGACGTGGTTCATTTTAGGATTCGAACCTCCGCCAGCTCTGATGCCTATCGCAGGTTGGGATTTCATTTTTACACAAATTGCGATCTCAATGGAATTATTGTCGGAGTATGGTTTTGCTTGGTTATGGATATTAAATTTCATCCAAGGAGTCAGCGGTATATTTGTAGTGGGCTATGTAGTGTTCAGGATATTTAGCATTATTACAAAAACTAAATCTCGTACTGGAGGTGAGGTTCTTTCAATTGCCCTAATGGCTACTATGGCGGTCTTTCTTCTTAGTGACTTTGCATTCGGGTCAATACGTCTTCCCTGGCCAGGTTATTGGCTATTCATATTAGGAGTATTATCAAGTGCAATTTTCGAGTGGAAAAACGCTAGAAAAGTGCTAATAAGGGATGAAAGTAACTGGCAAATTTTGAAATGATTATTACTCCTGGTGCGGGAGCAGTATTTATAACCGCTTCTCTAGCCATTCAATCATCACTTTGAACACTTCAGCTTTCTCAGGTTCGTTGTGCACTTCGTGATATGACCCATCCTATAATTTCAAAGTCACATCTCGTTATTCCCCTTTTGTACGTGCCTCCAGCCAATTCTTAAATGACTTTTGGCTCTCACCCGATGGTTTGCCTAAAATCAGATTCTCCACGCTGATGTCTTCGTCGATATCCTGCCAGTGAATCCCTTCACCGTCACCAATCAAACGCCAATTGTTACGCTCTTCGGGAGTCCCGTGCATGAGGCGCGGAAACCATGTGAGCGGAACGGATAGTGTGCGACCATCGCTCAAGTCTACAGTGAGCGAGTCTTCAGTCACTGTTACATTTTGAACCGAAGCCATGCGAAGTTCAATCGCTAAAATAGTCATTCCATTTCTCCGATAGCATTTGCTGATTTTCCTCAATCAGCCTTTGAATGCGGTTTAGTTCGTTTCGGCTGAACCTCCCGCTGTATTGCAGTCGTACTGGGTCGAGCCAAAACTTTGCTTTGTTTCTTTCACGTTCGACATGTACGTGCCGTGGTTCATCACGGTCACCAGAATAGAAAAAGAAACGATAAGGTCCGTGTTCCCAGATTGTTGGCATAGATGATCAAATTATACACCTTCCACATTGCCAAAACGCTGATCAGGGCAAGCACAGGGAGCAATAAGAGCAATGATTATTTACAAACGCTTCTCCAGCCAATCGATCATCACTTTGAACACTTCAGCTTTCTCTGGTTCATTGTGCACTTCGTGATATAAGCCGTCCCATAGTTTCAGAGTTACGTCTTTATTATTTTCGCCTGCGAGCCGGGCGAAGTCTTCGCTTCCACTAGGGTAGGTCAACTTATCAGCTGCGCCGTGCATGATGAGCAAGGGAGGTTTGAATTCCTGCGCGTGGGTAAAACAAAACTCAATGGCTTTGATGGCGGATTTGCCAAGCCCCAGGCTGGTTTTGTCATGCACAAGCGGATCATTATTATATTTCTTCACAACATCTGCATCGCGGGAAATTGTGGTGGGATCCAGTCCGCTTGGCACTGTAATGGCTGGCAGCAGAGTCCCCAATGTATTGACCATCGCCAGCTTGCCCTTCTGCTCCTGTAAAGGTGAACGCAGCCCGGCGCCCGTGACCATGACACCGTTCAAGCCTGTGTTGTATTGCAGCGCATACGTGAGGGATAACAACCCTCCAAGACTGTGACCATATAAAAAATGTGGGATATCGGGATAACGCTGCACCAGAAATTTAAAGAACTGACGAATATCCTGCATGATCGCGTTTAGCGAGGGGAAATGTCCGCGTGGGCCGCCTGATTTGCCATGACCGCGCAGATCGAAGCCGACCAGTGCATAACCAGCATCTGTCATTGTCTTACCGGCGTGGATATAACGCCCGGTATGTTCACCCAGCCCGTGGATGAGCGCGAGCAAAGCCTTTGGATTCTTGTTATTCGGTTCCCAGCCTCGGATATAAAATGGTACACCATCGCTGCCTTCCCATTTCGATTCAAAGGTAATCACTCATCCTCCAGTTATCTTGAATTCACATGCATTTTCCCCGGTAGCCTTGCATGAAATCTCAACGACATCATATCCATGTCCCGTAGCCCAGAAGAGACTTTCGCGGATCAACCCCTGGGTCACGAAACAGATCGGCGCTGAGGAACTCTGGTCATGGCTGGTGGGGGAGGCATGGTCTGCAAAAAGCAGGTCGAGGTCCAGTGTATGAACCGTGATGTCGCCGGATTCACCTCCGATGAATTTGCCAAGCAATTCCAGAGTCGACTTGCGCCGCGTTGCGAGCGGCAGCCTTTTGATCAAGGCAGCCTGTGCCTTTCCCCCGAGCGCAGCATCGTCTAAAAGACGATTCCATAAGCGCTGCCCCACGCGCAGCAGAACACCGCGCGCGCCGCGTCCAAAGTAGATTCGCATGGCAGCCTGAAGAGCTGCGTATACATGTGCAGAGTCCACAGGACTCATCTTTAGGAAAGTATCCGGTTTTTTCCATTCCTGTGGCAGGTTGGATAAAGCAAGCATCCCGTTAAATTGCTCCGCGCCCAGTTCGAGTGCCACGGTCTCTGCAAAGCGGCGCAGGATGCGGTTGGAAAATTTTGTTTCGCTCACTCGCGTGCCTCTCCTATTTCAAACCTGCAATACTCATCGCCTTTCGCAAGGCAGTGTGTTTCGATGATCCTGAATTCCTTCCCTGTTGCCCATTGCACAGCTTCGGCAATAGAGCCAGCATAAAGATGACAGATGGCATCCGTGCTGTGGCGGCCATAGCAGACCGCGCAGGTGGATTCCATGTACGCGATTCTTTCGCCGCTGTCGTCCACCCAGGCTTCCACTTGCGGATTAGTCTTCTTGAGCGCGCCGGCCATACTGTTCAAAATGAATTTGATGCGCTGCCTTTCCGGCAATAATTTAAGCGCCACACCTGCAATGCCCAACAGGGCGGCCTGCTCGCGCACACCATATTGGAATGAAGCTTTGCCAATCCGCCGCAGCATACCGCGCCCGCCGCGCCCATAAAAAGCTTCGATGGCTTCATTCAATTTTCCATATTCCAAGGCGCTGATCGCAGGTTCAAGGTTATCTGGTGGGAAGTTTCCAACGAATCTTTCCAGCCCGCTTGTATGTAATACAGCGTTCAAACCGTTTTCACCCATCACCTCCTGTGCGGAGGTCAATGCCTGGCGCACCAACGTATTGACGACCATCATCGAAGCATTTCTCTCTGTCATCAATCCTCCTCAGGTGTTATTTCGAAAGTATACACGGGATATCGCTCGCCGGTGCGGACAAACCCCATCTTTTGATAAAGTCCCAGTGAGGCATCATTATCACTTTGCGTATTCACCGTAAGCCTGGAAACACCCATTTGTGTCAGCCGCGCAAAGAGTTCATTTAATAAAGACCTGCCCGCGCCGCGTCCTTGTGCGGAGGGATGCACAGCCAAACGGGCAAGGTGCGCATGCGTTCGTCCGCCTGTGGTCAGTTGATAACCGACTATTCCATGTTCATCCTCTGCCACAGTCGCGAACAGGGTCTGTGAAAATGCCTTTCGAAGTGTATCCAGTGGATTTTGCCAGAGCGGTGTGAAGGATGCCGCATCGGTCTTTTCGACTTCTGGGAGGTCAGCCTCCGTCATCTTGCGGATTCGTATCCCATTCGTTTCACTCCCATCCCAGGGCTGGTACCGCCATTCAAGCATCACAATCTGCTGACGGTTTGTGAATCCGCTCGCGGCTATTACTTGCTGGAACCACGGATGCATCGCAATTGCCGCAACGGTGGCGCCACCCGAGCGTGAGATCTCTTCTCTTGTTGTAGCCCATAACATATTCCAGGCATGATCCACATCCCAGCGCCCCGCATAAACAAACATCCGCACCCAGTTGATCCCTTTTGCTTCAGGGGAGCAAGCCAGTGCGGCGATCACCTGTCCACCTTCCTCCAAAGCCCAGTAAAAAGGAGCGCCCAATAGTTCCAACGGCGAGCGCCAATCCATATGGCGATGCAGGCGGGTCTCGAAAAAGATCAGGTTCGATAATTGCTGGTGGTCTTTGAAATTCGCCGGGCGAACCAGAGGGTTGATGATCACTATTCACCTTGAATAATTTTGCTCATGGATAGGCTACAACTAACGAGCATCTCGAGGAACGCATAAATTATCACGCATCTGTATATTTGCGTGAAGACAACAATATGATGATTATTTCTTTATTTTAAGCAGCTTGCGCTGGTCTATTATCTAAGAAACCCAATCCGCATAAAGAATTTCATAATACGCTGGGTAAGCGAGGGTTTTTCAACCAGCCGCAATGAGTCGTATACATCCATTTGTGAATCTGTGATATGACCGCGTTTGAGATTCAAGTTTGCTGCGGTCTTTCTTACCATAGAATGCATGTCACCTTCCCCCACCTCCTCGAAGAGCGACGCAGCGCGGTCATATTCTTCCAGCGCTTCATTCCATTTTTTGAGTCCCTCTAATGCAGCGGCGCGGTTGCTGACTGCGATCCCCTGGCGTTTTATGTCGCCTGCTTTTTGAAAGATATCTTCCGTCCCCTCAGTAGCTTGAAGCGCTTCCTTTGCCTTCCCAGCCTGTAACAAAGCCACGCTTTGGTCATTCTTCATCTCTGCCGCGTTCAATTCATCCTGCGTGGATGCATAGCCTTGCGCGGCTTGTGAAAACAAATCTGCTGCCGCGAGGTAATTCCCCTGCTTATATTCCTTTTTGCCTTTTTCGGCAAGTGCAATGATTGTTGGTTGATCCACAATAGACCTTAATATGTAATATCCAATAAATCTTCTGCCACAGAACGCAATTTATCCCTGGACATGTTGCTCAATTTCATTGCCAGTTCCAGATACGGGCGGTTGACCGGCAGTGCAACAAATTCACGCAAATCCACAGGCATTTCCATGAAGTGCTGGATGGCTTCCTCACTGATCATCCATTGCCCAATGGGCCCACTGCGATCAAAGAAGGTTTCGATTCGACCACCCAGCGTTTGGACCAATACTTCCAGTTCAGGGAGGGGAATGGGACGTTCACCCAGTTCATAAGCTTTGATGCGCGAGGCTGCAATTCCGGTCTGATGTGCGAGATTGCGGATCGAGATGCTTGCGTTCATGCGTCCCTGCCGTAGAAGCGCGCCGATCTTGCGCTGCCGCACAGCAAGCAGTTTTGGGAGATCAAGTTTTTGATGCGGCAAAGCATTTTCGGATTTCACCTGCTTCCCCCAGAAGTGAACCATAGGCAGGTCAAGATAGTAGACCAGCGTTTCCAGCTCAGGCAATGATGGGGCCCTGAGTCCCTCCTCATAGGAGCGGAACACACCTTTCCTGATACCGATCGCTTCGGCACAATCCTGGGTGCTCCTGCGCGCTGCAAGACGCGCATCACGGATCAATACGCCAAGTTTTTTTGTCCGAATCGTAACCTGGGACTTAATGTCCATCACTCCTCTACCGCTTGTCTCACTAATTATTAACTC
Organism: Anaerolineae bacterium; assembly: GCA_022616105.1. Lineage (GTDB taxonomy): Bacteria > Chloroflexota > Anaerolineae > Anaerolineales > Villigracilaceae > Defluviilinea. The sequence goes on along the minus strand of JAKEFL010000348.1, from coordinate 6,060 downwards.
ACTTTACGCAGTTAGGCTCGAAGGCGGTCTGTGACCGCCGCATTTCGCAGGGTCACAGACCCTGCGAGAGCATATAGGTGCGTAAGGTCACTTATTTAACTTTTGAAAGCGATCTACAAGCTCAAGTTCAAAAATTTAAGTTTAAATAATTATGTGGCACTCTATAATGCACCAAACTTACTATAACATTGACCTGATTATAGCAGAGGCAACGCGCTGTTATCGTCTTTGACCGAGGCCCATTCCGCTTGGCGGCATAAAGATCTCTGCACCAAGTTTATATCCTGCCGCCTCCAGTTTTGGACCAAAGAGAGGGCGGATGCCGGTTGCTTTTAACTCGCCAATGATTTTGCCATTTGGACCAACACCCGTTTGCTCGAACTTGAAAATATCGGTCATAACCACTGTATCGCCTTCCATGCCAATGACCTCTGTAATAGCAGTCACTTTGCGGGAACCATCCTTCAAACGCGTTTGTTGAATGATAAGGTCTACCGCTGATGAGATCTGCTGTCGAACAACTTTGAGCGGCAAATCCATGCCTGACATCAGCACCATTGTTTCGAGGCGTGACAGGGCATCCCGCGGGGTGTTGGCATGTAAGGTAGTTAGTGAACCATCATGGCCCGTATTCATGGCTTGCAACATATCCAGTGCTTCGCCACCGCGACATTCACCCACGACGATCCGATCAGGGCGCATACGCAAGGCATTACGAACAAGATCACGGATCGTCACTGCGCCTTTGCCGTCTGTGTTGGCAACCTTTGTTTCCAGTCGCAGGACATGATCCTGCTGAAGCTGCAACTCTGCCGCGTCTTCTATTGTGACGATACGCTCAGCCTCAGGGATAAAACCGGAGAGGACGTTGAGGAGTGTGGTCTTGCCTGAGCCTGTTCCTCCCGAAATGACAATGTTAAGGTGGGCAAGCACACAGGCACGCACGAACTCTCCCATGTTCTGGGTCAATGAACCGTAATCAATTAACTGCTGAATGGAAAGTTTATCTTTTTTGAATTTGCGGATGGTGATGCACGGTCCATCTATGGACACCGGGCGGATGACTGCATTGACGCGTGAGCCATCCGGCAGGCGCGCGTCGACAGCGGGACTATCTGCATCCACGCGGCGGCCCAGGGGCAGGATGATGCGGTCAATGATCCGTAAAACGTGATCGTCATCATCAAACGTGATCGCGCTTTTCGTTACCTTGCCGCTCTTTTCAATAAAAACTTTCTTCGGACCGTTTACCATCACTTCGCTGATATCAGGGTCATCCAACAAAGGCTGAATGGGACCAAAACCCGTCATCTCATCCAGTATCTCGTTGAAGATCTGCGTACGGATATCTTCGGGCAGGGAAACCCTCGTTTGAATATAAGCTTCGTTCAGGCGCTGCTTAAGGACCTCTGCACGGTCGCCAAGTTGCAGCATTTCCCCTTCCATCGAACGGCTGACGTTCTCAACCAGATAGCGCTTGAACTTGAGCAAATCGGCTGACGTAAGCCGCGTGAAGTTGGTTGAAATTGGGGTAGCCATTAGGACTCACTCTCCTCAGTTGTTTTTTGTTCAGGAAAGACCCAGACAATATGAGTGCGCTGTACTGCAAGAAATGGGGCATGGAAGAGCGTTTGCCCATCGGGACCCAACACGCTTACGTCGGTAAGCGCCAGGAAGCTCTTATCCCGATCCAGCTCGTCTTTGATACGTTGATCCCTGCGTACATGAATGCGGCCACGCATCAGATGTGTGGTTGTCTGGATTGTGGCATATACAGCTATCTTGGAAACGATATCTGTGAAGATTTTGCCTTTTTCATCATATTCAATAGACATATTACCTCTCATTAATTCCGGGATATGACTTTGGATGCGATTTCCGAAAATCATCCCCGTCATTACAACAAAATAACGACAATGAATTAAGAATGCTGTATTCCATACGAATAAACCAGCCATCAAAGTTTAGTCGAAACCAGCTGAAAATTACCTTTCACTTTCTTTAGGCAGGTAGATCATCTGGCGCGCAGGCGGCGCGCCTGCCTTAACATATCACCTGCAGTTTCTTTGAAGATGATGGATGCCGTATCAGTTGGATATTTTGTCGTAATAGGCTGGTTCAGGTTGTTCGCCAGTGCGAAGTTACTTCCCATGTATGGCAGCGTCGTTTTGATCGTCAAACCGATGATCTCCTCAGCTTCAGCTTTGGTCAATCCCTCCAGTCCAACAGCGCGGTTTAAAATGGCGTAGATTTTTTGGTGATCAATACCCTGGGTCTGAAGATAATCCCAAACAGTCTTGGTTAATTGAATGGTACTTTGGTCGGTGGAAACGATCAGGGTGATGAGGTCAGCCTTTTGAATCAGAGGCAGGCTGATGCGTGAGAGCGAACGTCCAAGATCCAGAATAATAAAATCGTAGGCATAGCGAAGCACATCCACGATCTGCTCAATGCGTTCCCCTTTGAGAACATTCCCATGCTGTGGATCAGGTGAGCCAGCCAGCAATTGAAATTGCCACAGTTCCGGCGAGGGCAAATTCTTGTGGAAGAATTCCTCGTTCGTTTGCCCGGATGGGAGGTCTGCCACCGTTATAAGATTCAGGTTCCCTTCATAGCCAACGATCTGGCCAATCGAACCAATGGGCAGGATCAGGTCCGCGACAACAACGCGGGCATCCGGTTGACTTTGTTTGATATTCATCGCCAGATTCGCGCAGAGCGAGGATGTCCCTGTCCCACCCTTTGCACTCAGAAACACAATGAGCAAGCCAAGGTCCTTTTGGTTTTTACTCACAGGTTCAGATGCTTTTTTATCACTAAATAAGCGTGTGAGACTTTCCTCAAGTGCAGGAATGGCTTGTGAGGATTTAATCAGATATTCATCTGCACCCGCTTTCAGGCAGGCTTCTTTTCGGGTTGGAGATGGATCGCTGGAAAGAGCAATCAGATGAGTATGACTGGTGCGCGAATTACTGCGCAGCTTTTGAATGAATTCCTCAGCTTTAATATCAGATAGTACCGGGTCAAACAGCACCAAATCAGGTTCATCGCGCCAGGAGATGATGAGCGCTTCCTTGCCTGAAGCGGCTTCCAGAACTTTGAACTGTTTTTCGCGAAGAGTGTTTACGAGAAAGTTTCGGCTGGCGGCGTTCTCATCGACAATGAGGATTTTTTTACCAACCACGAAAACCTCCCAACTTCATCAATCTTCGATGGGTGGCATGAGATATCCCAACCCTGAGCGTGTCACAATATGCTTTGGAGTGTGTGCATCATCCTCAAGTTTCTGGCGGAGGCGGGCAATGCTCACCCAAAGGATTTCCTTATCGGTGCGATATTCGGGTCCCCATACACTCGTCAGCAGGTCCTCCGAGGTCATGATCTTCCCAACATGATGGGCAAATTGCAACAACAAACGGTATTCCGTCGCGGAAAGCGATATTGGAGTTTCGCCGCGCCAGACCTCAGCGCGTGCAAAATCAATCTTCAAATTATCATGGGTAAAGAAGCGGGACTGCCCAACTTCACTGGGAGGCTGTGCACGCCGCAATACGGCGCGTACACGCGCAAGCAATTCTGTAGCCGAAAAAGGCTTGACCAGGTAATCATCCGCTCCAAGATCGAGGCCGCGTACGCGATCCTGCTCGTCTCCCTTTGCTGTGAGGATGATGATCGGCGTGCCAGAGAATTCACGGATGCGCTGGGTGGCGCCGAAGCCGTCCAGCTTTGGCATCATCACATCCATCAGCACAAGGTCAATGGGTTGGTCCGAAAAAACGCTCACGGCCTGCATGCCATCCTGCGCAGTGACAACTTCATAACCCTCTGTCCGTAGATTGGCTTCGAGCAATCGTAGATAACGGGGCTCATCATCTACTATAAGAATGCGTTTTGCCATGTGGCCTCCTTTGCGCTATTTTGATGAATTGATAGGCAGTTCTATGAAAAACGTGGTTCCTTGGCCAGGTGTGGATTCTGCCCAAATCTTACCACGATGTGCCTTAATTATCTGCCTGCAAATGTAAAGACCAAGCCCGGTTCCGGTGATTGTCCTTTCGCTGCGGACCCGGTAGAAACGCTCAAAAATAAGTGGTAGAGATTCCGCGGGAATTCCTGGTCCGCGATCCATAAATGAAATAATAATGTTTTCCCCAACCTGATTTAAAAGTATGGCAATCGGCGCGCCGGGTGCATATTTAATTGCATTAGTAAACAGGTTTTCAAAAACCTGTGCAAGCCGAACTCCGTCTCCCTGAATCGGGGGCGCGGGTGTCAGATCCATGTTTACGTCCAGATCTTTGTGGCGGATGCGCAGCCGCATGATGACATCCCGTAAAACGGAATCCAGCCGAAGGGGTTGGAAGCGAAGCGGAAGAGTCTTGCTTTGCAGGCGCGCCGATTCGAGCACGTTCTCGATCAACAACGAGAGACGGTCCGCTTCCTCATCAATGATCGTTAAGAATTCCTTCTGGGTTTCGTCATCCCAGCTTGTATCCTGCCTTAAAAGGCTGGTGCTGTAGCCCTTGATGAAACCAAGCGGAGTGCGCAGTTCATGCGAGATCGTGCTGACAAAATCCTCCTGCAATTGCATCTGACGCTTTAGTTCACGCAACTCTGAATTCGTTTCCCGCCATGCCGCGCGCTCGAACAGGTTTGAAAGCAGATCCGCTGCAAACGACGCCACTGTAATATGTTCACTTTCATAAACAGGACCCCCAAAGCGTACAAAAATCAGCGCGCCTTTGGTAAGCGCATCTGAGCGAAGCGGCAAGCCAAGCAGATATGCCTGACTCAACCGATCGTCAGGCGGCGCTTCTGGCTTTGGATCCTGCAGCAAAAGCCTGCCGCTCTTGAGCACCTGCCCTGCAAATGTTTCTCCCCATGCCGCATCGGCCTCCGCGCTTTTCGCGCGCCCAACCGCGCGCGCGTAGACCACTTCGAGGCCCTGGGATGATTCGTCATAAAGATAAACTGCGACGTTATCAAAAACAAATTGCTCGCGCAGTGTTTTCAGGAACTTCTCGATATTCGGGCGCGAGTTGTCTGCAAATGCAGTGATGCGCACTAATTCCTGCAGGTAATCGAGAGTTTTGTAATCCATAAGATTTATTTTGGATTAGCAGTTACGAGCAATGGAAATTTAAATGTAGAACCGCGTCCTTCAGTGGACTGCACATCCAGCATCGAACCATGCGCTTCAATGATGTCTCGCACAAGCGAGAGTCCAAGCCCTGTCCCGCCGTAACGGCGTGTGGATGAACCGTCCAGTTGATGGAATGGTTCAAAGATGTCTTTCATCTGATTTGGAGGGATACCAATCCCTGTATCTGTGATGGATATGAGGGCGATGTTTTCCCCTTCACGCTGGATGCTGACCACCACGCTCCCACCCGACGGGGTGAACTTGATCCCGTTATCAATGAGCTGGTTCAACACCCAGGCGATCTTCTGCGAATCTGCCTGCACAAGAGGCAGATCGTCGTCGATCACCGCGTGCAGATTCACACCGCGATCCTGTGCTTTGTTTGAGGAAGATTTAACTGCAAGATTCGCCAGGCGCCGAATATCCACATCCTGTTGGTTGATGCTTAATTCGCCCCGTGAAGCCAATGAGACCATGATGAGGTCTTCTATGAGCGATTCAAGTCTGACTGTTGATTGCTGGCTGATTTGTAATGCGTGGCGCTGTTCTTCTACAATGGGACCCATTGATTCTGTGATCAGTAATTCGATATAGCCTTTGATGTGCGTAAGGGGAGTCCGCAATTCATGAGAGATGTTGGAAATGAAATTGGATTTTAGCTGGCTGAGTTCAGAAACACGTTCCAGGGCTTTTTGCAATTCCGCTGTGCGCTCTTCCACACGGCGCTCAAGCGTACGATTTGCCGCCTGCAGCGCGGAGCGCAACTGGATGATCTGCTCCGTGACGGCCTGATCAAGCGCAGCGCGGTCGATCAGCTGCAAGTCAATCAATGCCTGTCCCAGCATCACGGAATTGCCTTTTGATAATTCCTCCTTCTGATGATCGAGCGCCCTCTGCAAATTCTCAGCATTGATGAG
>JAKEFL010000061.1 GCA_022616105.1 Anaerolineae bacterium | reverse complement strand
TTGTTCTCATGGCTTGCAGTTCTACAGTAAACTTGGTCGTGTCCGACCTGTTTCGTAAGCATACTACGAATCCGAAAAGTTATTTTTCTGCGGTGACTAAGACAAAAACTTTCACACTAATTCGATCTCCTAAATAACATCCAACATAACACAGACGCCATATAAGTGGCGTCTGTGTTATTCATTAACGGCTCTTCCGTTTCCGGCGGGATTGAGGAAGGTTGAACAAATTCTTTGCCGCGAATTACGCGAATTTTCACGAATCGTTTTTGAATTTCGCGTGAATTCGCGAAATTCGTGGCTGAGGTCTTAGGCGTTCCCGTTAAAAACGGGAGAGCCTCATTAACTCATCTTGGGCAATGTCATTCTGAGCGAAGCGAAGAATCTCTACGATTGTCTCAGAGACCCTTCGCTATCGCTCAGGGTGACATGCTTAGAACACACCTGTTTGCGTAGGGTGAGTCATTAATTGATCTGCTATCTATTTCAGCATTGCATCGACAACTGTCAAATTTCCTGAGAAGTTATGTGTATGCACTGCCAGAATATCCCCTTCATCCGGCGGTTCGAGTCTTTCCAATAATTCTTCCTCATATTCGTTTGTGGTTAGTTTTGTAATGCGGTTCATATTTAACGCGTACCCGTATCTAAGGGAGGAATCCTGTGAAGGTCGGATCAGCTCACCATCCCGGCTAAAGATATGACCCGCGGGGCGCGCAGAGCGCACATCTGAAACGATCGGGTTCATCGGATGCGGAGTCCATTCATCTGATAGAGGCTCATCTGCGTAAAAGAGATGCAGTTCATCCCAGGTTGAGCCGCCTTCGCCCGCGATGTTCACAAACATCCACCACAACCCATCATGTTCAATTAGTGTTGCATCCACGGCATTCAGATCTCGCATAATGGTTCTGTGATAGACCCACTGATCAGGAAAGCGTATACAACGATACATATCAATGGCACGCTGCTGCGCGGTTTCAGGGATCATGTAAAACTCGCCGCGATATTCAAAAATGAATGGATACGAAAGATGGTATGGCTTTTCCAGTACTGCCTGTGATTTACTGATGGCGCCATCCTGTTCAATTTCAACATAGGATATGCGCCCAAGCCCGGTTTTATGAATGAACTCTTCGAAGAAGATATAGGTCCTGGATTCGTTGTGGACAATGAATGGATCAGCCCAAAAAGCGCCTCGGGGCGGGACGATAGGCTTGAGCTTGTCCCAACTGAGCGGATCTTCACTTGAGCGGGTTCCTGCCATCAATATCCAGCGATCTTCTGACCCACGTTTCCATACCTTGTGTCTCAATTTCCCTACAAACTGCTTCCATGCAAGATCGACAATCTGACCTGTGCCTGGTTTTGAAATTCTCGTTGCAGATTCCACAGATTCAGCATCAGCAAAGAATTTGTCCTCACCATTGAGATATAACTGTTTGATCGCATGTGGAAGAAGAGATGCAGCCCTCCACAAAAATAATTTCTGATTATGCGTAAACGAATGACGATTGGCTGCCATGACCGATCTCGCAACCACCTGCACAGACGCGCCGCGTTGTGCCTCCACGGCGCACTCGATGAGTGATCCATCCTGAGGCAATTCAAGCCAGCCCCGGCCTGTGGATGTTGTGATACGTTTATCGTTGCCTCGCAGAGACCAGATGCCATACCGCGCGGCATGAAGAAGTGACTCAGGGATGCGTTCCTGACTCAAATTAATAAAAATATCGAGGTCTGCAAATTTGAGCAAAAAGTTCCACTTGCCTGGGTCGGCATGCAGCAGAGGAACAGTTGGCAGGACAGTGCGTACATCCCTCTCTTCCAGGGGATCAGGATCTGGACGAAAAACAGCTTTATCCAGTTGAAGATGAAGTTCAGAGAGCCGGTTCGCGAAAACTTCCTGTGTCGTTGAATTATCCCCTATAAAAGCCAGCATAATCATCTTGGCATGGGATGAATCACGAATCCGCTCCAGCATGCGGGCCACCCAGACCGGCACGTTTACATCCGACAGAATGACTCCAATGCGTAATTTCTTCATGAGAGACCAGCGTTGGGGCGGAATGCGGAGAAATAGAGTAACGGCCGATAACCCAATCGCCGATAAAGCGGAATCGCCATATCGGACGGAATCAAAGCCAGATGTTTCAAGCCCAGTTCAATGGCATATGCATGGGCACGCTGCACAAGCGCCGTACCCAGCTTGCGGTTACGGAATGCCTGGAGCACATAGAGCTGATTGATGTAACCAACATTGGGATAGACAGTGACCAATTGCAGCCAGCCGGCAGCCTCTCCATTCACCTGAACATAAAAGGAGTGAATATGCTTATCGCGCAAGGTCTGCGCGTGAATGCGCTCGCCTTCGGCAGTCAAATTATGATTGGCAGTCTCTGCCTGTTGGATCGTTGTAGCTAGATAAACGTTGGTTGGAATGGTGTTCACTTTAGCAGGCAGATCCAACCCTAGAATGGGTCCCGTGCGGACGAACTCGTGGGCAAATTTTGTGTATTGCTCTTTCAGCGCCGGGCTGGACGGCAAGGGATGGAATACATCAATAACATATTGTTTTTCGTCGGGGATCTCATAGGCAAGCACCGCGTCCATGACGGCTTTGTGATCCATGCTGAGGGCAAGGAACTCATACTGGAAGGATGCAATTGGCGCGCCATCATAAATGGAGATACCGATGGGTCCCTGCACTTCATATTTTGTTTTGTACGTTACCTGGTATACATGATTGTAGGAGGCAATCATCGCCTCCACCGCCCACCAGTTTTCGATATCGGATCTTGAGCTGTTCATACAGTTAAGACGAAACCCCACTCCATAAGTTACTGAAATGAAAATAACAGTACCATTATCCCCGATGTGTTTTATAAAGAAGCCATCTGAATTATTGTTCTAACATACTTTTATGCTCCCGCAGGGTCTCCCCATTCGGGGACTGCCGCTTTGCGGCGTATGTGACCTTGCGGCTTAACCTGCAAAATACGGCGGTCACACATCGTACTCTTTTACTCTAAAGAGTACGATGAGAGTAGACCGCCTTCGAGCAAGGGTGCATAAGGTAAGTTATTTATTGTTCCAATGTACTTTCCCCATTGGAGAGCACATAAAAACTGCGCCCCTGGTCGAAGACAAAATCGGTCACGATATAGCCTTTTGCAAAAGCAGTTTCAAAGACTTCCCGCGAGAAGAATCGCCAGTCGCGCGCCAGTGAAAAATCTGCATCTTTCAGTGCGATGAAATCGGCAGGGATTTCGGCAAGTGCGAGGTGTCCTTCCAGGGGAGAAAAATGCTCAGGTGGACGGGGCCAACCTCCAGTCTGGGGCGAAGCGTGAACCGAATAGAAGGGTTGAAGGTCTGCCTTTGAAAAGTTATCTAGCTTCAACGGGCGGCGGGCACGTTTGCCCAGTCTTCTATCTACGCGGCGGGTGTTGATCCACCAATCCACCTGGAAACGGTCTGATGGCAGACCCGCGTTCAAGCCATCGCGCATATCACCATATTCAGAACGCCGGTATGTATTGCAAACCGCACCAAGCTTGGCAATGTTGAGATAAGCATTCCGACTGAGCAGCGGATCATACGTCCACGTGATGTGGTCGAGACCCTGATGGCGGACCATTTGCCACTGTGCACGCTTCAACGCGAAGCCGACGCCTGAATCCCGATATTTAGGATGGATGCCCATCATGTGGGAACAGTGCTTTGGGCGCGGTCCATCCGGCGTGGACTCAAGACCTGGGAACCCAAACACAAAACCGATCAGTTGATGATGATCAAACGCGCCAATGACAAAGCCGCCATTGTGAACTGCAGTGATGAATACATGTGCGGGGACCACATCCGTTTCACTCCCCTCCCATACAGCACGCTGCAGGGCTTCAACCGATGACATATCTTCGGGAGTTTCAAGTAGTTTGATAACGGGAGCAGGCATAAGTCTTTAAAATTATATATTGCTCAAGCCGCCGAGCGCGAACTTATCTAAAATAGTTTTCGATAACTACTCAAAGACGAAAGGTTTCCTGAATCCTTTTGGCAAATTCGGAATACCAGGGTTTGCGGGCGAGATATTCCAGACGATAAGCAAAGCGCGCAGGCATCAAGCCGAATGTGCGAGGAAGATTATCCACAGGGCACGTGCGATTGACGGCAACGTAATCAAGCCAGTATGTTGAAATGTTGAAGTTCGGAATGAAGTTATCGAGCATGACAAGCAGGGCGCGCATATATGGCGTTGGAAGAGGAAGGAGCACGCGGCGCGTGTGTGTAATATTCATAAGGGTTTCAAGTATCTGGCGTAATGTGAAATATTCACTGCCGCCAACCTCATACGTTTGATTGACCATTTCGGGATTCTGCAATGCCCAGGCCAGGCAAGTGACAAGGTCTTCGACCCACAAAGGTTGGAGCAGCCTTCGTCCGTCATTGGGGATGGGAAAGAACCCGGGCACCGCGCGCAGGAGGCGCGCCAGGTTATTTGTGAAGCGATCTTCAGGACCAAACACAATGGATGAACGAATGATCGTATAGGGAACACTACTGCGTCGGATGTGTTCCTCGGCGATGCCTTTGGCTTTTTGGATCGGGAACGCCGAGGCGCGGTCTGCCCCGATATGGCTGAGATAGATAAATCTCTGGATGCCTGCATCTTTTGCAGCTTGCGCGAGCACACGCGTACCTTCAATATCTGTATTGAGAAGGTTACCGCGCCGCCCCAGTGACCCCGCACTGGCAAGATGATAGATGTGATCGACACCGCGCAGGGCAGCACGTACGCCGCGCTCATCATTCAAGCTGACGACTGCCACTTCCACCGGAACACCACGCGGTAAACGCGGGGAGGTAGGCGAGGAGCGCAGGAGTACGCGCACCTTCCCTCCTGTTTCGGATAACTGACGAACAAGCGCACGACCGATAAATCCCGTCGCGCCAGTGACTAAAATCATACTGCAAGATTATAGCAGAGGAGGAATTATTGACTTATGACCAACAACAAGGAGAAACCCCACATGGAACACTAAAGTTGAGATGACCCTGCCCGCGGAGTACGCAGGCAGGGCTTACCGCAAAACCGGGTTACCGCGCGAATTCTTTTTCCACTCACGGTTCGAAAGGAATCTTTGGAGCTTCCCAATTTCGTTCAGGTCCTTTGCCAATAGATTCCAGACACAGGCGAATGCACCACTCACCACAAATGTACTCGGCGAGTGAGCCTTTCAGATCCCAATAGATCTTGACTCTCCATACCTGATCCATTCGAATGATATTCATCGGCTTCGCGCCTTCTTTCTCATAGACCCTGGCGTAGATATCTCCATACAGGTAAGGTTCGGAAAGTGAGATTTCAAGTTTGCCTTCATACTTACACATAGTATCCTCCATTTTGATGGTATGAATGTTAGATGACCTCTAGCGAGTCACCCCACGTTTCGGTGCTGGTTCATGATAAGCCCTTCTTAGTCATCAACACGTTCACGTTTCTATGAACGAAGAATTATCTAATTTTGGGATATTCTCTCCCAGAAAAAGACAATCCTGCGTAAATATTCAGTCTTCCTTCTCATTACGCTCATCTCGCGTCGAGATTTCAACAAGGGCAATCAAGAGCAGGCTGCCCATCAGCAGGAGAACGGGAAAGGAAGTCCCTGTGGCTGCCGCACCCACCAGGAGTATTCCCATTACAAAAGTGATTAAGATTTGCCGAAGCATGTCGATCTCTTCTATCTCCATTCAATGATGGACTATATGTTTTCAGGTATCGAGACCCAAAAAGATGAAGCCTCTGGTCAGCTTTACCAGAGGCTTCGAGGCAGTTACTCTATTCGTCTCAACTACTATCTGTTGAGTGGTGAGGGAGCTAACAGCCCAGCCAGGCCACCAATGGCCGCTGATCCTAATGCAACGATAACTTCCGGTGTGGATCGGCCCGTCATCGCCAATATGATTGCACCAACCACGCTTACCACCACGGTTAAACCAAGCACCGCCACAACCATGCGGTAAAGCAAAATATCTTTTTCCATTTTGTTATTCATTTCATTCCTTTCTGTCTTTATCCATATAAACGAAGATCTGAATGATTTTCGGGCATCGAGATTGAAATCAATTGTCCAGGTAATTCGGATCTCATTATTGGAACATGTTTTTATCAAATAACCATGAATGACTGGCACCATCATAGATAAGCCACATTTCGAAGTTGTATTCGCTCGAAATACATTGAGAACCTGTTTGATAGGTCAAATGAGCTGTCACAACAGCGGAGTAACCATCCTGCCTTATTAAGTTGACATTGCTGATTACTATACGGCAAAGATTCATTTGCTGGTAGCCTCTCAAATAATCATTGTAGTCATTGTTGTGCCAGGCTTGCCGAAATCCGGGAGACAACTGTGACCATGCATTCTCATATCTTCCATCACTCACATTTTGCCAGTAGGAAATAACAAAGTCAGTAGGGCTGGGCGCTAGAGGTGTAGGAGTATGGTATATAACCGTAGGTGGTACAGTGGTTTGAGTCCGTGTTGGATCGGGCCAAGGCGTACTCGTAATCGCAATTGCAGTTATGGAATGAGGCGCGGGTGTAAGTGGCTGAGCAGGCCGATCGAGGTACTGCAGAATCGCGACTACACTGCCACTCGCTGCCAGCAGAGCGATCCCAGTATTGACCAGCCACTTTAGCCAACCGCCCCAGCCATGCGATATATTTGAATCGTTCGATAGCATATTCACCTCGCTTGGTCATTGCAGCCGCTGGTATCTGTGTTCTGTTTTATGCATTCGCAGCCAGCGCGCACATCCATTCATATCCATAAACGACAATCTGACTGGTTTTCAGGCAATGGCGCAGAAATCCAGCCCTGGGGAGGGGACCAGGGCTGGAGGAAGTTATCTGATTTATTCAACGACCTTTACTTCAAGGGGGATGGAATCAACAGCATTGCCAAACCGCTTAAAGCCACCATTCCTAGAGCAATGATGATTTCGGGCATAGGTTGGTTCATGATCGTCAGAATAATGGCGCCGACCGCGCTCCCCATCGCGATTAAACCAAGCAGGATCATAGTTCGGGAAATCCAGACATCCGTCTGTGTATGAGTATTCATGGCGACTCCTTTCTGGTTTTGATTATGGATCTCGATGTCCATAAACGAGGGAGCCGGCTGGTTTTCAGGTATTGAGCCATTAAACGAACCAGTCCGGAAGCAATGCTTCCGGACTGGCCATAACAATTAGGTTAGCCCTGATTTACGAGAATTACAGGCTCACCTTGCGCTGTTAAAAACGGCGCCTGTGGATTAGTTTCATTAGCATTCGGTGCAAGGAATCCACTATTGCTTGACAATTCGGCAGCCAAAAAGCCCGTGATGATCGCCGTCGCGAAGGACGTTCCCGCCCACCAAGCCCAGCCTGTTTGATTGATGCTCAACGGATTTGGAAAACCGCTGATGTACAGCCCACGAATTCCCTGCCCTGGGCCATCCTCGCCTCCAAATGTCATGAAGCCGTTCTCTGGCGGGTCATCTGCAAGGTTGGAATAGGATGCAGGAATATACCTGTTATTAATACGAAGATTCCCTTTCGGTAACGCACCTACACCCATGACATTACTAAAAGCGGCAGGGTATCGCGCTTCCACTCGGGATAGACTAGTGGATTCATTACCTGCGGATGCCACGATAGTGATGTTAGGGTCAAGTATGCTTTCAAATACTTGCCGCATTGTTTGTGTCAATCCATTTAAGGTTACATTTAAGTCATTAATTAGGTTATTCAGGTAAGTGCCATCTGGAAGACAAAACATGAAACTGCAGTTAATGATGAGCGGACGACCAAGATCGCTGATTGCATCTGCAATCCCTTGAGCAATACTAGTGAAGGTCCCAACGCCATACCGACTCAATACCTCGTATAAATGTAACGTCGCGCCGGGTGCACCATTGTTGATGATGCCGGCGATAAATGTACCATGGTCAGGCATCAGATATTCATGCAAAGCAGGGCTAAAATGCTCCACGTCATAGAGGGTGGCTGGACTGGCGTGATGTATTGTTAGTCTTCCAGTTGTGCCTTTTGCGCCGAACAATCTCTGAAGCACTGGATGATCTGGCCATTTATTATGACGCGCGTCGGATATTGCTGTGGCAGTTGGCGCAGTATCGAGGATCGCTACAGATGTGTTAGTTTGCCTAGGTATATTGATAGTATTAATTAAGTTTGCAGCCGAACTGATAATTCGAAAGCCCTGTTCGTTCGGCTGTGGTTCTAGCGCTGGATAAGGCCTACCACCGGGTCCGCCAGTGGCGCCGCCGTGATGAAGATTTGCCACAAGCCAGTTGGGAGAGATGGATTGGATGCTTAAGCCATTGCCGAGATCCAGGACATCGTTTTGTTTTAATTCAGCGAGGGCCTGTCGCAAAATAGAGCGCACAATCCTTGTATCCATATCATTCTTAACATCGTATCCACTTAACTGAACAGGGACAAGTGAAAAAGATGGAAAGGTAATAATCGATTCGCGTGTCGGCAGGTCAAGCCTTTTCCTCCAATTTCTGTCTACTGCAGAAGGGGCGTTCACGGATGCTTCTTGTGAGGAATTTCCGGCGGAACCTAAGAAACTTTTCATTGCCTCCACAAGGTTTGTTTTTATTTTCTCTGCGTCTTCCGGTAATGCTGCTACCGGATGCCTGATCTGAAGAACGATTTCGCCAGGCAAAAAATAATGTAACTCAGGCTTTTTCCGCCCAAACAGCCAATAGAGAAACGCAACGATAATCGCGATGATAACTACTATTATGTTTTTTTTCATGATCCTTCTCCTTCCTGAATGACCTAAGATCTTGCCTCACATGAGTTAGTCAATTGTTTAAACGCAGGTTCTCATCTTTTTCATGCATCCTCCTGGAAATGGATCATCTGGAAAGCGGGTCGGCATTTCCCACCACTTGAAATGCACCCCAGAAGGCGGGGTGAAGGTCCTTGTTTTCAGCAAGGATGGACATCTGCGCCTGCCGCAGTGCAGAAGGCTTGGATGCTCCAGCATACAAGGCGGCATACATACGCTTCATCAATCTCA
>JAKEFL010000347.1 GCA_022616105.1 Anaerolineae bacterium | reverse complement strand
TCGCTACGCTCAGGGTGACATTTTTGAGATGAGTTCTAGTAAAATAATCACATGACCACTTATTGCGATTATTGCATTTCTCACCCTGAAGATACTTTCAACAAGACCTATCACGACACGCAATATGGTTTTCCACTGAAAGATGATAATCTACTCTTCGAGCGGTTGATCCTTGAGATTAATCAGGCGGGGTTGTCTTGGATAACCATTTTGAGGAAAGCTGAGAATTTTCGTAAAGCCTATCATGGCTTTGATATCGATAAAATTGCGAGATATGGCGAAAAAGATAACGTTCGTCTACTTGCCGATGCTGGCATCATCCGCAATCGACTCAAAGTCAATGCTGCAATTGAGAATGCAAAACGTATTCAGACGCTGCGGAAAGAGTTTGGTTCTTTCAAAGGTTGGTTAGATGCAAACCATCCGCTTACAAAAGAAGAGTGGACGAAACTTTTCAAGAAAACATTTGTCTTCACTGGGGGCGAAATCGTGAATGAGTTCCTCGTGTCCACAGGGTATTTACAGGGAGCGCATGACGAGACTTGTCCTGTCTATAAAAAAGTTGCGTCACTACGCCCGGCGTGGATGAACAAGTAGTCTATCAATTCGCTCCCGCCGCAGTCCCCGGCGGCGGGTAGTTCCATCGTCTATAATTCATCCCATGCCCCAGATCATTCCAACCGCGGAGCCTTTTTTCTTTTTAGGCGATCCGTCAAAACCTGCTTGTCTGCTTATTCACGGATTCACCGGGACGCCAAAAGAGATGAGATGGATGGGGGAGTATTTGAATCAGCAAGGATTGACTTGCCTTGGCGTTCGTCTTGCCGGGCACGCCACGCATCCTGAAGATATGATCTGTTCGCAATACACAGATTGGATTGCCTCAGTCGAAGATGGTTATTATATTCTGCGGGGTATCACGGATAATATTTATTTTGTCGGGTTATCAATGGGCGGAATTCTCGCTTTACTCATGTCTACGCGGTTGAAAATAAAAGGTGTTGTGGGGATGTCCACGCCGTACGGTTTACCGCGCGACTATCCCATCTGGTTTTTGCAGGCAGTCAGTAAATTCGTCAAGTTTCGCCCAAAGAGTAAGGAAATACCTGGAAGCGGCTGGTTCGATAAAGAGGCTTATAAGGAACATATATCGTATCCGCGGAATCCCGTCCGCTCAACAGCCGAGTTGAAAAAGTTGATCCTTGAGATGCGTGATGCGTTGCCAAAAATAAACATCCCTGTTCTGCTATTGCATTCCAAAGATGATATATATGTATTGCCTGAAAATATGGAACGCATTTACGCGGGGCTTGTGAACGCGCGGGATAAGACAAAACTGTATATAACGGGATCAGGCCATGTCGTCACGCGTGATGCGGCGCGTGAGCAGGTGTTTCAGTCCGTGTTGGAATTCATCCAAAGAATCGAATCATCCAGAGGTTCATCTTGAATCGCAATCTTATATTCGTCGCATCTGCATTACTGCTTTGGGGATTCGGCGAGGGGATGTTTTTTAATTTTGTGCCGATCTATCTGGATAATCAATTTGATCTTACGAAATATGACATCGGTCTGATCCTGGGCGCGTTTGGCTTTTCGATGGCGATCACACACATCCCGGCGGGCCGTCTCGCGGATCGCTTTGGACGGCGACCTTTATTGATCATCGCCTGGCTGCTTGGCGTGGTTTCAACATTGATCATGGCATTGGCTCAGACGTTACCTGTTTATCTGGCTGGCTTGTTCTGTTACGGATTAACTGCTTTTGTGGCATCCCCTTTGAGCAGTTATGTGACTGCTGCGCGCGGCGCATGGCCCATCAGCACTGTGCTCTCGCTGACGACTGCCACGTTCGGTATGGGCATGGTGCTTGGACCTGTGACAGGTGGATGGATCGGCGATCAGTATGGCATGCGGACGAGTTTTTGGGTTGCTGCAATTGTGTTTTTGCTTTCGACAATCTTCATGTTTTTTGTTGAGCGCCAGCCTATTGATCATCATGATCCTGAATCACCACCACCTCATCTCCTAAGCAATCAGCGCTTCGTCGGGTTTATGAGTGTACTTGCCTTTGCCATGTTCGCCATGTATCTGGCTCAACCGCTCACGCCAAATTTTCTCGAAAGTGTGCGCGGACTTTCATTAAGTGAAACAGGTATCATCTTTACAGTAGGCGCGCTGGGAAATTCCCTGTTGGCAATCGTGTTCAGTCGAGCTAACCCTCGCAGTGGATTTTTATTTGCACAATCGCTTGTTATCTTGTTTGCATTATTAGTTTGGAAAGGCTCCAGCCTGCCTGTCTTCGCATTGGGTTATTTTCTGCTGGGCGGGTTTCGCGCGGGCCGTCCACTGGCGATGGCGCAGGCTCGTGAACTTGTCCATGATTCTCAAATGGGCGTTACTTACGGGATCATGGAAACCATCAGCTCGGTAATTTTTATTCTCACCCCGCCGCTGGCTGGCTTTCTCTTTGAGCAGGATCCGATGATTGTCTATCCGCTTGCAATTGGATTAATCATCGTTTCGATCATCATAAGTTATTTGTTCTCTCCACGAAAGGCAACTCATGTTTGAAATTATTTTTACTGCTCAAGCTGCCGTCCCCGGCGGCGGGTACGCCGCCTTGAGCGTGATAAGATAGGACTCATGCTTGAGATTGTTTCATTCACGCTTGGACCTGCGCAGACGAACGCTTATCTCGTCGCGGATTCTGAAACCAAAGAAGCCGTAGTGATCGACCCTGCATGGGATGGTCATGTCATTTTGGATGCTGCGCAAAAACGCGGCTGGCGGATTGGGCATCTTTGGTATACACACGCGCACTTTGATCATATCGGCGGCGCGGGCGCGATTGCGGATGCGTTGAATCCACTGCCGCTGGTGGCTTTGCATCCGAACGATCACGTGTTATGGCGTGCAGGAGGTGGCGGCGCGTTCTTCGGCTTTGATATTGACCCTGGTCCCGAACCAACAATTGATTTTTATCACGGACAGATTCTGCGACTCGGGAATGTGGAATTTGAAATCCGCTTCACGCCCGGACATACGCCTGGTCATTGTATTTTGTATGTTGCTGACACTGGCGCGAATCAAAGCGTGTGCTTCTGCGGCGACCTGATTTTTGCAGGCTCCGTCGGCCGCACCGATTTGCCAGGTGGGGATTGGAATACTCTTGTGAAGAGTATTAAGGAGCAAATATTTACTTTGCCTGATGAGACGAGATTGCTTTCCGGTCACGGCCCCGAAACGACGGTGGGGGAGGAGAAGAGGGGCAATCCGTTTGTGGGCGCCGCAGTGGACGGCGGCTTGAGTGAATAATCAACAATATCAGATGACAGGATTTCCCGTCAGAAAAGTGTGAATATTAACGCTATAATACGGTCACCATAAAGAGAACGTATGGCTCAATTGACTGTTGACATACGCGATTTCAAAGCCCGCATAAGTTACTACCTTGCAAAGGCAAAGAAGGGACACATCATTAATGTCACTTCGCATGGGAAGTCAGTAGCGCATATATTTCCTCCTGAGATAACACTTGAGGAACGCGTAAAGGCATTGCAGAAGGCAGGGATTATTGCATGGAGCGGACAGAAACTGCCGCGCCGCAAGCCTGTGGTAGTAAACCTCAGTAAAAAGCTTGTATCTGATATTGTGATAGAAATGCGTGACTAATCGCTACAGTGATTAGAAATCCTTCAGAATCAAAGAACACAGCAGCCAACAGTGTCCTTTTTCATCCTTCATCCTTGAATGAACACAATCTCTCTTTGCGGCTCTCCCAAATATTCTGCGCCTTTATCTGTCATCACGACATCCTCTTCGAGGCCAATGTACCCGTAATTTGGCACAGCCAGGCCCGGCTCAAGAGTGTAAACCTGCGCCACTTCCAATTTTTGGTTCGGTGAGTCACCATACTTCTCCCAAAGCGGACCGAGTAACGCGCCGCCATCGTGCGCGACGCGTCCGAGTTGGTGACCGAGCGCGTATGGATATTCGGGGTAGCCAGAGTCTACGATGATTTCGCGTGAGATCACGTCAATGGAGTTTCCTGTTACGCCTGCTTTCATAAACTCGCGCGATTTTTCGATTGCAGTCCGAATAGTAATAAATCCACGCTGAACTTCAGGCGGCGCCTCGGTTTCGCCTTCACGCAAAACATAAGCCATCCGCTGAATGTCAGAGCAATAGTCTTCATATTTCACCCCAAAGTCAAAGTGAATGAGATGTCCGCGTTCGATTTTGATGTTTGTCGGGCCATTGTGACCGACAGGTGAATCAGGCCCACTGTTGACAGCGGGACAATTCTCTGCGGGCCATGCGAGACCTACTCCATATTCACGTGCAAGTTGGTGCATGTATTCACCCACTTCGATTTCGGTCATACCGACTTTGATAAAGTCAAATGTCTTTTTATAGATTTCGTCGGTGATCTCAACCGCTTTGTGGATGCGCGTAAGTTCAGTTGCAGTCTTTCGTCCGCGCATGGCATTGATGATCGGTTCTGCGCTGACGAGCCGATCCGCGTAGGGCGTGCCAGCCAGATATTCGCGCAGAAATTCGTACATGGCATGAGTCAAGCCGTCAGCGTGGACGTTGTTTCTCGAAGTGTTAACAGCTACACGGTCAGGGTTGAGGCGGGTGATGGTGTCTCGTAAGAGTTCGCTTACTGCTGTATCATATCCAAGAATTTCATCAAATACATTCAGCCGTTGAACAGCGTCTTTTTCAAGATTGCCGATGATGGCGATCTTCTCACCTTTGCGTGTGAGGATCAATGCAGATGGCCAAGTGAGATCGTTAGCTCCAATTAGAAAATCGAGTGCCGGATCGCGCACTCCGCTTGTTTCGCGGACGAACGTGAGCCATATATCAGTTCCTTGTTCTTTGAGGATCTCAATAGCCTGGTTGACTTTTTCTTGAATGAGGGTCATTTGGACTCCTTTGTTTGCTTTAGGCGCCGTCCTCGGCGCCGAGGACGGCGCCTCGAGCGTATATATGTTTACGCGGTTCTTTCACAAGGAAAAACAAAATCGCCATCATAACGATGGATAATATTGTAGATAGAGCAAAGGTCAGCACAAAGCCTTGTGTATCTGCAATCCATCCGCCGATCAATGGAGCGATGATCGTGGCGGGCGCGGTCAGTGTTTGTGCCAGCCCGATATAAAAAGGACGCTCGTTTTCACCGCTGAAATCAACAGTCATGGTCATGCCATTCGTCCAGATCGAAACGTTTGCAAATCCCGATAGAACGAAAATGGGGAAGAACCATGCAAGCGATGGAGCAATCCACGCAAGAAAAGAACTTAATGTCCCAGCAGCCGCGCCGATGATCAGCATGGCGCGATGACCGACGCGGTCTCCCAGCCAACCCATGCCTGCATTGGCAACCGTCTGTGAGATCGTGAGGGCAGCCGTCAAGTAACCTGCTGTGACTTCATCCATTTGGAAGCGGCGCAACGCGTAGACGATGTAGAAAGCAAATCCCATTGTTGCAAATTGGGAAAGCGCACGCGCGATGAGAAACCAATTGAAGTTACTATCCCGTTTGAGAATACGGCTCGCTCCATGCCAGAAGGGAAGTGGATTCTCTTCAATGACTTTTTCATGATCCACTGGTTCACGAGTCAGCGCGAGGGCAAACCATGAAAAAGTGAAGAATACACTGGCGATCAGAAAACATACGGTGAAATCAAATGGGGAATCATACCCATCTAAAAGGTAACCTGCTCCCACTGCCGCGCCGCTGATGAACAGATTGGCAACTGCAGCTTGCGTGCCGAAAAATGTCCCGCGTGATTCGGGTGGAATGATCTTGGAAATCATGCTCGTCCAGCCGTTGGCTGTGAAGCCGCCGCCCAACCCCTGCCAGGTGAGGAGGAGAAAAGTGATGATGAGACCTGCCTGCAAGCCGATTGTGGGAAGAAGCAATGCAACAATTGCAAATCCCAAAAATGGAATACGCTCATGGATGGTTGCCATGAGCACGGTTCGCTTGTAACGTCGCAAGCGCGCCGTATAGTTGGCGGTGAAGAGTTGAGGCAAAAGCCAGCCTGCCGAATGGATGGCAGGTACAAGTCCGATTAACGTGGCGGAGTCGGTCATGGTTGCAACAAAGAGCGGCAGAATGGTCCCGAATGATGCAAATCCCAATGCGGCTCCGAACATGCCGCCATCCAATAAACCAACCTTAATGTTGAACCGTAGATCTTCGCGAATTTTCTTTTCAAGTGTGGTGAAGGGGAGCATGAATGAGATTCTACCATTCTCATTTTGGGGCTTGACAAAATTTATCTGAATGTACTACAATAAAAAACGAACACTCGTTCATTTTTATAATACTTGGTGGTCGAGTAGACGGCGGTGCGCGAAGCGTCCGTCGTCGTACACTTGCACCTGGCGCAAGTGCAGGTGTCGAGACCACCACTAACCAAAGCAACTTTTGTTACAAAGGTGTTCTTGAAATCTGTTGGTCTCGACTGCTTGCGCTCGACCAACGGAGGATTTATATGCCAAAAGAGAAACTGAAAAAAGGTGAAGCCACCCGCCTTGCGATTGAAGACGCCGCGATTGAGTTGTTCATGAAGCAGGGCTATCATGCTACCTCAATGCGGCAGATTGCTGACAAAGTAGGGTTGGCATTGGGTGGGATCTATAACCACTTCGCCAGCAAGGAGGAAATCTTTCAGGGCATCATCATTGACAAGCACCCCTATAAGCAAATTCTCCCCGCTGTCCTTGCAGCAGAGGGAAAGTCAGCGGAGGAGTTTTACAGGAATGCAGCCCATATTGTCATTTCCGAAATGGGGAGGCGTCCCGAATTTGTGAATCTGATGTTTATCGAACTTGTCGAATTCAAAGGTAAGCATGGCGCCGCCCTGTTGAAGGAAATCGTGCCGAAGATACTGCCTGTCTTCGAAAGGGTGATCAAGTCAAGGAAAAGCCTGCGCGTAACTAACCCAGCCTTGTTAATGCGCTCCTTTGTGGGTTTGGTTGTTTCCTACCTTATCACTGAAATGATAATTTCAAATTCAATCATTAGCAAAATGATGCCAAAAAATACCGAAGATGCTCATGTGGATATTTTCCTTCACGGCATATTAAAGGAGTCAGCATGAACTCACGATTAATGTCCATCATCCGCAAGGAATTCATTCAAATCTTCCGCGACCCGCGCACGCTGGCGTTGATCATTGTCATGCCAATCATTCAATTATTCCTCTTGGGATATGCGGCTACAACGGATGTGCGGAATGTCCCGATCGCAGTCTGGGATCAGAGTCGTTCACCTGAATCGCGCGCCCTGCTGGATGCCTTCCGCGCCGCGGATTATTTCAGGATCGCGTATGACGTTTATTCTGAAGAAGAGATTCAAACTCTCATCGAGCAGGGTGAGGTGCGGGGCGCGTTGGTCATCCCACCTGATTACTCGCGCAAATTGTTGGAGGGGGATGGGCAAGTCTCGATGATCCTGGATGGCTCCGATGCAACGGTTGGCGCGACTGCGCTTTCGACAGCAAATTTGATCGGGCAATCTCATTCCATCAAAGTGCTCACAGAACAAGCCGCGCGCCAGGGACGCGCTACTGCCGTTCAGCCGCCGCTCGAAGTCCGTACACAGGTTTGGTACAACCCTGATCTCCGTTCCGCATATTTCATGATCCCTGGTGTGATTGGTATGGTTCTGTATGCCATTATGGCAATGCTCACTGCAACCGCAGTTGTGCGGGAACGCGAGCGCGGCACCATCGAACAACTCATCGTCACACCCATCCGTTCATGGGAATTGATCGTTGGCAAGGTTACGCCGTATGTCATCCTGGGCTTTTGGGATCTGGCTGAAGTTCTATTTATTGGTCATTTTTGGTTTGGTGTTCCCGTGCGAAGTAATCTTTTTCTTGTTGTTGGCACGGCAGGTTTGCTCCTGCTCTCGAGTCTCGGCATTGGTTTGTTCGCATCCACAATTGCAAACACACAACAGGAGGCATTGCTCACGGTCTTTGTCACAATTCTTCCTGGTGTGTTTATCTCAGGCTTTCTATTTCCTCTTGAAGCCATGCCGAGATTTTTACAAATTGTTTCCTACGCAATTCCACTTCGATACTATCTCGTCATCGTCCGTTCACTGTTGCTCAAAGGCGTTGGCTTTGCCGCGCTTCAAAACGAGATCATTTCTCTCACACTTTTTGGAATCATCATCATGACTGCGGCGGCTCTGCGCTTCCGCAAACGCTTGGATTAACCCTCACCCCAGCCCTCTCCCAAGACGGGAGAGGGAGTTAAGGAGTTTAACATGCATAGACCACCTCTCGCCGTTCGTATCGTTGTTGCTTTGGTTGTTATTTCAGCGATTCTCTACTTTGGCATTGGTTCCCTCAGGGATGAAGACACTGGGCAGCTCAAAGCCTCAGGCACGATTGAATCGGTGACGGTGAACGTCTCGCCTGAGATGGCTGGCAAAGTGAAGGATGTGCTCGTTGAGGAGGGACAAGCCATCACCAAGGGAGACCCGCTTCTTTCCCTCGACGACAGCCTGCTGACTGCCCAACGCGCGGTTGCCTCCGCCCAATTGGATTCTGCCAATTCAGCTGTGGTTACTGCTGAAGCTGCCCTCGCTTCAGCACAGGTGCAATACGATCTCTCATTCAACAGTGCAGTGCTTCAATCCGATACAATCCGCACCGTGGATTGGTTCAGAGATGAACCTAGTGCCTTCAATCTTCCATTATGGTATTACAGTCAAACAGAGCAGATCACTGCTGCTCAATCCGAAGTTGATTTAGCGAAAACAGCTTTAGAGGAGGCAGAAAGCAACCTAGCTTCTGTTCTGAGAAGCGCAGGCAGTGCAGACTTCGTCAAAGCTGAAACAGATCTGGCTTCTGCCCGCGCGAGTTATCAGGTAGCCAAAGATATTTATGACAGGATTCAAAATGGACTCACCAGCGAAGATTTATCCCGCCCGCAATTGATTAAGGTTGCCAGAGGCGATCTGTTTGTCAGCAGTGTTGG
>JAKEFL010000346.1 GCA_022616105.1 Anaerolineae bacterium | reverse complement strand
TTGGCTTTTTTTCTTTTTGCCAAAATCTCTTCCGCACTCCCATCCAGATCCCTGTCAGCTAACTTTCTGTTGAGTTATTTCAGGGCAGTCTTCCGTGTAATTCGCGGCTGATAACTTTTTAATTTTGAACGTATTATGAATTACACAATCATTTTCATAATTATCCTTTTGATCATGGCCGTGTGGTACGCGTGGCGTTACTATACTCTGCGCC
This sequence comes from Anaerolineae bacterium, assembly GCA_022616105.1. Taxonomy (GTDB): domain Bacteria; phylum Chloroflexota; class Anaerolineae; order Anaerolineales; family Villigracilaceae; genus Defluviilinea. The sequence continues at coordinate 9,974 of JAKEFL010000346.1, read as the reverse complement.
ATAACTTGAACGAGTATATAAAAACACTTCGACAAAACCAGGAAGGACCAACAATCTCGAAAGAACTTGAACATCTATCCAGTGCAGTCACCTCCCTTATCACAACTTTCAATACACAACATGCAGCAATAGATGCTGAACGTGCCCGCCTCGCAACCGTGCTTGACCAAATGACCGATGGTGTGCTCATCGCCGATTCACAGGGGCTTATTCAATTTGCCAACCCCGCCGCTGGACGGCTCTTTCAAACTTCCAATCCCATTCATCGCAGTATCACTGAAGTCATACGCAACCACCAACTTGTTGAAGCGTGGCGCCGCTGCCAGCAAACGGGCCAGATGCAAACCGAATCAGTTGAAGTACCCGCGCGTCATCAATTTCTGCAGCTCGTAGTGATTCCCGATACACATGCCAGCGGAAGCCTTTTACTCGTCCAGGACCTCACCCGTCTGCGTCGTCTCGAAACTGTGCGAAGAGATTTCGTCAGCAACCTCTCGCATGAACTTCGTACACCCCTCGCATCTCTCAAGGCATTGGCTGAAACCCTTCACGAGGGCGCACTGGATGACCCGCCCGCGGCGCGTCAATTCATTGACCAGATCCAGGTTGAAGTGGATGCGTTGACTCAGATGGTCAACGAATTACTGGAACTTTCAAAAATCGAATCAGGGCGCTTCACCCTGGACCTCGCGCCGGTGGCGGCTTGCGATCTGCTTGACTCTGCCTCCAAACGGATGCAACTCCAAGCCGAGCGTGCAGGGTTGAATCTTCGCGTAGTGTGTGCAGATGACCTGCCAAAGGTCCAGATTGATTCGCAAAGGTTGGAACAGGTGCTGGTCAATCTCATTCATAACGCGGTCAAGTTCACACGCGCGGGAGGCGAAGTCGTTCTTTTAGCGGAACCAGTTGACGGCTCCGTTAGATTCGGCGTATGTGATACAGGAATCGGAATCCCCGAAGATGAAGTCTCGCGTATCTTTGAACGATTCTATCGAGTCGATAAATCCCGTGCAGGCAGTGGGACAGGATTAGGCTTATCCATCGCGAAACATATCGTTGAAGCGCACAGGGGAAAGATCTGGGCAGAGAGCAGAGAAGGCGAAGGTAGTACGTTTTATTTCACGATCCCACAATAAATGAGGTATTCTCCCCTTAGTTTTCACCTGCCATTGTTCATCAAAAATTCCTGCACATCCACTGCCTTGTCACTATTGTGTGGTTTGAGACGAAGATACGTCCCATCTTTCTGCATGACTCGGGCACGGATATTGTCTTTAAGATAGGTCTCCAGCATTTGATAACGCAGGTAATGAATTTGCTCAGGGCTTTCAACAGGGAACACCACTTCAACACGGTGATCGAGGTTTCGCCGCATTAAATCGGCGCTGCCCATATATATTTCCTCGTGTCCATCGTTGCAAAAATAATAAACACGGCTGTGTTCAAGATAACGCCCAACGATACTCGTGACTTTGATGTTATCACTCACTCCCTTGATGCCCGGTTTCAGGCAACACATGCCGCGCACCAGCAAATCCACTTTTAAACCTGCCTGGGATGCTTCATACAGCAATTCAATAATATGCGGGTCAACAACTGAATTGATCTTAAAGATCAGATGTGCCTTGCGGCCTGCGCGTGCATGTTCGATTTCGCGTCGAATTAATTTCTCTAATCCTTTGCGTAAATTGACGGGAGCAATAAGCAGTTTTTTGTAATCATGCTTTGTGGAATAACCTGTCAGATAATTGAAGAGATCAGTCACATCCGAGCCAATCGCTTCGTCACAAGTGAAAATACCAATGTCTTCATAAATAAGCGAAGTGACAGCATTATAGTTTCCTGTAGCAAGATGCAGATAGCGGCGAATCCCATCCCCTTCCTTCCGCACCACCATGGTGATCTTGCAGTGGGTCTTGAGACCCATTAACCCGTAAACTACATGAACACCCACCTGCTCCAGCGCCTGCGCCCAGCCAATATTACTTTCTTCATCGAAGCGTGCCTTGAGCTCCACCAATACAGCAACCTGTTTGCCATTTTCAGATGCCTCAAGCAGGGCCTCCACCACTGGAGCATTCTGCCCAACCCGATAAACGGTTTGTTTGATCGCCAGCACATGAGGGTCACGCGCTGCAGCACGCAGAAAGTCAATGACGGGATTGAAAGAATCATATGGCTGATGCAGCAGAATATTCCCACGCTTGATCGCCTCGAAAAACTCGCCTGCCACATTGGCGTTCTCAAAAACCTTCGGCACAACAGGCATATAGACTGGAAACTTAAGGTCATGTCTCTCAACATCGTTGTATAACTGCCATAAACTGCTCAAACCGAGCGGAGCAGGCAAAACATATACATCATTTCGTCTGATCTCAAGATTATCGATCAACAATTCACGAATATTATCTGGCATGTCGTCATAAATTTCCACCTGCACAACTGATCCAAACTTGCGCTTGCGCACACTTTGTTGCATGGTTTCGAGCAGGTCACCAGCTTCGATTTCCTGTATCTCAAGATCAGCATCCCGTATGATGCGGAAGGGATAAGCAGCGACGACCTCCAAGCCGGGGAAGAGCGAGGGGAGATTCGCGCTGATGATTTGTTCCAGCCACACAAAATAATGATGATGAGGAATTGTGCCATCTTTACGCGCACCACCAGAGGAACGTTTGACTGGGATGAGCCGTGGTAAAGTATTTGGCACTTTCAGGCGTGCAAATTTCTCATTCCCTTTCTTATCGCGAATGACAATCGCCAGGTTGAGACTCAAATTGGATATATGAGGAAAGGGATGACCGGGATCAAGCGCCAGTGGAGTCAGCACCGGGTAAACAATTTCAGTGAAATAATCATCCACCTTTTTTATCTGTGCTTCACTCAGTTTTCGATAATCAAGCAAATGGATCCCAGTTTTATCGAGCCGCGGGAGAATCTTCTTATTTAGACAACGCAATGCATCCCCGTACATTTCGTGAGCAACTTTACGCGTCGCTGCAAGGACTTCGGGCGGAGTCCGCCCATCTGGTGAAACATCCATGATGCGCGCTTCCACCTGCTTGCGGATGCCAGAGACGCGCACCATGAAAAACTCATCCATGTTCGAGCCGAAAATGGCGAGGAATTTCAACCGCTCCAATAATGGATTCCGCTCATCCTGAGCTTCTTCAAGAACGCGGCGCTGAAATTCAAGCACGCTCAATTCTCGATTGATATATAGAGAGGGAGAGGAAAGATCCACACTTTCAGGCATTTTATTTTTCTTACTAGTATTACAGCGCAAGGTTGCGAGTAAAAAGCCGCTAACGAGGTCTGATTTACCTTCGTGAAAATACCTACTTTGCGCTGTAATACTAGAAGTTATCTCAAAATACCATGTCACTCTGAGGGAGCGATTGTTGCGACCGAAGAGTCTCACGTTTTCGAGAGTAGAGACCCTTCGCTACGCTCAGGGTGACATTTTTGAGATGAGTTCTAATTGCCAATTTCCACAAGTATACCCGGTGTCAGCAGCCATTCCAGTGTTGCGCGGTGCTCATGGTGCAGGTTGTCTGCCGAAATGTAACACACCCCGCCTTTTTTGAGCGTAATATCAAGCTTTGTTTTTTCGGTTGCAAGCAGACCGATGAGCGTGCTAAGATGCGGTTCATGCCCAACCAGTGCAATACTATCCACCGGATACTTTTCCATGACTTCAGGAAGCAAAAGTTCAGGGTCCGCCATGGGGATAAGGTTTTCGCTGAAGGCGATCTTTTTCTTCATTTTGAATACATCTTCCACGATTTCAGCAGTCTCGCGCGCGCGGACATATGGACTGGAAAGGATCAGGTCAAATTCTACACCTAATGTACGCAGTCCCTTTGCAATCTGACGCATTTTCTTGCGGCCTTTATCTGTCAGAGGCCGGTCACTGTCCTGTTCGTACGCAGGGGTGCCTTCGTCCACGGCAATAGCATGACGGATGATGTAAATATTCACGTTATTTCTCCCAGGGGAAAGGTTGGTCTGGCGCGGGGCGCCAAAAGGTATCGATCTCGTTCATATCTTCAATGAAGGCGGAAGTGGCTTCCGCGTGGCGCCGCTCATAATAACGGCGCACAGGCTCATGGTCAAATGAATTGGCGCGTGATGGAAAGTCTGCCAGAGTCTGCATGATGACTTCCACATCCTGAATCTCGCCCATCAAGGATTGATAATCGTTCATCCGTTTTAGATTCTCAAGCGGATATTCCTTCAGCAGGGGATGAATGATCTCCACCATGTAACGAAATGTTTTGAAGGCAATGCGGACACGATGAATGGTGGCAGGCTGGGCGGAATCGATCCAGCCATGACGTTGTTTTGTGATCAGGAACGCATCGTCAACGGCTTGAATGGTTTGCAAAGCAAGCTCGTCGTCGTTCTTTGCTTCCAGAGATTCGCGTGTCTTGCGAATGCGCTTGGAAACGTCAAAGAGATCAATGACCTTCAATTTTTTACGAAGAGCCTTCAGGAGATCCTCTTCTACACTTTGCAGGTGATATTGAAACTTTTGAAGCTGGGGAAGTTCCTGTATCGTTTCAGAGATCTCGGCAAGGATGACCTGCGTATCGCGCAGATCATCAAATTCGTCCAATTGATCCTTGAAAGCGCGGTTTAACTTCTGCAGGCGCGGACGTGGGGAAATCGAGTTCAAAAGTTGGATGATGGCAAGCATGCGGCGTGCGGCGATCCTCAGGTCATGGACGGCTTCATTGGAAAACTCAGCCCGGCAGCGTTTGAGTTCGGCGCGATAATTCTTCCAGCGTTTATCCAGCGCATCCAACAGGAGCTGATTGACATTCAGGGTCGAAGGAGTATTTTTGGTTTCAGATGTGTTCATTTCAATTCATTTCCAAGTTTACACCGAACACTTCCCTAAAAAGGGATTTGCGCTTGCTAAACGCCCAATTCTCAAGCATCAAGTCACTTTTGCCCAAAAGTTTCATCCGCCAGCCTGATTTTGTTTCCAGCAAAGTTACATCCGTTACGTGACCTGTATGACTGATATCCATTGAATCTGCAAGCTGCAACAGTGCGCAGAGTTTAATGAGGATCAGGCGATCCCTTTGTGGCAGGGACTTAATATTCGCACCATCATTCGACAGGGATGGCTTGCGATGGTATCGAACCAGATTGGCAACGATATTTTGTTCGCGCAGGGTAAAACCAATGAGATGGTTGACACTCAGCAGATAATAACCATGCTTGTCGTGTTCTACAGAATTGATGAAATGGCCGATATCATGCAGAAGAGCACCAATCTCGAGAAGAAGCAGATTGCCATCATCCAAATTGTGGAGTGGTTTGGATTGCTCAAAAAGGCGCGCGGCCAGTTTGGCAGTCAGGCGCGCGTGTTTCTCGTCGAACTGGTATTTGCGCCCCATATACAAAGCAGATTCCCAAACCTGTTCTCTGCGCCGGGAGCGCAAACTCTTTGAAAGCTCTTCTGTGATATCCAGAAGAATTCCATCTTTCAAGCCAACATTGGGGATTGCGATTTGTTTTACTCCGGCTTCACTGGCGATCAGATGCAATACAATGGAAGCCGGCAGAATCACATCCGCGCGGTCAGGGCGAAGTTTCAATTTGCCCATGCGCTCATCATAACTCATCTTGTTGAGGCGTTCGATCAGCCTTTCGAGTTCTTCGAGTGTGACGAAGCGATCGCTCTCTCCTTTAAATAGCTTTTGACGCAGACGCCCGATCTCTTCCACGTTCCCGCCCGTTCCCGCACAAATTTGAATTTTCTCCTCCCCGATATCCCGCTCGATGCGATAACGCGCGGCTTCTGCGAATTCGCGCACCAATTTTCCAAAGGTCTGTTTGGAATTACTTTTTGTATTCAATTTTTCCAACAGGCGCACAGTTCCCAGATTATAACTGTCAGTCGAAATAATATTACGCCCTGTGGAGATTGTCACCTCAACACTGCCGCCACCGATATCGATCAGTAAAGTGCGTTTGTTTTGCAGGTCAAGCGCGTGCGCCACTGCCGAATGGATGAGACGCGCCTCTTCATCCCCATTGATAATTTCGATTTCAATACCGCTGGTCCGAAGGACCCGGTCGATCAGAAGATCGCCATTCGCAGCCTCCCGCGCCGCGCTCGTGGCAACTGCACGCATACGATGAACATCAAATCGATCTGCGACGTGCTTGAAATGCAAAAAAGCCTCCTCAGTCCGCTGGATGGTTTTGTCTTCCAAATACCCCTTGCTAAAAACATCCTCACCCAGGCGCACAGGCAGACGAATGTTCTCGATTGTGTTCACCCGCCAGGATTCATCTATTTCGCCAACCACCATACGCATGGCATTTGACCCCACGTCAATGGCAGAAATCTTCAGCATTAGTTTTCGTGAGGCGAAAGCCTGACCTCCCTCGGCACAGGAGTTAATTCCGGGCGTTCTCCCGTCACAATGTAGATCACACGTTCACAGATATTGGTCACACGGTCTCCCAATCGTTCGAGGTTATGAGCGATCCATATCACGTAGTTTGCACGCTCAATATTTCTGGGATCTCCCAACACATTATTGACTGCTTCATAATATAGCCTGGTATAACATTCATCGATCACATCATCTTCGTAAATGATTGCCATTGCTGTCTGCGTATCCTCATTGGCAAAAGTTGTCATTGCACGATGCAGTATATCCACACCCTTCTCTGCCATGGAATAAACATCCTTCAGGATGGCAGGCAGGCTCAACCCTTCCGAACGGATGTTGATGTTCGCGATCTCCTTTGCATAATCACCCATTCGCTCAAGTTCAGTGCAAATATCCAGGCTGGCAGCCAGCAGGCGCAGGTCACGTGCAACGGGCTGTTGAGTAGCCATGAGGACAACGATGGAAATCTCAATTTCATAGCGCTTCCGATTGATATCCATGTCATTCAATAGAACTTGCCGGGAACGGTCAACATCATTGTCTTTGAGTGCGCTCGCAGATTCCATGACTGCTTGTTCCACCATCCTGCTCAACAGGAGGACGTCATTTTTTATTTCCTGGCAGAAAGTTTCGAGTGACATAAAAGATTTCCAGACTGGTATTTCCAGGCTATATTAATTTAACACGGCATAATTAACATCGCTGGAAAGGCATGTTAACAATTGGTAAACAGGGTTTGACAGGATCAAGGAGAACCAACTTTCAAAAATTGACTTTTCATAATTGTTTTGCCGTTGTTAGTTCACTGCAAAACGCAAATTCGATGTTCCATGCTATCCTATGGGCATGGAAATTTTCTTGGTCGTGAACATAACTGCGATGCTAATCGTCTTTATCATTGATACTACACGGAAGCGACTTGCCTTCCAGTGTCAGCAGGCTGGGGCAACAAAGCGATCCTGAATGTACCAAGAAGAGTTTCATTCTTCTCCTCCTCACAAGAGCCTGGTCTCCTCCCAGGCTCTTGTGTATTAATCAAAAGGCATGAAAATCTGTTAACCAACTCTTAAACCACCCTTGATTTATCCTTAATTACTCCCTGCTACACTCAGAGTGTATAAAAAGGAGAAAGTATGGGATTCGCTGATTTGCACATACACACAATTTACAGCTACGACGGCACAGCCTCCGTCCCTGCCGTTTTGACCCAGGCTCGAAAACTGGGATTGGATGTGATTGCCATTACTGATCATGATGAAATTGCCGGTTCGCTGAAAGCACTATCACTCGCACCCAGATACGGAGTGGATGTAATTCCTGGCATTGAAATCACAACTTCAGAAGGTGATCTACTGGCATTGAATGTGACTGAGAAACTGGAACGCGATTTGCCTCTGATTGAAACAGTTTTAAGAGTTGGCGAGCTTGGCGGTTTCTGCATTGCCCCACACCCCATGGCATACGGAATAGGAATGAAGAGTCTAAGCGCCTATTCGATCCTTAGGGCACTTCGCAATATGGATGTGGCTGATATTTTGATCGGTATTGAAACATACAACGCCACTACGATAGATAGGATGAGCAATCGTTATGCTCATATTCTTGCCGAACACCTGGATATGGCGCAAATTGGAAACAGTGACGCTCACATTGTAGAAGCGATCGGTCTCGCTGTTACGGAATTCCCTGGCAGCACAGGGTCAGAACTCGTGAAAGCGATCCACAAACAAAAGACCATGATCCACAAAAAGAAGGAATGGAACGCTGTCCGTATTCTGGGAAGCTGGGCCGCCCGCTATCTTGGAAGCACTTTTGCCAGGCGAGCAGTGGCGGCACAGTAAAGATGGGGAATGAAATGGAGATCTTTATTCTTGGCTTAATGATTTTCAGCCTGATTATTATTATCGCAATAGATACGACGCAAAAACGACGTAGGTTTCTTGTGGAAGGCAAATAGGCATAGGTAATGAACAAACATATTCTTGTGACAAATGACGATGGTGTGCTTGCACCGGGACTGCTTGCTCTTGCACAGGAAATGCGAAAACTGGGCAGGGTCAGCATCCTGGCACCAGATCGCAACTGGTCTGGTGGCGGTCACGTCAAAACGCTCGATCGTGCATTACGTGTCAAGGAAGTCCGTCTCACAGATGGGACGCAGGCATTTGCAAGCGATGGCGCGCCTTCAGATTGCGTGGCACTCGCCACTTTAGGATATTTCAAAGAGCCGATTGACCTGGTTGTCTCCGGGATCAATGCCGGCGCAAACCTGGGGCATGACGTCACATATTCCGGGACAGTTACCGCGGCAATGGAAGCGGTCATTGCAGGTGTGCCCGGCATCGCAGTTTCTCTTGAGACCATTGAAGGACACATCAGTGAGATTGATTATGATCCCGCAGCACGTATTGCTGGAAAAATAGTTCAGCAGGTCATCGAGAACAGCCTTTCGCATGAAACCCTGCTCAATGTCAATGTGCCGCTTCTCCCTGAAGAGAAGCTCAGAGGCATCAAAATCACGCGGCAAGGCTTGCGCGTTTATCACAGCCGTCTGGATGAACGAATTGACCCGCGCGGCCGACCTTATTACTGGATCGGCGGCGACGCGCCGACCGGTGTCCCGGAACGTGGCACGGATGTTGGCGCGCTCGCCGAAGGATTTGTCTCCATCACACCTTTGCAGTTAGATCTCACTGCATATCGCACATTGACTGATCTAAATACGTGGCAATGGAGTGACGAGTCAAACCCGTATCTTGCATCACACATGATATTTTCTGGTCAACCATTGGAATTGAAAACGAAAGAATAGAACTGGAGGCTCAAATGCAAATGCTGCAAACTTGTTTCGGAATTTACGTCCTAATCGCCCTGTTTACCTTTCTTATCTTCTGGGGAAGCTTTATTGATGCCCAACATCATAATGATGAAGAGATGAAAGAAAGCGCATGAGCTAGCAGGTAAAGTACATAGTTCATCTATTAGGGATTTACGCTGCATTTTAACCAGTTTTCTAAACTGGCGGATCGCAACGTTCCATAATTTTCTCCTCCTTAGTTTGTCTCCCTCGGGAGATTGCCCGCCGCTGGTGAGATGGCGGGCAATTATTTTTAATTTATCTACGCTCCAGCAGGGTCTCTGACCCTGCGATGTAACTACAAACGCGCGGTCTAAGACCGCCTTTGAGAAACAGAGTATATAAATTTAACAAGATGTTAACCTGTTCTTCTCTTGTCCTTAAAACCCACTTGATAAGATGCGAGTGTATAAAATTTTAAGGAGAAAAAAAGAAATGACCAAATCTGTTCGTACGTTTATGTTCGTGTTCATCTTAATGAGTTTCGTACTCGCTGCGTGTGGCGCGCCGGCAACTGAAGTTCCGGTTGTGGAGCCGACTACAGCTCCCCCTGAACCAACGGCTGCTCCCGCGGAACCCACTGTGGCTCCCACTGAAGACCCGATGGCAATGTATGCTCCTGACGCGGTTTCAGGTGATATCGTCACTGCTGGTTCATCCACTGTATTCCCTCTTTCCGAGCGCATGAAACAGCGTTTTGA
>JAKEFL010000345.1 GCA_022616105.1 Anaerolineae bacterium | reverse complement strand
TTAAGAAGATCATGGCCGAACTTTCACCGAACCGGGAAGTGCCCTATTGGACGAATCTGCGTACAGCTGGCAATACCGGCGCAGCCAGCATCTTTATCATGCTCGATGAATACCTGAAAACTCAACCGGTAGCGGCAGGCGACCGGATCCTGCTTTTTGTGCCGGAATCGGGTCAATTCAATTACGTGCTCATCAGCCTGACCGTCGTGTGAAGCGTGCCGAATGAAAATCGCAGTCGTCGGCGCGGGGTGCAGTGGACTCGTCACGCTGAAGTATCTTCTTGGTACCTATCCAGCGACGGATGTGGTCTGCTTCGAGAAGAGCCAGTCTGTGCGCGGTTGCTGGGGCGATCAGCGACCAGATTTTGTCTCCACTTCCACCAAGTACACCACGCAGTTTTCCTGCTTCCGCAAATGGCTGCCGGATGTAACACCCGAGCACAATTTTGAAGAGTTCTATCGCGGCGCGGAATTCGGCGATTATCTGGACGCGTTTGCCGCACACTTCAACCTGAAAGAGCGCATTCGGTTCGGCGCCGAAGTGCGACATCTTGCATGGATTGACGGAAGTTGGACCCTCCTATTGGCAGAAAATGGGAACGAACAATGCCTGACGTTCGATGCCGTTTTTCTTTGCACTGGACTGGTAAACCAAAAAGCGCCTTTCGTTTCTACGGCGATTCCGATCACAGAAGACATCGTGCCCGTAGGGTATTTCGAAGGCGTTTGCAATGCGACTGTTGTTGTGGTTGGAGGAGGCGAGTCTGCCGCGGATGTTGCCAACCATCTGGCGAAACCGGAACACAACAACATTGTCTTTCTCTCGCTTCGATCCGGCATTCGAGTCAGCCCGCGCTATCACCCGATCCGGGGGGTGCCATCAGACTTCTTGCGAAACCGGCTGTTACTCTCTTTTGACAAAGGCGCACGGAACTGGGTTGGGGAGCGTTTTGTGACATTCCGCATCCGCTTTGACCGGCTCCTGGAGAGGTGGTTTCCACACCAGCGCGTGAGCACTAATCCCGACGATCAAGCCCAGGCATTAAGGCGCGAGTGGGATCTTAAACTCAAAGCGCGTGCGAAGGGCGGGCTTTTCAATGTCTTTCATAACAAGAGTGATGATTTCCTGGATGCCGTGGCGGAAAAGCGGTTGCAGATCATCGGTCCGCCCATAGATGAGCTGTGGACCGACTATTTCGATTTTGACCGAGCAACAACGCTTCATCTCTCGCCGGATATATTAGTCTTGTCCACCGGCTATCGCTCCCGCCTGGCAGACCTTTCCGGCGGAATCATCCACTTGAAGGATTTCTACCACGGCTGCGTACACACGGACATGCACAATCTGTTTCTGATCGGGTTTGCGCGACCGATCATCGGCAACATTCCATCGATCAGCGAAATGCAAGCGCGGTATGCCGTTGGCGTGCTCTCTGGGAAATACACGCTGCCAACGGCGTTGAAGGAAAAACAGAATGCGGCCTGGAATATGTTGTGCGCGGAGTATGGTTCGATCAATACTGAGAACGTCTACCCGGTAGAGCAATTCGCTTATTGTGACACTCTTGCAAAAGAGATGGACATTATGCCAACGCTCGAATCCGTTGGTTCGCTGAGAACATGGCTGAAAATCATGCTTGCACCAATAAGCACCACCCACTATGTGGATGAGTACTTTGATCAGCAGGCGATTGACCGACAGAGGGTTTACACCCCTGTTGTCATTCTCGTTATCCTCACCCTGATGCGACTGTTAGGATTCCCATTTCGATTAATCAAGCGCGTTCGGGACATCAAGATAACACAATCAAGGATGCGATGTTAGCGCCGAGCGCAACACTCCCTGAGCAACAAATGCCGTGCTCCAGATTATGGCGACCATGAATAGAAGTAAATCTGCTTTGAGGCGCATATGAGAGTAAGCTTAAGTTTTATTGTCTGACTAGGGGAAACTGTATAATGCTTTAGATGGATATTATACAAATTAAGACATGGTTGGGCGTTAGATTTAGGATGTTCCCCAAAAAATAATGTCGAGGAGAAAATAAGCCTAAAATTACTTCATTTCAGTTTCAAATCCTGCAAGAGGAGCTTTATGTGAGATACCTTCTATTTCTTCTGACTATTACTTTTCTTGTTCTCGCATGTGGCGGCACACCCACTCCATCGGGAGCTGACCGTTACATTGCAACTTATGAAGCTGAAAGAGATGCAAGGCAAAAGTACTTTGACTGTACGACTGACATTGATGATCAAGTTGCCTTATTAGAAAAAGATGCTGATGCTTGTTCAATTGACTATGATTGCAGGGCGATGATTGCTCAACAAATGGAAGAAATCGCTAACAACCTATATTCAACATGCAGTCCTGTTCCGCCAGACTTGTTGTCCGATTTACACTGCAAAATCAGGCTAATACGAGCTAGGGCTAACTACGTACATGGCGCGCCGAACGAAACTGGCGCAAATCGGGTTATGGCTGAGGAATACCTGGCCGATCAAGTCAAGGAAGCATACGAGTTTTGCTTTTCGCTACTTCCTGAACCAAATCCATAGCGCCCAACAATGTGTATCACCAAGTTCGCTAACGCTCACCGTTGGGCTCACTAAATTGATGATCTTATGAATATCGCTTTCTTGTTCAACTCCGATCACCCATCACTAGGCTCATTTTATGGAGATCAAGTGATGGATCGAATACTGAGCACAGGAGTTCTACAGGACGCAAATCGCCATATGCGAGTATCTTTCGGTGACATCCTAACCTATATGGCTGCGGCTAGGAGCAGCACACCGACTATGGATTATTTAGTCATGTTATGGCGAGCTGTATATCAGCCAAAGCATTTTGACTTCTTAATTTATGACCGGCTTGAAGCAACTCACGGAAAAACTACGGTGTTCTGCTGGTTATTCCAAAATATGACAGCTACGATTGGAGAAGCACTGCATGTGAAACTCTTTCCTGACAACGCATATCTTGGAGCGATGGACGCTGACTTTTCGGAGCACCTTCACCTGTACTTTTTTCGCAACTCACTGATTGAAAAATATCGTCTTCAAGCTAATAGATGCACAGTCTTCTATGACATGGGGCAAAACGATGATCCAGATATAGAGTTACGAGAGGAGTTCGAACGCCATGGATTTAGCGTTGACTATGAGGATAGAGGAGCCCGCCGCACAATCTTTGACAACTACGACACGCTTGAGCACTTCAAACGTGTTGAAGATTTTAAACGAGTATTTTCAGGTTTTAAGGATTTGGATGCTGATTATGCATCGGACCTTGTACTCAGCCTTGAAGAACTTCATCCGAAATTATTTGACGCCTTTGCTGCGGCGGCACGAACACTTGAGCGCGCAGAGACCGAAGAAGATTATGCACAGGCTGCACTCTCTGGACGCCGCTTGCTTGAGAAAATCGCTGACTATCTGTTCCCTCCAAGAGAAGAGATGTGGAATAACCGAAAAGTTGGTCGCCTTGAATATAGGAATCGTCTTTGGGCTTACATAGAGCAAACCACAACCGAATTAGCTATTACAGATCCTAACATACTGACCACTTTGGGGAAGGAGGTAGATCGTTTAGTTGAACTCTTTAATGCAGGCTTACATGCGGATCCAACACACGATAAAGTCGAGGCAGCTTTTAGCTCTCTTCTGATTTGGCTCTCAGATGTTATAAAAATTTCACCCGCAGCCGCTCGAAAGCCTTATCTCGCTTACGAGCAAGAGTTGATGAAATTTGTTGATAATAATCTCAGGCAAAAAGAAGATTAACAATAACAGCCCAACACAGCCCCGCTGCGCGGGATACCCTGCGGGCATGATGTCTTCGACGTGCAGCAACTGTCTTTGAAATCAAGGATAGTTGCTGTTTCTTTACTACAAACCTGAGGGTGTACAATTGACGGCATAGTCCATGTACAACCTTGAACAGATCGCTATCGAGAAAGATGAGATGCACGCCGCTGTATTGAACGCCCGCGCGTATAAACCCATATACGTCAAAATCAAAGTCAACTACGGATGCAATCTCAAATGCGAGATGTGCAAACACTGGCGGGAGACGCGCGAGCCACCCATCTCGATGGATCGTTTTCGTGAAATCATCTCTGAATTGGCAGAACTTGGGTGCAAGAAAATCCATTTCTCGGGCGGCGAGCCGATGCTGCGTCCGCAGCTGCCTGACCTTGTGGAACATGCCACTCAACTTGGGATGCGTGTCACGCTCACAACCAATGGCACACTGATCGATAAAGTCAAAGCCAAAAGACTCGTTGAAGCAGGGCTACGCGGTGTGAATGTGTCAATTGATTCTCCCATTCGCAAGATGCACGAAAAAATCCGCGGTGTGGAAGGGTCTTTCAAACTCACGACGCGCGCGGTGTCACTATTCAATAAATACTCTCACAAAGGGAAACTGACCGTCCGCATTAATACAGTGGTTGGTCGCTCAAATTATGAAACACTCGCAACCCTGCCCACCTCGCCCACGAACTCGGCGCGGACGGAATCAATTTGATTCCAGTCGATGACCATTGCGGCGAGCATTTATCCATGCGGAAGAAGGATATTCAAATATTCAATTCAGAGATTGCTCCTGTCATCGAGGAGCGTGCAAATGAATTGGGAGTCAATATCGCGGATGAGGATGCCTATCCATTTGGCAGGGACGACTCCGAGGTCAAGCTGGGACGCGCGGGTCGTTATGGCTTTGGCTATTACAACAAATTTCCCTGCTACGCGCCGTGGACACATAGTCTCATTGATTTCAATGGGTTGGTTTACGTCTGCTGCATGACGCGCGAACAGATCCAGCCACTGGGTGATGTGCGAAAGCAATCGTTCAAGGAAATTTGGGAAGGCGCGGCGTATCGCCAAATCCGTTTGAACATGCACCCTCCCGCGCTCAAGCCATGTCAGCGCTGTGATGATTTTATTGTGGAAAACAAGAAGATTTGGGAGACAATAGGGCCTTATTGATAGCTCTCGCGCTGAGCGGAGAGTTGAGCGATAGCAAAACTCGTAGTCGAAGCGCATATTTCTTGTAAACACCAACTTTGCTTGAAACCCGCCCTTCGACTGCGCCTACGGCTCCGCTCAGGGCGAAATTAACTCAAATCAGAAAACATATCTGTGCGGTCTTCGTCGTCCCACATGCTCGCGCGATTGAAAGTATCCAGGTCAGTGGCAGTAAACGTGGCAGCAGCGATTGGCAGCGCGATGGGCATGTCCAAGCCTTGCTGGCAAGCCAGACATATCCGCCCATTTTTTGTTGGATTCGTATGCTCGTCGCAAAAGCCGCGTCCGCATTTCACACAGGTCCCAAGCGATGGGTTGTTGCAGCGATGCGGCACAAGATAACCGATGATCATTTCACATTGTTCAGCCATGTTCACCTTGATGTCATTGCGAGCCCGACAGGGCGAAGCAATCCCCTATTCAGTGAGGAGATTGCTTCGTCGCCCACGCTTCGTCTTCGCTCGTTGTCACTCGCTCCGCTCAGCGCGATGCTCCTCGTAATGATATAAATAAAATATGAAGATCGCTCTCCTCTCTGAAAAGTATACACCAGACATCGGCGGGCTCGCAATCTCGACGGAACGATTCGCGCGTTTGCTTTCATCCGCGGGACACATGGTCCGAGTCATCGCTCCGACCTCCAACCTGCCCCCCTCCGAAAAACGAATCCTCACTAACAACGAAGTCAGCGTTACGCGCTTCGGCGCGCACAAACGTGTCGACGATACACTGGTTGATTGGTTTGAGCTTATTGTTGAAGAACATCATCGAAATTCATTCGATGTGCTTCATGCATACTTCCTCACACAAGCAGGATTCGTCGCGACATATGCAGGAAAATATTTGAATGTGCCAAGTGTTATATCCATTCGTGGAAACGACATCGAGCGCGCCGCGTTTGATCCAGCCAAATTTTCGCATGTTATGTATGCTTTGCAAAACGCAAGTGCTATCACAACGAACACGAGTGAGTTGGTGAATAAAGCAAAAGCATTTTTTGATCGTGAAATCATTTTGATTCCAAACGCGATTGATACCGAACATTTCAAG
Source organism: Anaerolineae bacterium (assembly GCA_022616105.1). Taxonomy (GTDB): domain Bacteria; phylum Chloroflexota; class Anaerolineae; order Anaerolineales; family Villigracilaceae; genus Defluviilinea. Next base: position 6,872 of record JAKEFL010000345.1, on the reverse strand, counting down.
CAGATGCCGCGGAATGAAGAACTGGCAAAGGTGATAGGATTAATTGAAGAAGGAAAGAAGAAAGAAGAAAGATTGTCTGCCGTTGGTTTCGCGGGAGAACTTCGAGAGAAAAAGGGACTCAAGGTGCTCCTGAGTGCCTACGCGCAGGTTAATAAAAAACTGCCCAGTGCCTTGCTTATTGTCGGAGAAGTACGTGCGGGAGAGGATAAACAGTTCGTCGATGAGTTCCTGGTATCGAATCCCGATTCTCGAATCATCATTACGGGCTTTGTATCACCCACTGATTTACCCGCCTACTACTGCTTAATGGACGTTTTTGTGCATGCATCCTTACGAGATGGGATGCCGAATGCCTTACTTGAAGCCATGGCTTGTGAAAAGCCAGTCATCGCGACACCTATTGGAGGAATGTTGGATGTAGTGAAAGATGGCGAAAACGGCATCTTTGTCCCAGTGAATGATGGAGACGCGCTGGCAAACGCGATCAATGAAATATTGAATAATCCTGAACTGCAGAGTCGTCTTGGCAAAGCCGCGCGGCAGTCAATCATCAACTGTTTCTCACAACAAAAGGAGCTTGCTGGAAACCTGGATGTATATCGAAAACTTGGGTTGAATCCATAGCCAATGTTTTAGATATAATTATGGTCATCGTTATCTTTTAGACCATACAGGGAATCCATGCCTGATCTTAGTGGTAAGACACTCGGACAATATAAGATCATCAAGCCAATTGGCCAGGGCGGAATGGCAACGATTTACCTTGCACAGCAACCTTCAGTCAGGCGGGAAGTCGCAATAAAAGTCCTGTCATCTCCCTTGCAGGAGAATGTCAGTTTTATAAAACGGTTTTCCCAGGAAGTGGATGTTATTGCGCATCTTCAACATCCACAAATCATTCCGGTCCATGATTTCGGCGAACAGGGTGATCAGATCTACATCGTCATGGCATATATGCGAGGCGGCACTTTGGCGGAACGAATCGACCAGGCACCAAAGGGTTTACCTGACCAGGAGACACTTCGCCTGTTCGATCTGATCTCTGAAGGGTTGGATTATGCTCACGCAAAAGACGTCGTCCATCGCGATCTCAAGCCAAATAATATATTGATGGATGAGAATAACCATCCCTATATTGCGGACTTTGGTCTTGCCAAACTTACAGAGGGAAAAATCGAGTTGACCAATACCATGATGACCGGAACAGCCGCGTACATGGCTCCAGAAATTGCGCAGAGTGGTAAATCAACAAAAAGGGCAGATATTTACGCTCTTGGGATTATTCTGTTTGAGATGCTGACGGGCAGGCTGCCATTTCAGGGAGAGACGCCCTATAAAATGTTATCCGCGCATATACATCAGCCGGTACCAAATATACGTGCGTTTCGACCTGATCTCCCGCAAGCCGTCCAGGCTGTGCTGGATCAAGCCCTTGCCAAGAACCCTGTAAATCGTTTTGCGAAGGCAACAGAAATGGCAGCCGCGCTGAAGTTAGCAATGAATACTTCCAGCGGAATAACAGCCAGTAAGGCGATTAGAGAGAATCGGCAATTCAATCCCAGAAGCATATTCGTTCAATCACCGCGGCTCTGGATGATTGCACTTGCTGTCGCCGCACTCTCAGGAACTCTTATTCTGACTACCCAATTTACAAAGAATAACGAAACAGTTACCCAATCTGATGATCCTACTGAGCATCTCGCTCAGGCTATAACAACTTCAAACGGAGCCACTCAATGGACTTATGGCTGCCTCGGAGACGCTAACATCGCGATCGTGGATTTGGGCTGCCGGGAAATTAAAGTCGCCGTTGAAAACCGAATTCTTCCATATAACTATATCTTCCTCGAAACGAATCAGCCCGGCGGTATGGACTATGATATGTGGTGGGAAATCTGCTTCCGTCTTCACTGCCAGCCTGTTTTCATTGAAGAGAAATGGGAAACTTTATTAGATGAAGTCAGCAAAGGAAATTATGATGCAACATCCGAGGGCATTACGATCACGGAGAAACGTAAAGAAACGCTCGACTTTTCGATCAGTTATTTGAATATTGAGCAACGCCTGGTTGTGCGCAAGGGCGAAACCCGCTTTTCCAATATCAGTGAGTTTCTTGCAAATAACGAATTGCTTGTGGGCGCGTTGAAGGATTCTACAAACTATGAAATTGCTCAACAATATATTCCCGAAGACCGGATAAGAACGTACAAGGAATATTCCACAGTCTTTTATGCCCTCGCTACAGGCGATATCGACGCCGCAATCGCGGACCAGGTCGAAGGTCAGAGCACGATTTCGGGTATCGAGTTTCAGCAGGCAAACAACCTTAAGTTTATTGGTACGTCCCTCTCAAGCGATCAATTCGGGGTTGCATTCACAAAGGACAGCGATCTAGTCGAGCCAGTTAATATGGCACTGCAGGATATGCGTGCCCAAGGGCTACTCGACGAACTAATCGTCCGCTACTTTGGTCCCGGTTTCAATGTTACCTATAATGATATTGACCTGGGAGCACACGAGCAACCACCGCACCTTGATACCAGACGAATGTTCCAAATGATGCCGAACACAGCAGAAGTCATCTTAAAAATAATTTCCCGTCACATCTGCATGATTTGCTAAGCAAATCACACCAGGTGCAAGTGTTGCGAGGAGGGCGTAGCTCGACGACACTTGCACCCGATTTGTCCCAAAGGGACAAATCGTGCGTTCGGTGCAGTGCAGGTGAGCAATCCCCAACACGGTTAGCAAGGCCTGATTTTCAGAAGATTGCTTCGCCGCAAAGCGGCTCGCAATGACGGGTAGTGTGGGTATTTTTGAAACAAGTTCTAGTAAGTTTGGGCGATATGTTCCCTCGTCCTCTTGTTTTAATAGCATCCATTAATGTCCATGCTTTCAAAGAGCGGTATACTTTCCTGAAACATAGGTGCTAAATGAACAATCCTTTTGAATCGACCAACTCAGTAAAATCCTCCCTGAACGGACAAAAATATATCGCGTCGAATGAGATCGCGACGATTGTGTACCTCTCACAAAAACTTGGCAAGCCGCTGCTTACAGAGGGGCCCGCAGGAGTCGGCAAGACGGAACTCGCCAAAGCCATCGCAGGCGCGACAGGGCGAGAGCTGATCCGTTTGCAATGTTATGAGGGCTTAGATGAGTCTAAAGCATTGTATGAATGGGAATACTCAAAACAATTGCTATACACACAACTCCTCCGAGATAAATTGAATGACACGCTTGGTCAAGCAAACTCGCTTGCGGAAGCTGCGGACAAATTAGCCAGAGAAGAAGATGTGTTCTTCTCCAATCGTTTCTTATTGCAGCGCCCACTGCTGAAAGCGATCATGAGTGAACAACCGTCAGTTTTGCTGATCGATGAAATTGACCGCGCTGACGCGGAGTTCGAGGCATTTTTACTGGAAGTATTAAGTGACTTTCAGGTGTCAGTCCCTGAACTGGGAACCTTGACAGCAAAACATCGACCATTCGTCGTATTGACTTCGAATAACACGCGCGAACTTTCAGAAGCATTGAAGCGACGCTGTTTATATCTGTTCATTGACTATCCAACTTTACAGGAAGAACTTGCAGTGGTGAGACTGAAAGTCCCTGACTTGAATCCGAAACTGGCTCAGCAGGCAGTAGAGTTTGTGCAAAAGCTGCGAAGGGGTGATATGCGCAAATCGCCATCCATCAGCGAAACGCTGGATTGGGCGAATGCGCTGGTTGCGTTGAACGCAAAAAACCTGGACAAGAACACATTGGAGGATACGGTTTCGATCTTACTGAAGCATGAAGCAGATTTGCAAAAGGCGAAGCGGCAATATATCAATCCCCCACCGCCAACGAGACAGAGACCGGACGAGTTCGGAAGATTTTCTGGAAATTGATTACAATAGCCGAAAAGAAAGCGAGCACATATGGCACTTGAAACGCTAGAAAAAATACTTAAACAAGCAGACCACTTAACTCCCAATGAACAACTCCTACTTGCCACACGCCTGATCGAAAAAGTGAGACAGGGCAACAAGCCAATGACTGGAAAAGATTTACTTAATTCAGGCGTGGTTGGTATGTGGGCAAAGAGGAAAGATATAGGGGATAGCCTGGCCTATGCTCGCAAACTTCGCGCTCAAGCCCAAACACGGAGACGGGTGCAGTGATATTGCTTGATACAGATGTAATGGTGGATGTCTTGCGTGGTAATGAGCCTGCCAGAGAATGGCTGGAATCCGCTCAGGAAATTGGCGTGCCTGGACTTGTAGCAATGGAATTGATACAGGGATGCCAAAATACGAGAGAGCAAAAACAACTCGAAAAAGCGCTGTCAGAATATCAACTTTATTGGCCAAGTGAAGAAGATTGCAATCGAGCGTTCGCAAATTTCTCATCCCATCATCTAAGCGATAATATTGGATTATTGGATGCCCTGATTGCTGAAACTGCAATCGGAGTTAATGCGGAACTAGCGACATTCAATGTCAAACATTATCGAGTATTAAGGGGACTTAAAAGTGTTCAACCATATGAAAGGTAAATACAATAAACCAAGCCCGACAAGTTCGGGAGATTTTCTGGGAATTGAGCATTGTCAATATGGACAACTCCATTTTTGCCGTTGATTCCAATTTTGCAATTTGGTTTGCAATATTTGTAGTAGGTCACTTCGTCCTGCTTATTTCAGCCTTCATAACATACGACTTGATCCTCAAGTTGGAATACTCTTCTTATCGTATATATTGGGAGAGCGACGGGCAACCATTTGGATTCTTTTGGATTGCGCCAGAAAAGCGAAAGTTTTTTATTTTGCCAATTGCTCAGATAAAGAATCAATTCGCCCGCGATAAACTTTCTCGCAAATGGCTATTTTCAACACCCGAATGGATGATAAATGATGCACGTGCCTTGCAACTCGTTAGTAGGTATCGGTGGTTGATTTTACTTTGGACGATTTTTTATGGAGTTCCAATATTAGTATTTATCATCACCATAATTTTGCTCGACCTGAGAACTATATAATGGTAGCAAGGAAAATGGAGATTGCTTCGACGGAAAAGCATCGTCTCGCAATAATGAAAGAGAGTGAATTATGGAATCCCGTATCTTACAACTAATATCAGCCTTACGAGCGAGTGGAGTGCGCGTATCTCTTGCGGAGTCAGCAGAAGCATTCTCCGCTGTTGATCTGATGGGGATTCAAGACCGAGAACATTTCCGTTTGTCTTTGCGCTCTACACTCATCAAGGATGTGCGCGATCTGCCTGTCTTCGATAAGCTCTTTCCACTCTTTTTCGGTACGGGTCAGCCACCACCCATGATGGGTGGCAATCCGATGGATGATATGACACCTGAAGAGGCACAGATGCTTGCGGATGCACTGCGTCAGTTCGCGCAGAGTCTGCGTCAGCGGATGGAACGCCTGATGAACGGCGAACCGCTCACCAAGTCCGAATTGGAAGCGCTGGGTCAGATGGTTGGACTGAATCAGACGGACGATCTCCGTTATCAAAATTGGATGGCACAACGCATGATGCGCGCGCTCGAGTACCCGGAAGTCCGCGAGGCGATGCGTGAGTTGATGGAACAACTCCAGCAGATGGGCATGAGCAAGGAACGCATCGAGGAACTGCGCGAACAGATTCGTCAGAACCTGCAAGGGATGCAGCAACAGATCAACCAGTTCGCAGGCGAACGGATCGCCGAGAACATGAGCGAGCGACCACCCTCTGATGGCGTGGATAATTTGATGAACCGCCCATTTGAGGCGCTCTCTGATTCCGATAAGAAGATCCTGCAGCGCGAAGTGAAACGACTTGCCGCCATGCTGCGTACTCGAATCGCGTTACGTCAAAAACGCGCCAAAAGCGGAAAGCTCGACCCGAAGGCAACCATTCGAAGAAATCTCAAATATCACGGCGTGCCGATGGAGATCCGCTATCACGATAAGACCCGCAAACCCAGGATCGTGATCATTTGCGATATCAGCACGTCCATGCGATTTTGTTCCGAGTTGATGTTGAGTTTTCTGTTTGCGCTGCAAGGACAGGTTCGCAAGACACATGCCTTCGCGTTCATTGACCATCTCGAATATATTTCGGATGACTTCAACGGCTCCAACGCGGACGATGCAATTGCTTCCGTTTTGTGGCGTATGCCCAGTGGACACTACAACACCGATCTCGGCTGGTCACTTGACAATTTCAATAAGGAATATCTGGATACACTCAACGGGCAGACGACTCTCATTATCGTCGGCGATGGACGCAACAACTATAATGACCCGCGCCTGGATATTTTCTCACTGATGAGTCGCCGCGCCGCGCGGACTGTTTGGCTGAATCCTGAACCCCCAATCATGTGGCATGGAGACAGCGACATGCCCAGGTACGGGCCATTATGCAGCAATGTGTTGAAGGTAAGCAATTTGAGGGAGTTGGTAAGCGCGGTAGACGAAATGTTATCACACTGACTTCTGATCTTAGGGAGGTATAATCACTTCAGATATGGCGAAAAATCTAACGCCTGAAGAATGGTGGCGCGGAGTCCTGACCGGCGTAAACCCTGCCCTGCCAGCGCGACAACTGCGAAATATTTTTCGCCTGATTCCAAATGGGCCGCGCTGCAAGTTTTGTAACGGACCGTATCATGGAATTGGTGGGGCTCTTTTCAGGATGATCGGCAAGGGGCCCTCCAGTTTGACGCCGCAGCTCTGCAACCAGTGCTACGGGTTTACTCACCAGAATCTCGGCGGGACTGAAATTGAATTGACGATGCTTTTTGCAGATGTGCGCGGTTCAACTCCCCTGGCTGCGAGCATGAGTCCCATGGCGTACAGTAACTTGATCAGTCGCTTCTTCGGGGTTGCAAAC
>JAKEFL010000060.1 GCA_022616105.1 Anaerolineae bacterium | reverse complement strand
GAGTTGGGTATTCCGATGGAGGACATCATCGTTCAACTTGGCGACACGCTCGGTACGCCATTTGGCTATGGCACGTATGCGAGTCGCAGCGCGGCGGTCGGTGGGATGGCTGTCTATAACAGCGCGCAGAAGATCAAAGAAAAAGCGAAACGGCTTGCAGCGCATTTGATCGAAGCCGCGCCGGAAGATATGACTTTCGAGGGTGGCAAAGCCTTCGTCAAAGGCTCACCCGACAAAGGCAAGACAATTCAGGAACTCGCAGGCGCGGCAGCGCTGGCATACAGCTTACCCGCAGGCATGGAGCCGTTCCTTGATGATGTCACGTACTACGATCCGCCCGATTGCACCTATCCGTTTGGCACGCACATCTGCGTTGTCGAAGTGGACAAGGATACGGGTCAGGTGAAGATGCTGCGCTATCTTGCTGTGGACGATGTGGGCAAACGCATCAACCCCATGATCGTGGATGGACAGATCCATGGCGGCATCGTGCAGGGTGTGGCGCAGGCATTGTGGGAAGGTGCGGTGTACGATGAGAACGCTCAACTGCTCAGCGGCTCCCTAATGGACTACGCTGTCCCGAAGGCAAGTTTCCTCCCCAGCATCGAACTGGGAAGCACAGAGACTCCTTCGCCGACGAATCCGCTTGGCGTCAAAGGTGTAGGGGAGACGGGAACCATCGCCTCGACCCCAGCCGTAGTCAACGCGGTCGTGGACGCTTTATCTCCCCTCGGCATCAAACACCTGGATATGCCGCTCACGCCCGAAAAAGTCTGGCGCGCTATGCGAGCAGCAAAGATGTAGGAGGCTTATCATGTATTCTTCAAATGTAGATTACCATCGTGCCACATCGGTGGCTGACGCCGTGAAAACGCTCGAAAAGAACAAGGGCGCGAAACTGTTGGCTGGTGGTCACAGCCTCATCCCTTCGATGAAATTGCGCGTGGCGAATCCTGCTGTGCTTGTGGATATCGGACACATCAAGAGCCTGAGTGGGATCAAGGTGACCAAGAAGGAAGTGAAGATCGGCGCGCTCACCACGCACGCAGCAGTCGCCGCGTCGGCTGAACTCAAAGCCGCATGTCCCATCCTGCCCGAAGCCGCCGCGCTGATCGCCGATCCGCAGGTGCGCAACCGCGGCACGATAGGGGGCAGTCTCGCCAACGCAGACCCCGCCGCCGACTATCCTACGCTGATGCTGGCATTGGACGCGACCTTCACCGTCACGGGTCCCAAAGGCGAACGTGAGATTGAAGCCAACAAGTTCTTCAAAGACCTGTTCACCACGGCGCTGAAACGCGACGAAGTGCTGACGTCAATCACTGTCCCGGCGTATGGCAATATGCCCGGCATGGGCGGCGCGTATCTCAAGCACCGTCATCCCGCCTCCAGTTATGCGGTGGTGGGCATCGCCGCAATGATTGGGTTGATGGATGGCAAAGTGGCGCGCGCGGTCGTTGTGGCAGGCGGCATTACCGCGAACCCAATGCACGCGGTGGCCGTCGAATCCGCGCTTGCGGATATGGAACCGACCGAGGCAAACATCTCTGCCGCGGCTGATAACATGGACATTGAGGCAACGCTGGGCGACTCGTACGCTTCATCCGAATATCGCGCACACCTGGCGAAAGTAATGGCAAAGCGCGCGCTCATGCTCGCGGCGCAACGCGCGGGAGGGTGAGAATTCTAAACAACTTGAGTGCCACCTTGATTTCAGCAATTTCCCTCACCCTGATAATGATGGTTCTTAGTCAGGACGACTTCCCCCTCTCCCGCTGGGAGAGGGCAGGGTGAGGGAGTTTTGTCATGACAAAGCATATGCTTTGAATGGGTAACGACTCGAGTCAAATCAGGTTTATACAAACAAGGAGACCTCCGAATTCCATCGGAGGTCTCCAGTTGTAGCGCTGATTTTCCAGAAGGGCGTGTTCGCTGCAAGCCACTAAGCGTTTTTGCCCCACCCACTATCGAAATCAACCTTCTCAAACCACTTCATCCAGGGGATTAATCTAAAATCCTCATTAAGCCCGGTCCCTTCAGCCTGTGTAACCTGGAACGGGCCGATACGTAAGTTGCCCATGCTAAGGCTATGTCGAGTATCCTGATCGCCGGCTTCAAGGATGATTATCTTATAGGATGGGGGCCATTGCACCAGAAAGCGCCGCGCACATGTAGGACAATACCACTCCTCCACTCCTGAGGTATGGGTTTCTTGCAGAATCATTTCGTGATGTTTCTCGTTCATTGAATAATTTCCTTAGATAATATGGAACATTGGAATGGGACAGGCCCAAGTCCAGATCCGTTGGCAAACAAGATACATTTCTTATAACATGACGTGAACCTGAATTTCAGGTTACTTACAGCCCTGTGAACTGAATTTCTTACAGTTCTGTGAATTGAATCTACGGCGAATTACCCAGCTGTTCATAGATAAGGCGACATTCCAATCCCATAGTAAAATCAGGGAAAAGAGGCTACTTTGAATTTCACCTCCATTGACTCCCTTCAATCTGCCATACGCGAGCAGAACTACATCGCCGAACGCGGACTGGGGACATCGTTATATCTTGCTTTGAAACTGACGAACCCAAATACAATTATGCACTGCGGTATAGCCTCTGGTTAACCACCTCTTCAGCAGAGTTTCTACGCATATGTGACTGTTCCAAATTTGGTAAGAAATGGGAAGGAGCACAGAATAGCTGAGGCGGGTTGAAAATGAGAGGAGTTATGCGATCAATCTGGCAAGATCCAGTCCATGCGATAAGTGGTTGCCAGCATGGGCAATCAAGCGGCTGACGTTGAGAGCGGATTGCTCCCGTTTGTAGCCGCGCATGGAACGATACCGCTCCTTGACCCACCAGCCAATACTACGCTCGCAATGGTTGTTGGTTCCATCCAGGTTTAGATTTCCATGTGCATCTCTCCAGGTACGATAGAAAGTCAGACGCGGCCAGAGCGTCCAACGATCCAGGAATAGGTTTCGCATGCGATAGGCAATATCGAAACGCCTGCCTTTGGCTGGCTTGCGGGCCGCGGCATAGCGCAGATACAACTGTTCCACCTCTGACTGTTCTTCGGGTTGGCGAGAATGAATGAGTTTTTTCAAAGTTGCCAAGTCCGCCAAGGCTTGCTCGGAAGAGACCAGGATGGTTTCTAACGAGTGGTCGTGTCCAGATTGGATCAAGGCGGACAGTTCTTCCACCAAAGCGTCGGTGTTGCGTCCCACATGGCTTTTGCAGACCTGGTGGGCGCGTCCGGTTTCATCACTGATTTTCTTGAAGGCGTCGGCATCATCGCTCACCAACACATCGGCATCCACGGCATCCAGAATGGGTTCGAGCCAGGCTTTCAATTGTTCGGCTTCTTCGCCTGGTAAACTATCAATGCTCAAGGTGAGGCCCTGGATCGCGTCCACGCTGATCCCCAACTGCAACCACTTTCCGCCGCACCGCACGCTGGTGACATCCGCTCCCACGGCTCGGGTTCGGTAGCCATCCAACAAGTGAGCTTGCTTCATCCCAGGCACTTTTTTGGCGACCGCCTGCACCGCTCGATAGACGCTCGTTTTGCCAATTCCGATCCCCAAGGACTCCAGCACGATGGCCACCGCTCCATAACTCAACCCAAGCAAGTACAGCATGACACCCAACCCGCTCACACGTTGCGAGATGTGTTGTTTCCCCACTCCTTGGGGATATACTCGAAAGGTATGTTCACATGCCCCGCATTGGTAGCGCCAGGCTTCCACCTGTTTGTACTTGGCATCCACCACTTTCTTTTTCACTTTCTGGCGCGGATAGAAACGTTTCCCGTTACATCCAGCGGTTGGGCAGTGTTTCGGAATCACAATATGATCCGGTTTCACTTCTGGTAGACGCAGATTGAGTCGCATATAATGGTCTTCGCTTGTTTTTGCTCGGCTGTGGGGCGGTTGCCAGACTGCCCCACAGCCATTTAACCACTCTTTTTACCAACCGTGGAACAATCACCGCATATTAGTATTGGGGTAAAATGAAAACAGGTAGCT
>JAKEFL010000344.1 GCA_022616105.1 Anaerolineae bacterium | reverse complement strand
TTTTGGGAGTTACTTTATGTTTGAACGACTAAATGAGCCGGTAGCATTTTTCCTGCTGATTATGAGCATTATCCTGATCACGCCTCTGCTTTCAGAGCGCGTGCGGTTGCCAGGCATTATCGGCATTATTTTGGGTGGGATGTTCATTGGACCTCATGGCTTTCACCTAATCGACGCGGGTGACCGCATGGAGTTCCTGTCCACGATTGGGCTGGTATATCTCATGTTCAGCGCGGGATTGGAAGTAGATATCAATCAATTCATGCGCGTGCGCGGCCGGGCGCTGGTGTTTGGTTTCTTCACTTTTCTTTTGCCGCAATTAATGGGCATGGGGCTTGGCAAAATCCTTGGCTTGGATTGGCTCGGCATGATTCTGCTGGGCTCAGCGTTTGCATCTCATACGTTGATCGCGTTTCCGATTCTCACTCGTCTCGGCGTGACCCGCAACGAAGCGGTTGCAGTCACAACCGGAGCGACCGTCCTTACAGATATTGGCGCGTTCATCGTCCTCGCAGTCGTGCTTGGTGCCAAATCAGGCGGTTTGAGCATCGGTTATTTCATTCAACTCTTTATCCTGTTATCCACCTTTACTTTGCTTATTATCTTTGGCTTGCCTCGTTTTGGGAAATTCTTCTTTCAACGTATCAGCGGGCGCGCGATTGAGTTTCAATTTGTGGTTGTGGTTCTCTTTGTTGCTGCGCTGGGTGCGGAACTGATCGGTGTGCATGAAGTTGTCGGTGCGTTCCTGGCAGGGCTTGCGATCAATGCCACACTCCCGCGCCACAGTCCCGTAACTGGGCATGTCCTTTTTATGGGGGAGTCCTTTTTTATCCCCATCTTTCTGCTTTACAGCGGCATGATCACCGACCCGCTATCTTTTCTCGAAAATAGACAAACGATCATTGTCGCGCTCGGTGTCACGCTTGTTGCATACGCTTCAAAATTGATCGCGGCGTGGATCACTGCCCGCATTTTCAAATACACCAAAAACGAATTCTGGACTGCTTACGGTCTTTCTCACGCGCAAGCCGCCGTGACCATTCCGACTCTTGTGATCGGTTTGGAAACAGGATTGTTCGACCAGACGTTATTTAATGCTGCGATCCTGATGATCCTGCTGACATCCATTACCTCACCGTTGATCGTGCAGCGCTTCGCTACGGACCTTCAAACTGCTACGGCCGACGAGGAGCCTTCTCCACTCTTCGGGCGAATCCTCGTACCAATCACAGATCCAAGATTGCAGGAGCAGTTACTTGCATTGGGGACGTTGCTTGCCAAAGTGAACAGTGGAAAGACAATGGCTATCAGTGTGATACAACACCAGAGCGAGCAGGATGATCATATCGCCCAGCATCGTGACCTGCTTGGACGAGTCCATGATGTAGTGGGTGACCCGCATTCTGAAATTGAACTGATCCCGCGTGTCGCTGCCACACACGCCCAGGGAATTTTGCACACCGCGCAGGAACGGAGCGCGTCGATTATCCTCATGGGCTGGCGCGGCAAACGGACTTTGCGCGAGTCCCTGCTTGGCTCTGTTCTGGATGAGGTCCTTTGGGGTTCGGATACGCCCGTGATGGTTTGTAAGCTCAGTATCCCAATCAATGGGACGCAGCGTGTGGCATTCGTCCTGCCCCCGAAAGCCATCCCGCAAGTTGCTTTGCGGCGTATGCTTGAAGCCAATATTTCTCTGGCGAAGGCTCTGAACGTTCCTCTTGTCATTCGTGCAGATGCAAGCTATTTGCAGTCCATCGAAGCGATTTGTGTTGCCATCGATACTGATCATCCGCTGGAAAAAGAGCCTCTCAAGGATCAACTTAAACCCGCAGTTCTCGAACAGGAAAGTATCAGCAGTTTCATCGTCGTTCCAGGCTTTGGTTCCCGCCAGCGCGTGGCAGATACACTCGGTAATTTACCTGAACAACTGGCCGCAGCGTTTGATGGAAATCTCGCGATATTGCATTTTGATAAATAACTCACCTTATGCAGTCCTGCTCAAAGGTGGTCTACCCTGAAGGGTAGGATGTGAGACCGCCGCATTTCTCTGGGAAATCGCAGGGTCACATATCATCCCCGAATGCGGAGACCCTGCGAGAGCATAAAGGTGCGTAACGTCACGTATTAAAGTCCACGTTGAACTGGCGGATACTTGTACTAACTCAAGTTGGGCAAATAAGCGGCTGGATGGGTTTAAGACATTCCTCTGCATTGGAGGAGAGGATGATGAGTTTGGGCGTGATTGAATTGATTAACGTTTTTGTTTTCTCTTCCGCTTGTAAGAGGATATATCCTTTATCGAAGTGAACAAGCGTAGCATCTCTATTTGTTCTTGATACTGAACGAGCTGAGGGTCCTCGGGGTAGGCTCCTTCCCACATTTCAAACCAGGAAAGAGCCGCTTCGGGCTGGTCATCTTCAATTGACAAGTCTACAAATACAGAGCAGAGCGCGCTGAATTCAGTGATATGAAATTTTTTGCGCGTCATCAGTTTGTTCAAAATGTCGCGGGCTTTCTTGAGGTCGCCTGCGTACATGGTTTTACGAGCTGCCGAAACTTGTCCAAAGAAGTAATCAGGATACTTTTGGATGATCTGGTCAGCCATTGCGCTGGCTTCTTCTTTGCGGCCCTGCATGTCCAGTGCCACAGCGAGGTTGTTGTGCAGGCTTGGCGAGTTTGGCTCTATCGCGATTGCCTTGCGGATCAACTCCTCGGCTAATTTGCCATTTTTCTTGTGGAGCGCATCCAGCGCCTGCCCAAGTAAAGTGTGTGCTTTCGGATGCAATCTTGACTTCGGATCTGGCTCGTCTGTAATTTCAAAGCCCATCAAAAGCGTCGATTGCCATTCTCCATTCAGCCATAGACGCGCTTCACCAGCTTCAATCCAATCATGTTTTGACAGAATCTGTGCCGCTTCCATCCTCAGAGCATCGGGTCCATTCTGGCCGAAGGCGAAATCTTTCAGTGCAGCGAGGAGTTTCGGATGAGCAGAAAAATCAGCCATCTTGATGATGAAATCTTTGCTATAGGGATCTCCTCTATCCAGCAATGTAGGGGCGATATTGAGCAAATCGGAATGCGAATCTATAAACCGTGTAAGGGCTGCTGACACCGAATCGCTTTTCTTGTTATTTGCAGTTCGTTCTGCAAGGGAGAGTAATTCCTGGATTATCTTCTGGGAGAACCATGTGGAAAATGAGAAAGCCCAGGGAGCGTTCCGTTCATTGGCGGGCTTTTTTAGTTCGTCGAGATTCTCAATTGTAAGAGAAAAATTCGGGTTGATCTTCAAAGCCTTGTTCCAGCAGCGACGCGCTTCGGATACCCTTCCAAGCCGATATGCTGACACGGCTACCCAATGATAAAAATATTCGTTCAGTTCATTCTGCGCCTTTGCCTGCCGCGCTTCTTCAAGCAGGGATACTGCGCCTTCATCATCTCCGATAAAACAAAGCGCCTCGGCTTTTTTGATCCAGCCATCTGCTGCATCCGCGTGCGATGTTTTTAATTTTTGGGAGAATCGCATTACATCTTCGCTGTTTCCCTGAATGAACAGGTAGCGCGAGATGTTCGACAGGGCGTGAACGTTATCAGGCTCGAGCTTCAACACTTGCTCGCAGGTTTCAATCGCTTTGGACAGGTTCCCTTCTATCCAGTAAACCATACTCAGATTGTTCCAAACGGGTGCAAAAAATGGGCGCTGTTTCAATAAAGTTTCCGCGAGCTGTTTGCAGCGTTGAGTCTTCTGGTGTTCCATAAGCACTTGCAGTTCTTCGTGTTTGCAGGCAAAGTCTAGTCCATCCTCCAGTGTAAAATCCAGCTTTGCAAGAATTTCGGAAAGAGCAGTTTCCAGCCTTGCAATCGTCTTTTTGATTTCCTCTGCTTCTTCATGCCTGGGCCATTTCTTCAGGAAATTCCGAAATGTACGTAAAGCGAGTCCCAGGCGGGCATTGGCGAGATACGCTCCTGCTAAACCAAGATTCGCCTCCAGGCGATTTGGAATCAAGCGATGCAGCTGATACATGGTCCACAAATAGCTGTGCATATCCTGGATGTCATAATACGCGTCGGACATGAGTCCCAGCACATCTGCTGAATTTGGGAATTGCCGCTTTAACTCTGACAGCGTTTCAAGCGCCTGTTCAGGCTTGTCATCGGTGAGAAGTATTTCTGCCTCAGCCAACCCATCACGCAGACGGCGGGGAAGGTTGATGGGGTCCACGCGGGTAGGGAAGTTGAATTTCTTAGACATAGGATGCCTCAGTATAGAGCCGAATTGGATTCGGCGCAAAGAGTAACAAGCTGTTCGTCCGCGGGCGCAGTGACAATTTCCAGATTTGGCAAATCGGCGCGCTGGATGACTTTGAGATAATCATCTGCATCGTGGGAGAAGATGATGAGTTTTGGCATTTACCGTCTAATCGTCGCATCTCTCTCTGGTCCAATCCCAATCCACTTCACAGGGACTTCCGCTGCGTCTTCGATCATCTTCACATAATCTTTTGCTTGTGTGGGCAAGTTATCAAATGACCTTGCCTTGCTGATGTCTTCCTGCCAGCCTGGAACAGTTTTATACACAGTTTCCACCTTTTCCAATCCATACGAGTCTACATCTGCGTATCTCACAGGGTCACAACTTAATTCATAGCGTGTGCAAACTTGAATTTCATCCAGTCCGCTTAACACATCGAGCTTGGTCAGACACAATTCGGTGACTCCGCTTAACTCAACCGCAGTTTTCACGATCTCCAAATCCAGCCAGCCGACTCGGCGCGTGCGTCCTGTCGTTGCGGCGGTCTCAGCAAACTTTTTATATACTTCAGTTTCAGTATCATGGATTTCTGTTGGCAGCGGTCCCGCGCCGACGCGCGTGGTGTAAGCTTTCGTCACACCGACAACGTTCGTAATATAGCGCGGTGGAATCCCAAGCCCAGCCGACGCAGCCGATGGAATCGTCGTTGAAGCAGTGACAAACGGATATGTTCCCCAATCCGTATCTAAAAACGTTCCCATGGCTTGTTCGAGCAGAAAGTTTTTATCTGCTTTCAAGCCATCCTGTACGAGTGAGAACAACTCGCGAATATATGGCTTCAATCGCAAATAATATTCCCTATAGGTATCGCGCACCTCTTCATATTTCAATGTCTTGCCGCCTAACGCGAGAATAATTTTATTCTTCAATTCCAACTGCACCTGCAAGCGCGACTCAAATGCTTTGCTCCCAAAGTCGCTCCAGCGAATCCCGTTATAGCTGACCTTATCTGCAAACACGGGTCCAATGCCGCGGCGTGTTGTCCCGGTTGCGCCTGCTCCTTTCGCTTCTTCATACAAGCCATCCAAAATTTTATGATAGGGCATGATCAAATGTGAACGCGGCGAAATCCACAAACGACCTTCAACACCCACGCCAGCGTTATTTAATAAATCAATCTCTTCAATCAGCACTGACGGGTCAATCACCACGCCGCCGCCGATCAGCCCTACTGTATTGCGCGCAAAAATTCCTGAAGGCACGAGATGAATCTTGAACGTTCCAAACTCATTGATCACTGTATGCCCCGCGTTATTCCCGCCGTTGAAGCGCGCTACATAATCCGCGCGCTCCGCGAGATAATCTACAACTTTCCCTTTGCCCTCATCACCCCATTGTGAACCGATCACTGCTGTGACTGTCATAAAAAATCCTCCCCGTCATTGCGAGCCCGAAGGGCGAAGCAATCTCCTACACCGAGAGGGAGATTGCTTCGCTCGCTATCGCTCACTCGCAATGACGGAATCAACTATTTGAATTGCCAAACCAATATACGACTCAGGCGATAGACTTTTCAACCTCTCGCGCGTCTCTTCATCTACATCCAGCGCTTCAACCCAGGACTTGAAATCTGCTTCCGTTAAGACGCGTCCCCGCGTCTGAGACTTAAGTGACTCGTATGCATCGCTTCGCCCAGCCGCGCGTAAGATCGTCTGAGCGCCCTCGCTGATGACTTCCCAATGTTCATTCAAATCCTGATTTATTGTCTCTTCGTCAGCGTCTACGCGCGACATGCCGCGCGTGATATTGATCCATGCAAGCAGTGTATGACCCAATGCCACTCCGAAAGTTCTTCTTACTGTTGAATCAGATAAGTCTCTTTGCAATCTTGAGACAGGCAGCTTTTGTCCAAAGTGGGTGAGGAGTGCATTTGCGACTCCGAGATTTCCTTCTGCGTTCTCGAAGTCAATGGGATTCACTTTCTGCGGCATCGTTGAAGACCCTACTTCACCTTCCACAACTTTTTGCTTTAGATATCCATCGCTGATATATCTCCAGATGCCTTGCGTATAGTCAAGTAGGAGAGAGTTAGTCAGGCGGAGGGAATCGAAGTAGCGAATCCAGTTGTCATAGGGCAGAATTTGTGTTGTAACGAGATTAGGTTCCAGCCCAAGGCCTTCGATAAACTCTTTGCTAAACATAATCCAATCCACTTGCGGCGCGGCAGATTGTAACGCATTGAAGTTGCCTACTGCACCATTTAGCTTTGCTTCAAATCTATGATTTGCGATCTCATCGCGGCTTTTAATTAAGCGCGCGAGATAAACTGCAATCTCTTTCCCTAAGGTTGTAGGAACAGCAGGCTGACCGTGAGTCCGCGCGAGCATGGGGAGGGCGCGATATTCTTTTGCGAAGGCGCGCAATGAATTAATGAGGTTATCTAATGCCGGAAGTAGAACTTTGTCGCGCGAGTCGCGTAATGCAATGGCTTGCGCGATATTATTTATATCTTCTGATGTAAGTCCAAAGTGAATCCAACTCTGGAGTGAAGTAGCTTGCTTCTTTACATCCGACAGCGAGCTGTCGGACTCCAGAAGTTTGTCACGTAAAAAATATTCAATTGCTTTGACATCGTGACGCGTGGTTTTTTCATAGTCTTGAATCTTGAGGGCATCTTCATCCGTGAATAAATCGAGGGCGGTACGCTCGGAATCGGTCAAAGGGCGGACCAAGCCTGTTTTGGAAAGAGCAGATAAAAGGTCCAGTTCGAGGCGGGCACGGCTGCGGAGATAAGCAAATTCGGAGAAATATTCCCGCAGAGAGGCAGTCTCGTTTTCGTAGCGTCCATCCAATGGAGAAAGGGCATGAAGAGTCATTATCAAGGATTATAATTCGTGCGATTGAATCCAAGAGGAGTTCCTATGAAAATTTTGTCTGAAACGGCTTTGACGTATGATGATGTTTTGCTGGTGCCGCAATATTCTGAAGTGGATTCGCGGCGCGCACTTTCGACAAAGAGCTGCCTGACTAAAAAGATTGCATTGCAGGTGCCAATTGTCTCGGCGAATATGGATGTGGTCACTGAGAGTGAGATGGCGATCACGATGGCGCGGGAGGGTGGCATCGGCATGATCCACAGATTTATGACGATTGCTGAGCAGGCGCGGCAGATTGGGCGCGTCAAAAAGGCCGAGTCGTTTATTGTGGATAAGCCTCTCACAATGACAGATGCCCATACTGTCGGCGATGTGAAGCGCGTGGTGGATGAAACTGGCACGGGTGGAATTTTGATCCTGGATTCGAATGAAAAGCTAATCGGAATTGTCTCGACGCGTGATCTTTTATTCGAAGAAGATGAGGACAAGTCCGTGACCGAAATCATGTCAAGGAATGTGCATAGCGCCGCGCCTGATACCTCTTTGAAAGAAGCAGAAAGATTGCTGCATGAATTTCGAGTTGAAAAATTGCCGCTTGTAGATAAAGATGGCAAGGTGGCCGGGCTGGTGACTTTGAAAGATATTATGAAGATCACGCAGTTCCCAAAGGCTACTAAAGATGCTCGTGGTCGATTATCGGTCGGCGCAGCAGTGGGCGTGCGTGACATGGAAATGCGACGGGTCGAATCTGCGCTGGAGGCTGGGGCAGATTGTATTGTTGTTGATATTGCCCATGGTGATTCGCATCTTGAAATTGAAATGATCAAAAACATTCATAGTCATTTTCCTGGCGCTCAAATTATTGGAGGAAATGTCGCGACTGCGGATGGAACGAAACGATTGATCGACGTGGGCGCGGATGCTGTGAAGGTGGGTGTGGGACCTGGATCCATTTGCATTACGCGTAATGTGGCAGGTTCAGGTGTTCCGCAGTTGACCGCTGTCATAGAATGTGCAACAGCCGCCAAGCCTTATGGGATTCCGATTATTGCGGATGGAGGCATTCGTCAGCCAGGGGATCTGGTGAAAGCAATCGCAGCGGGCGCGCAGACGGTGATGATCGGGTCGATGCTGGCCGGCACAGATGAAAGCCCCGGCATGATTATGACTCGCAGAGGCCATCGCTATAAGGCGTCGCGCGGCATGGCTTCGCTCGAAGCCAATATCAACCGTAACAAGCGCGAAGGTAATGACTTGACTCACGAGGAAATTGAAGATTATGTTGCAGAAGGCGTGGAAGCGGCTGTGCCCTATCGCGGCAAGGCGCGCGAGGTTCTGAATCAATTGGTCGGTGGCTTACAATCTGGTATGAGCTATAGCGGCGCACATTCATTGGAAGAATTACAGGAGAAGGCAATATTCATGAGGATGACCGGCGCAGGGCTGAAGGAGTCGGGTCCGCATGATGTGGAAGTGATTGGATGATCCTGTCTCCATCCCCGGCCCTTCCCCGACGAGCGGGGAAGGGAGCCTCTCTCCCATTTTGGGAGAGAGGGTAGGTGAGAGAGTTTGCTATGAAAAATAATTTTCCCCGACTTGTAATTTCTTCAGAACTTCGTCGTAAGATGCTTGAGATTGCGCGTGAATTTCGGAAAGAACCAACAGAAAGTGAAGCAATACTTTGGCAGTCCTTGCGAGGAAAAAAGTTAGATGGAATCAAATTTCGTCGTCAACAGCCTATTGGCTATTTTGTTGTGGACTTTTACAGTTCCATGTATCGTTTAGTGATTGAGGTAGATGGTTCGATCCATGAAAAACAGGTTGAGACTGATCGTGCTCGACAAGAAATTCTTGAGGCTTTGGGTCTGAATGTTCTACGAATAAACGCTGAAACGGTTGAGGAAAATTTACTTGTTGCTTTGGATATGATACGTTCAAAAATTGCCAAGCTTAGAGCCAGCGAGTCCCCCTCTCCCATTTTGGGAGAGGGGTTAGGGGAGAGGGTTCGTAACGATGACTA
>JAKEFL010000059.1 GCA_022616105.1 Anaerolineae bacterium | reverse complement strand
TTGGACGCAGAAAAACGCTGATTCCGCTGATTCAAAAAGAAAAAAATCTGCGTTTTCAGCGTGAATCAGCGTCCTGATTTTGAAAGTGTAAGGTAATCAATAAAAGGGAAAGTATTTGCCCATTCAAAATGACGCTAAATGAGGGTCGAAACAAAAAAATACCAGCAATGGTGAATAATTCAAGATAGCTGGTTCTTGCCGGGTAAAAACTCAACAGCGCAAGGATTGAGATCAAAATGGCGACCTGTTCAAAAAACAACCAGATCGTGTAAGCAGATTGAACAGAAAACAGCGCGAGCGGTGAAAACAAAATCGCAAATGGCAGAGGGTAATGAAACGCTGGCTCTGAATGAAGCGCCGTGCCTCTTAGTTCACGTTCAGCAATCCATTCCGTACTATTGTACACATCCTGCCCGGCTAAGATCATATGACCCGCCTGCCAGTACGCAGCAAAATCCTGTTTGCGGGCGTCATAAATTTTCGATGAAGACACGCTTACAAGTATAAAAATTGGAATCAAAATAATGAAGATGGACCCAACACGTTTTTTCTGCTCGTTTTCCCAATTCATCTCTTCACAGAACCATTATCTTCCAAGCTTTCCACATATTATTTCTTCTTCTTAACAGGCTTGGTTTTACCTTTGACCTTGGACGAAATCCTTTTCACTGCCTCACTGTTTGCCACTGACTGGTACGTATCCGAGGATATTTTGGATGCCACTGCAATCACATCCTTCACGTTGCTGGAAAGTTTGGACAGGTAATACGATGCTTTCTGAGCAGCTGCTTCTACCTTTTGTTTTCGCGCCTCTTCAGTCAGCCTGACTGAATCCACCTTCTGACTCGCCTTCTTGCGTCTTGAGGTCACCGTAGCGAGCCGCCGATAAAATGCCTCTGAAGGCATTTTGCCCCCGCGTACATCCTCAAACTGGATCGTCTGAATTGCCAGGAATAACTGCGTATCTTCCAATAAAAGTGGGAAAATCGGCTTCCCCCTGGTTTTGGCAGTGACCAGCTCATCAGGCACCCATTTCGAAGACCTGGCATTTTTCGACATGATCAAAATATAGGCGTCGCAAGTATAAATTTGTTTTTGCAATCGTGTCTGCCAGGAGGTGCCCGCTCCCAAGCCCTCAATGTCCACCCATGGATTAAATCCCTCGCGCCTGAGTGCGTTGATTAATTTCTCAGCGTAGACAATATCTTTTTTACTGTAGGAGATGAAAATGTGTCCCATAACCACCTGCCTCGAAACAGGATGTTCTATGTGAAGAGCATCAATCAGATGATCTCACCCATTATTCCATTATCTGTCGTTTGAATTAACACGACATCGTCAGTTTCGTTCCAACGCGGCGAATGTGCAAACGCCTTCACGCGCAGATAATTCTCCGTGTGGCCCTCCATTTGCCAGCCGCGGTCCCCCATCTCTGAAGTGGATTCCCACAACACAGAGGTCTTCTGCCCAACAAATCTTTCACGATAGGATTTCGCGGACTCTTCCAGTGCGTCATGCAGGCTGTGATTCCGTTTCTTTCGGACCTCAGGCTTGATCTGCCCCTTCATCCTTGCCGCCCCTGTGCCGGGTCGCGGCGAATACGTGAATACATGCCCACCTGCAAAATTCATTTCCTGCACAAATGCCAACGACTCGGCAAACTCATCTTCTGTTTCACCGGGAAAGCCTGCGATGATGTCAGTTGTGATGGCTACATCAGGGATCGCATCACGCGCAGCAGAAACAAGTTTGCGGAATGAGGCTGGTGTAGTCTTGCGCGCCATCCGCCTCAGCGTGGATTCGCACCCGGATTGCAGAGGCAGGTGAAGGTGAGGCATGAGGCGAGAACCTGCTCTGAGCGAAGACGAAGAGTCATTCCAAAGCGAGAAAAAATCCTCATCCAAATCCCAAGGTTCGAGAGAGGAGAGTCGCAAGCGCGGCGTATCTGTTTCATAAAGTATTGTTTTGATAAGTTCTTTAAGATGTGAATTGAAACCTGTCTTGAGCGAAGTCGAAAGGTCATACCCCCAGGAACCCAGATGCACACCCGTCAGAACGATTTCTTTTGTGCCTCCAGCCAGCGCGGATTGAATGTCGTGGATGACATCAGAAATTGAGCGGCTGCGCCCCTCGCCGCGTGCAACTGTTGTAATACAGAATGTACAATGATTATCGCAGCCATCCTGCACTTTGATGAAGGCACGCGTGCGCCGATGCAAGCCAGGCAGAGGCTGTCGTGAAATTGGTTCAAGATCGAATGTGTTTTGAGGAAGATTTAATACATCAGGGACAAGATGGTCTTTGCGGTTATTGGTAACCACGCGAACGACATTCGGTAAATCATATACATGTTGCGGTTGCAATGTTGCGCAGCAGCCTGTTGCGACGATTTCACCTACACCCGCGCGCGCAATCTGACGGATCTTACTGCGCGAAACAGATGCGGCATCATTTGTCACCGCGCAGGTGTTGACAACAGCCATATCCGCCATCTCCGCAGCCGCGACGATCTCATGCCCGGCAACGCGGAATTGACGCGCCATGGTCTCAATTTCAGCCTGATTCAGACGACAGCCAACAGTATCGAGGTAGATTTTCATAAGGTTATTCGGTGGTTGAGACGCAAGCAGTCGAAACCACCATGTAAGCAAAATCAATTAGGTTATCTGTTGGTCTCGATACGGCGGCGGGTTTCGATACGGACTTTGTCCTACTCAACCATCGCCGCCTACTCGACCAACGGAATATTTACGGTTGCATCACAACAAAATGATCGAACGATACATCCACACCAGATTCTGAAAATGAACCCGCCAACAGGCCCACATCACCGGAAGGAAAATCAGTATCCTGCGTAGATGCAATTTGATTGAAATTTACAAAGAAAGTAAGTGTATTTCCGATACAATCTGCGCGCAGGTGATTGATGGAATTCGTCAGGATGAAATCAGAGGATTGCATTTCACTCTGCCCAAGCAATATCGTGTTTCCTCCAATAAATTTACCAACAGCATAAAACCCATCGTTGCTAATAATGAAGAAATAGTAATCGCCACTTTGATAGCGACAAATGAGGCCTGCACGATTTTCATCGGGCCCATTCAGCCTGATCACATCCGCTTCGACGCGCACATCGCGAAAATTCTTTTCAGGTGTGGACCAGAAATTCATCGTCGGCTGTTGCACGAGGATTCGATAGCCGCCCTGATCATAATCCATAATGCCATTCTCATTGGAGACGCGATCCCAGCCTGTAGTATTGTTTTCAAATTCATCTTGAAACAATATGTCACCGGAGTTGGCAACGGGTATCGTTTGGATAGGTGCGGCAGTGCAAGCGGAAAGAAAGACACTTGCACCGCACGCAAGTGCAGGTGTGAAAGACGAAAGAAGAAGCCGTGAAGGTTTCATGAGGGGATTGTATCAGAATAAACTCGCGCTGAGCGGAATGAGGAGCGTTCTTGGCGACGAATGCAGACGACACTTGCACCTGGCGCAAGTGCAGGTGAGCGCGCTTCTATAAACTTAGTCCAGGCGCTTCGTCTGCGCTCGATTGGTCTCGATACGGGCGAGAAAACATTCGCCCTACTCGACCAGCACTCGCTCCGCTCAGCGCGATAAGCTTATGGAAAATATTGTTTCAATAGTGCTTCTGCTTCACCGTTTCCCAGATCGCGCGCTAAGATCAGGTGATCGTACGCGGCAGCGCGGTCATCTTTTTGCAAATACACCATTGCAAGATGCAGATGCGCCGATGCATTTTGCGGATCCAATTCCAGGGCGCGGGTAAGGTGTCTCTCAGCATCATCATAACGAGAATCCAATAGCAGCAGCCATCCAAGCAAATCCTGTGCCATCGGATCATCTTTCGACATAATCACTACGCGTTGTGCTGCAGGAACTCCAACATCTCTGAGATACACACCATTTTGCGCACAGAACGTTGCAAGCAAACGCCAATAATTTGCATCCTCGGGTGCAAGTGTGGTTGCATGTTGATATGCCTCGAGCGCGCGGATCAAATCTCCCAGCTTTGAATGGGCTTCACCAATCGAAACCTGCCACGCCGGGTTATCTGGTTCCAGTCGGGCGGCATATTGAAACTCTTCCAATGCCTGGCGGAAATTGCCTGAGCGCTGGAAGTACAACCCGCGCAAGCCGCGTATAACGGATGAATTGGGCTTCAAGCTTAATGCCTGATCTAGCCTATCGCCTCCGCTCTGACCCTCACCTGCACTTGCGTCAGGTGCAAGTGTCGATAAAGCTTCGCCACTCAGGACAACGCCGATATGCTGATTCGCCTCCGCAAGCCATGCCAACGCCTCAGCATTTTTCTCATCCGCTTTGACGGCTGACTCGAAAGCGGCACGCGCAAGGGACCACTCCTCTATCAAACCAAGTCCACGCCCGATGATGACGAATCGTTCAGATGGTGAGTCATTTAACGAAGCCAGATTCAAGGCGGTGCGAAGAGTCTGGACAGCGGGGTCAAGCTGAGGGTCCAGTTGTGAAGCGGTGATCAACTCAGATAGTGCGGTGTTCTGATCAGAAAGAGTCAAGAGCAGTCCCAACCTGTAATGTGCTGAAGCATCCTCAGAATGGATTGATACATACCTTTGCAAAAAATCTGCGGCTTTGGGGTGGTCACCAGTCTCCTGATAGGTTTGAGCCAGACGCGAGTAAAGCTGCTCAGATGGATTATTCAGTTTGAGAGCCTGCTCCCAAATATCAGTTGCACCTTGTGGATTCTTGTTTAAGTAAGTGACGTCTCCCCACGCGACCCAGCCCTCTGATGAAAGCGCACTGCGCTCAAAAGCTTTCTGATACGCCGCACCTGCATTTATATATTCCTGTGCGTGGTAGTAGGCATGACCGGAAAGTTCGAAAAGATCGGCACGCCAGGGAATACGTTGTGCCGCAGATTCATAATGCTGCGCGGCTTCGTTATAGGTATTTGAGGTTGATGCTTTTTCCAACTCAGAATAACCGGAGAAGATTACAGGCGCAATGACAGCAAGCAGGATCAGTATGAGCACGAGGAAAACACGGATCGTGTTACGTTGCATACAATATATTATAAAGGTTGACGCAATGAGGTTTCATGGAACTCATCTCAAAATGTCACCCTGAGCCGCGAAGCGGCGAAGGGTCTCTACACTCGCAGACATGAGACTCTCACCGCACTGCACCGAACGCAGTGCGGTGCAAGTGTCGGTCGCAACTACCGCTCCCTCACACCGTCCCGAAGCGGTGTCCCTTCGGGAGAGCGACATCGCATTTTTGAGTACCCTGTAGTTATTAATTTATGATCTTGTAATTTATCCAAGCAGAAATTTCGAGCCAGATTTGGACAAGTGGAATATAATCGCAGATGTTATGGGCGCAACCCTGGATCGTTTTTTTTCCGTTCTCACGCAGCCTGAAGGCAGCCTGATCTATCATCTTATCCTTGTGTTTTCCATCGCGGGCGCGCTGCAAGCGGCGTTCGTCCATTGGCGCTCAAGCGAATTCCCACAGGCACGGCGGACGATGTTTGGGCTTGGGATACTCCTGATTGCCCAGATCCTGCTATTCATGATCGGGGGCATAGGGATACAAGGCTTTATCAATCTACCCCTTTTCCTGCCTCCGTTGGATCGTGCTGTAACGCTCTTTTCCCTCGTTTGGATGATCTGGTTATGGGCGTTCCCTGAACCCAGTCGCCCGGCAGATGCTGCTACATGGTTGTTAAGTTTGCTCGTCATGGCGGCGCTCGGACTCAGCCTTGTCGCGTATTCTGCAGAACCTTCCCTTCCTCCTTATAACCGAACAACATATGATGGCATCTGGCAACTGGCGAGTATTGGTTTCTCGGTGTTTGGTCTATTTATTTTGCTGGTGCGCCGCCCAAACGGATGGGGCTACGGCATGGCTGTATTCCTGCTTAGTTTTGCGGGACACCTTCTTCACATGATATTCGGGCGCGTGGATGGCGACTTCCCGGGCGCTGTGCGGTTTGCGCACATGGCAGCATTTCCCATCTTGATGACCCTGCCGCAACGCTTCCCTGCGCCCACAAACACATTGACTACTGTCAAGCAGCAGCAGGATGTTCCCACTGGAGGAGAACGACGCCGCTACAGTACAGACCCGAAGACCTTCCACGCGCTTCTCGCTCTGGCAGGTGAATCAAGCGCGGATAAGGTTAGCGAGGCGATCACGCGCGCCATCGCACAGACCATGCTGGCTGATCTATGCTTCCTTATTTATCTCACAGACAACAAGAACCAGATGCAGATTGCCAGCGGTTACGACTTGATCCGCGAAGAGAACCTCGAAGGTGGAAGCATGAGCAAGACCGTCATTCCCATGCTTACCAACGCCCTCCAGCGCGGACGCCCACTACGGCTTCCATCCAGCAGCACTTCAGCAGATATTAAAGGATTGAGTGATTTGCTGGGGCTTACTAATCCAGGTCATTTGTTGAGTGTTCCAATTGTCACACCTGAGAAAGACCCGATTGGTGGTGTACTGCTGTTATCCCCGTATTCGAACCGTCTATGGAGCGCGGAGGATCAGGCATTCCTCGCGAACATTGCTATCTCACTTGTGCCCATCATTCAGCGCGGCCAGAAAATGACTTCGCTCGAGCAAAGAGGCGAACAGACAAAACAGGCTCTGGATGTGGCTCAATCGCGCATCACGGATCTGGAAAGGCGTAACAACGACCTGTTGAAACAAATGGAAGCTGTAAGAGCAGACTCTCAGGAGGGACTTGCACAGGCAGAGAATCTTGCAGAGCTCACCAAAATGCAGGAGGAAGCGCAGAAAGCTATTGAGCGTCTCAAACAAGAGAATGAAGAATTACGCGCTACTAAGAAAGTCAAAGGCGGCACCAGTGGAGCCTCTGCTGCAAACTCAGTTCAAATTGAAAATGAATTACGCATCACGCTGGAGGAAGTGGCTCGTTTGCAAAACCAGCTCGCTGAAGCAAATATGAGAGTCATCGAAGCGGAAAAGAGCACATCCTCTGCGCACTCAACAGAACAGGCAGAAGTGGTCGCGTCTATTTCACAGGAGTTACGCCAGCCAATGTCATCCATTGTGGGATACACAGATCTGCTGCTGGGTGAATCTGTTGGTATTCTTGGCGCGTTGCAGCGCAAATTTGTGGAGCGCATCAAGGCATCCACAGAACGCATTGGCGCATTGATCGATGACCTGATTCAGGTAACGACGCTTGAAAGCGGACTCAATGAACTGAAACCAGAGCCGGTGGACTTGAATGTCATTATTGACAATGCCATGTCCTATACGAGCAGCCAGGTGCGCGAGAAGAATATCTCGATGCACCTTGACCTTCCGAAGAATGTGGCGCCCATCTATGCCGACCGCGAAGCCCTGCAACAGATTTTGATCCACCTCCTTCAAAACGCGGGAGCCGCCTCCCCGTTGGAAGGAACCGTGCATTTAAAAGTCCAGACCAAGGCAGAAGATGGCAAGGAATACGTCCTCATTCAAGTGAGCGATACAGGCGGAGGGATTCCTACAGAAGATCTTCAGAGAGTGTTCACGCGTTTATTTCGTGCCGATAATGTCCTCATTCAGGGGGTGGGTGATACTGGGGTGGGGCTTTCCATCGCGAAGACTCTCACTGAAGCACAAAAAGGACGTATCTGGGTTGAGAGCGAGCCGGGTGTGGGGTCCACGTTCAGTGTGCTTTTGCCCATTGCAAAGAACGCGGCGATGAAGACTGCGGAGAAGTAGTATGCAGTCTCTGCGCCAATTGGGCGCTGGAATCATTATTGGAATTGTTTCAGCCGTCCTGGTCATCGGAGGAATTTTTCTCTCGCTGGCTGAAACATTTTCGCCTTTCGCAACTCCAATACAAATTCCCCCAACATTGCAACTGACGTTTCCCACAATCACACCTTCTCTCCCAATTGCGCAAAGCGAAACGCCAACCGCTATACCTTCACTAACACAAATTGCATCTCAAACTGCAAGCATTACATTGGCGCCACTCCCGACTTGCGCACCCGCTCCTGCAAACTGGATTCGAATTATTCTCAACGTAGGCGATACGATTTACTCCATTGCTCAACAGTATAGAACCACCACCGAAAATTTGAGCACAGCAAATTGTCTTACCTCTCTCGATCTTCCGGTTGGTTATGTATTACTGGTGCCTCCTGTTCAAGCGACAGTTACAGCTGTGCCATGCGGTCCATTCGCTGGCTGGGTGAGAACATATATCGTCCAACCGGGTGATAATTTATTCCGCATCGGGTTATCCTATGGCGTGACTGTCTCTCAATTGCAGCGCGCCAATTGTATGGGATCCTCCATAACGATTTTCGTAGGGCAAAGACTCTGGGCGCCAAACGTACCAACGCGCACGCCGGGCATTACCGTCATTCCAAATTCTCCAACGGCATCCAATACATCGCAGCCAATTCCCACAACAGAAGTTCCAACCATAGAGCCGCCAACCGCTACGCAGACTTCAACGCAGATGCCAACGACTGAAGTTCCACCAACATCTACAACAATCGCTACAACTCCGGCAAATCCATAATCCATGAATAAGAATCTATTCGTGATTCTCATCGCGAGCCTGACCCTCGTCGGATGTGGAACTGCCGCGTCTGCAAACATGCAGCCGACTCTTCCTTTCGCTTTGGTGACTGTCGCGTCGAATGCATCAGCGACTCCGACTCCTTTTCAGCCAATT
Source organism: Anaerolineae bacterium (assembly GCA_022616105.1). Classification (GTDB taxonomy): domain Bacteria; phylum Chloroflexota; class Anaerolineae; order Anaerolineales; family Villigracilaceae; genus Defluviilinea. Next base: position 3,274 of record JAKEFL010000059.1, on the reverse strand, counting down.
CCCTGGACGCCCACCGGATCACCATCGTCAGGAGATTCGATTCAAACTCCGCCTCCGACTGATTCCGTTACCCAAACCGCGACTCTCCCCGCGTCCACACAGACTGAAATTCCGACTATCGACGCGAACATTCTCATCAACACTGTTGCGCCATTACCAACGATAGACGCGTCGGGCAGTCAAGTATTGAACAACGGACAGGAAACGGTCAATTTTCTATTGATTGGTTCAGATCGAAGATCAGTTGCTGGCTCCACACGCACAGATACGATGGTCATCGCGGTTCTGCGTCCTAATGATGGACAGGTCTCACTTATCTCAATTCCGCGCGACTTGTGGGTGTCGATTCCCGGGTATGAAAACAATCGCGTCAACACTGCCTACCAACTCGGAATCTCCAGCGGTTATCCCGGCGGCGGATCAGGCTTGTTGAAGGACACGATTTTACATAACCTCGGCATCCGCATTGACCATACTGCCATGGTGGACTTCAGTGGCTTTAGTCAAATTGTGGATACGCTCGGCGGCGTGGACGTGCCCGTCTCATGCGCTTATACAGACTGGCGTTTGATCGACCCGAGTTTCGATCCGTTCAATGAAGACAACTGGCATTTGTATACAACAGGTCCAGGGATGATTCACATGGATGGAGACCTGGCATTATGGTATGCGCGCTCGCGTCAAAAATCCAGCGACTTTGACCGCGGCCGTCGTCAGCAGGAGGTACTACGTGCGTTGTTCGCACAGGCACTGCAGGCAGGGACGCTCGCTCGAATCCCTGAGTTATACAACGATCTGAAAAGCACAGTGGAAACAGACCTGGGTCTTGCCGATCTTTTGCAGCTTGCAGTCTACGCGCCCAAGATGACTAATGCAGACATCCGCAGCTATTACATCAGACCGCCATTTGTCAGTTCATGGATCACGGATCAAGGCGCGTATGTTTTGCTCCCCAATGAAGCAGAACTCCAGCAGATGCTAACGGAGGCGTTATCGCCCTCAACAAAGACGGTCGAAAAGCAATCGATCATCATTGACGTGATGAATGGAACATCCGTCGCAGGCTATGAGGCACTGGCCACATCCCGTCTCAACTACGCGGGCTATGAGACTCACATCATCCCCTCTGACAGACAGGATTATGCCTATTCAGTCTTGATAGACAAGACTGTTTTACAAGATACCTCTATCAGCAATCCCATCTTGGATGTAATGGGTATGTTGCAAGGAATTATTATCTCCTCGCCAGATCCGAATAGTTCCGCGCACTATCTTTTGATCCTGGGATACGACTACGAGCCGTGTTTTAGTCCGGAGAAGTTAGGGCAGTAAGAAATAACGACATCCAAATTGCCAGAATATTTGACAAAAATTTCGGTGTCACATACAATACCAGTATGAAATATAGGGTTGTTGTTGATACAAACGTGCTTGTTTCAGCTTTACGCTCAAGAGACGGCGCGTCTTTTCTCCTGATTTCACTTTTAGGAGAAAGTGATAAGTTTGACATCTATATTTCTGTCGCAATGGTTTTGGAATACGAAGATGCTGCAAAACGGCTCATTGAAAAAACGCAAATCACAGAAGATGTAGTTGATGCTGTAATTGACTACATCTGCCAGATCGGAAATGAGCAGCAAGTCTTTTTTCTATGGCGTCCTTTCCTAAAAGACCCAAAGGACGATATGGTTCTCGAACTTGCAGTTGCCGCAGGATGCAATTTCATTATTACCTACAATAAACAGGATTTCAAAAATATCGAAGAGTTTGGAATACAGGCAATTTCGCCAGTCGAATTTCTTCGTATGATTGGAGTATTATCATGAGCACAATCAGCCTCAGGCTTCCCGAGTCGCTTCATAAAGCTGCACGCAATTTAGCACGTGAGGAAAATATTTCCATTAATCAATTGATTACACTTGCCCTCGCAGAGAAAGTCTCCGCGCTCGCGGCGGAGGATTACATTCAAAAGCGTGGCGCACGTGCCAATCGCAAAAAGTTTCTTAAGGCTCTTTCAAAAGTTCCGCATTCAGAACCAGTAGAGTTCGACCGACTGCCGGCAATAAGCAAGAAAGCTACTACCCGAAAGGCTTCATAAATGATATGAGTTCCCTCTCCCGCTTTGGGAGTATAGTTCCCGAAGTGGGGGAGGATTAGGGTGAGTCCGCTACGATTCCATGCTTTAGCGGAGAGAAGTTGTAGCGTGATAAGACGAGATAGAGAAGAAGTTAAAATTCGGAGAAAAATGAACTCAAAATACAACTCCATCTTGTTGGCAATTTTGTCTTTAGCATTCGCAAGTCTTGCTTGTCAGGCCCTGGCTGGCACGCCACCTGCTGCGACACAGGCACCTCAACAGCCGGAGACTCATGAGCCTGCACCCACTGAAGCCATATCGCAACCTGAAGTGGAGCCTGCAACTGTTGATTCGAAAGGCGCGGGTATCTTGTGTGCTGGATCAGGAACAGGATTAAGTTGTTTAAACGAAAACGGCTGGCAGGTCTACACAGACGAAAATTCTGACTTGCCCAATAATTATCTGTATGCTGGCGCGGTTTGTCCTGATGGTCAGCTTGCGATAGCGCATATCAGTGGAGTCGCTTTGTTCAATGGCGGGACCTTTAAGCAGATTCCTGAAATGGACAGCTCATCATCACCAGATGGCATCGCCTGTGATGCAGATGGCGGCATCTGGGTGGCACATTTTCAGGGAGTGAGTCATTATGCCAATGGTCAATGGACGACTTACGGGTCCGAAAACCTGGCAAGCGGTGAATCCGCCAATGAGTTGGTGTACGATGTTGAGGCAGCCCTCGATGGGAAAGTGTGGGTCGTCACATCCAGAAGTGTGGCTTCCTTCGAAAACGACACATGGACAGTCTTCCAGGAGGGACAAGGGTTTAGTGAGAGTCGCTTCTTCAATGCGATTACACTTGACGCCAAGGGACGCCCGTGGGCAGCACATAGCACTGGCGTGGATGTCTTCGAGAATGGCGTATGGCAATCCTTCGAGGCAACGGATTACAACTCACCTGAAGCCATCGGGATCGATTCCAAAAGCCAAGCCTGGCTCGGAACTATTAGTGGGGGCGCGTATCTATTTGACGGCAATACATGGACACAATATGACCGCGCTTCAGAACGCCTCCTGAGCAACCATGTCACATCCGTCTCAGCCGATAGTGGCGGACGCGTGTGGCTGGGCACATCATACGGACTTAGCGTCTTCGACGGCGCGAACTGGCAGACCTTTTTGATGAGCAATTCCGGTTTG
>JAKEFL010000058.1 GCA_022616105.1 Anaerolineae bacterium | reverse complement strand
GCGCAGGTCCCATTGTCATTTGGATAGTCCAACCGAAAACCAGGACCGTAGAGTGACAGAGGCTCAGGGACGCGTTTCTTTTGACCACCATTTGTATATTCCCACCGCGTCTCTTGACCCGGATTTCGCTGAATATCTGTCCCCATATAGATCGTCCAAAAGTACGGATCTACAAAAACCGAGGAATGACCATCCTTGGTCCATTCTGAATATTCACCTCGACCCTGTGCATCTGAATGACAGCCAGCACAATTCTGTGATTGAGCTGTGGAGAAATTTGCACCGATCCATGAGTAATTTACATTATCCCCATCTTCAAGGGGAAGCAATGTTTCGTTGTACGTGGTGCGGCCGTCGCAGGGAAATGTGTGAATGTAGTGCCCAGGAGCCCAGACGGAAATATAGTTCGGGCTTAAACAAAGTGGCAAGCGGAGTTGCTTGTCATCTTCAAGATTATCAATGTGAGAAGTACCAAGAAGTCTTGCAATAGCAGTAGTAATCTCTGTGCCTGATTTCGAACTTATATTTATCGTAACAAGAATTTCTGGAGTAGGCTCTGCTGTTGCCGCTCTGACAATTGGGTTACAGGAAGATAAGACAATAGCGAACATAAGCAGGATATTCAGGTAAATGACCCGCCGTGGTCGTCTTGAAACGACTCCTGAAGAACTCATCAGATACACCTCCTTCTGCTGAAGAGTAAGGCGCTATTACAAACGATAACTTAATTAACGCAACTGGGGCATTAATTCTTGCGTTTTATCTTTTCTACAAAACTGCCTTTGCCAGGGCCTCCAACCCATCTAAATCGTCCAGGTCCAGCCATTGTAGCATGATACGTTGCAGACCAGCCTGCTCCAGCTTTTGCAACTGTTCGTTTACGGCGCTGGGTGGGCCTGCTATGATTGCGCGTTGTTGCAACTGCTCAAGCGTGCGTCCGCGAGACGCGATTTTGTCTTTTAGAGCGAAATTGTCTTTACCGAAAACACAATTGGTCATCATTGATCGTCGAACAGAATCAGGCTGCCTGCCTGCATCATTAAGCATTTGAGTCAAACGTTCATTCCGACTGGCAAAATCCTGTAGAGTCAACATCACACAATTCCATTCGCTGGCATGACGCACTACATTGGCTAATGTTCGTTTTCCTTCACCACCGACTAGAATGCGCGGACCACCTTTCCTTTGAGGGCGCGGCAGGAGCGTGGCGCCGCGTATCTGAAAGTATTGACCCTCAAATGTAACAGGCTCATCACTTTGAAGCAGTCGTGTCACAACTTCCATTCCCTCTTCAAAACGGTCAAAACGAGATTTTGGTTCCAGCAAGTCAAAGCCAAAAAGATGGTGCTCCCGATCCTGCCAGTCGGCACCCAAACCAAGCGTCAGACGTCCGCCCGAGAGATCATCTACAGCAGCTGCCATTCGGGCGGTGAAAGCGGGGTGACGGAATGAGAACGGCGTAACGAGCGGACCAAACTCAATGCGTTTCGTGTTATCTGCAAGCCAGGTGAGGGATGTCCACAGTTCAAGTGACTCTTTATCAGGAGGATTCGAATTGGTGAAATGGTCTGAGCGAAACAAACCAATAAACCCTGCATCTTCAACCAGCCGCGCGATCTTCTGCCAGCGCGGCCATGTCAGTCCGTTTTGGCCTTCGATCATAATTGCGATTTCGAGCATAATTCCTCCTTCCATAAGTCGTCATTGCGAGGAGGAGTGAAACGACGACGAAGCAATCTCAAGAATTATGTCGGAGATTGCTTCGGGCGGACAAGCACCGCCCTCGCAATGACGGTAATCTTTAATTGATCAACTTTGGCAATGCAAGCCATTTCCCTTTTTGTTTTGGATGTTCCGATTCGACCAACTTCTGTTTCTCAATCAGGCTGCGGATTGTTCGCGCGGTTAATTCTTTTTTCCACCCGAACAATTTGTTCGCGTCACTCTCCTGCGCCGCGCCAACGGACTCAAAGTATAGCTCAATCAGTTTTGTGCGCGCTTCACGTTCACCAATTTTGCGCGCTCGTTCTGGCAGGTCAGGGTAATGTCGCGGGACGATTTCATAAATAAACGAATATTTCCAAGCGCCCGCTTCAGAGACACCGATGGGCAATATCTTGAAATCAGATTGCAGCACTTCGAGCGCCTTGTTGAATTCAGACTCTTTGGCATTCGCCAGTTTCGCAGCGCGGCGTAAGTCTATGGTGTTGAGTGCGCCCTCATTAAGCAGTGCTTCATAGACTTGTTTCGCGGCTTGCGTTAATCGTCCTTCATCATACGCGAGCAGGTAATCTTCTTCAGGAGAGCCATAGTTTTCTGAAAGCGCATAAAAGTAGGGTGCAATGTCAAGCGAGATCATCGTCGCTTTTTTGCGTAGTATCTTTGCGTAATACCAGGTCTTTTTATCGAGCGCGTTATCTTTCCATCCCCAGGTGATATGACCAGGGTCATCATGTTTATCTGCGACAACCCTGTTTCCCGCAACTGCTGTCCATAGACTAGGCAGGTCAATCCCTTTGATCGGCCAGAAGTAAATGAAACCGCGCTCCTTAACGAAATCGAGAGCTGCTTTCGGCGAGGCAACGCGCGGAGACGGTGGCAGGCGAAATGTCCGCGCGCGATGCGTATTAAGTTTCTTCAAATTAATGCTGGGCATGTTTAGCTGCTCCTTGCGCCGTCCACCTTCGGCTTTTCAAGGCGGCGCAAGATTTACACTGTAATCGTCGCCGGGGACGGCGGCTGGAGCATTGCGAGATTGATGGGCATGGGTGGATTATAATCCTCCGCCATGCGAGTACTTTTTATCTTTCTGGATGGAATCGGCTTGGGAGAAAATGATCCTGCGATTAATCCCTTTGCGCGGGCAAAGATGCCAAACTTGAATCAATTGCTGGAGGGAAGATCATTGCTGAAAGACTCCGCGCCTTTTTATGGAGATCGCGCAACGCTTTTGGCAATTGATCCGTCTGTTGGCGTGAGTGGACTCCCTCAATCTGCAACGGGCCAGGCAATGTTGGTGACAGGCATCAACATCCCTGCAGAGTTGGGTTATCACTATGGGCCCAAACCCAACCCTGAAGTCGCTGCCTTCTTAAGTGATGGCACGCTATTTTCAAGATTTGCAAAAGCAGGAAAGAAGTCGGCGTTGCTCAACGCATATCCGCCGCGCTATTTTGATGGCATCGATTCAGGGAAGCGATTGTATTCGTCGATTCCGCTGGCAGTGACAAAGGCCGGCTTGGAACTCTTCAAACACGATGATCTTTTCGCAGGACGCGCCCTTTCGGCAGATTTCACCGGAGCAGGATGGCGGAGCATGCTGGGCTTTCCGGCCTCGCCGGTGATGGACTCGTATCAGGCAGGACGTAAGCTTGTTGCGCTTGCGAATGAATATGACTTCTCTTTGTTCGAATACTGGGCAAGTGATTACGCGGGTCATAAACAGGATATGGAAACGGCTGTTGAGTTGATGGAGACGTTTGATGGGGTACTGGGAGGAGTGGTGGAAGAAATGAAAGAGGAAAGACACTTGCACCGCACGCAAGTGCAGGTGGGAAAGAGTGCGGATGAACTGCTTGTGTTGATTACATCTGATCATGGGAATATGGAGGATTTGTCGACGCGCAAGCATACAAATGCGGATGTGCCTGCGATTGTGATCGCAGACAAAACCGCGCGGGAGGAATTTACGCGTGGGATGAAAGACCTGACAGATATTGCCCCTGCCATTTGGAGGACCGTAATGGGTTAATTGTAGGGCAGGTTTGTAACCTGCCAGTCAGGCTAAAAGCCTGACCTACACAAACCGCATAAAGACCTTGTTGCCGAGCAGGCGGCCGCGTTTGGTGAGGGTTAAGACCTCGGAAGTCTGTGTTTCCACTAACCCCCAATTCAACAATTCTCCGATTTCTTTTCCATATACATCTTGCATAGAAGTTCCAAAACGATTCTTGAATTCAATATCAGAGACACCTTCTTCCGTAAGGCGCAAGCCTGTCATCATGAATTCGGACATATCATCTTTGAGAGTCTGTTTGTGTTGGTTAACGGTGGCGGGGGTAAGGGGAAAATCGTAATTAGTAAATTGGTCCCAATGGGATGCTTCGCAATAATTAGTAAGGCGGTCAACGTAAGATTTGATTCGCAGTACATTTGAATAGCGATAGCCATTGGCATATCCGTGTGCGCCTGCGCCGAAGGCGAGGTAGGGAAGTGAGCGCCAGTATTGGAGGTTGTGGCGGCAAGCGTGTGAAGGATGGTTATACGCGTCTCGTCTGCGCTCTGCTCCGCTCGACGCGAGGTGCTTTGCCCAATTACTAATCTCATATTGAATATATCCGTTTGATTCAAGTGTCTCACTTGCCCATTCGTACATTTCTGCGGCGAGGTCGGGGTCTGGGAGCGGCAGAAGTCCTTTGGATGACCATCTTCCAAACGGTGTGCCGTGTTCGAGAGTCAACGCGTAGGCGGAGATGTGTTCGGGGTGTAGATCCAGAATCCGCTTGACAGTGGTCTGCCAGGTTTGAAGAGATTGTTCAGGCAAGCCATAGATCAAATCGAGATTCAAATTAATAAATCCCGCTTTGCGTGCGGAGGTCACCACTTCGATGACTGTGAAAAAATCATGGGTGCGCTCCAACATGCGGAGTTCTTCCATATTTGCGGATTGGACTCCGAAACTGATTCTATTAATTCCAATCTTTTGTAATTCGAGCAAATCTTCATACGAAACAGTACCTGGGTTGGCTTCGATGGTGATTTCCGCGTCATCTGTTAATGTGAAATTATCGCGGATGGATTTGGAGATGGATTCGAATTGTTTGGGTGAGAGGAGGGAAGGTGTTCCGCCGCCAAAAAATATTGTATGTACTTGGCAGGGCGCTTCGACTGCGTTCTTCGTCTCCGTTTCACTTCGCTCAGAACTCCGCTCAGCGCGAGATGAATTACCAATAAATTCAATTTCTTTGCACAGCGCGTCAACGTAGGCGGGGATCATTTCCTCTTGTCCCGCGTAGGTGTTGAAGTCACAATAGGCGCAGCGATGAGTGCAGAAGGGGATGTGGAAATAAAGAGAGATTGGATGCTTTGCGTAGAGATTATGCATTGAAGTAATTGGTAAATAGTAAGTAGAGAATTGGAGGATTAGCGACTGTCACCCTCACCCTAACCCTCTCCCAATGGGATGGGGGACTCGGGGCGACGAGGGAGACCAATAAGCAGTGCAATCGGTCCGAGGATCAAAATCCACATGGCGGTTTGGAGGCCGAACTGGTCAGCGAGGAAGCCAATGGCAAGGGGAAAAAATTTGGCGATGGGAGTCGTCACCGCGCCGATTGCCATGATGCTGGCGCTTTGGCCTGGCAGGTTGGAGTATAACCGTCCTTGCAGAATCGGATACCAGCCTGTGTTGAAAAAGTTGACGAAGACGATCGCGACGATTTTAGGGATCAAGCCTGGTACTAACAAAAATGTCGCAAACGCAAAGACTTCAAGCACAGCAGTAGTGCGCAGATATTTTACACTGTCGGGCTGGCGGTCGATGAATGGAATGAAGGCAAAATCCATGATCATGCCGAGGATGAGCCAGATCGTCACCGCAATGCCTGCCTGCGTTTCAGTGACGTGTCCGACATCCACAAAGTAAAGTGCCATATAACTGAGGAAGACATCCATGATCAGGTCTGCGAATTCGAGTAGGAGGAGCCAGCGCCAGACTTCCTTGCGTTTGAGCGCGGAGAACGCGGCGCGAAACCCATCGAAGACAACGCGTAGGGATGGGAATGATCCCCGCGGGGATGAAAGCGAATCGGGAGGTAAATATCTTAACGCCGCGAGCAGGCAAAGGGTCGAGAAAGAGGCGAGCGCGGCGTACGTCCCGCGCCATCCCAATCCGAGATAGACAAAGAGTCCGAGAAGCAGGGGACCCGTCAAGACTCCGATTGACCCGGCAAATGTCCAGCGCGCCATGTTTTGTTCGTGACGCGAGGTATCTGAGTCCATGAGGTTAGCTTGCGAGAGATTTACATACGCGCCCGAAGACGGGTTGAAGAGGATGAAGGAGGAAAGAAGAAAGACGAAAGAATAACTTGCGCTTGTCATAAACAATGAAAGAGTGAAGAGGATGCCGCCCGTGATGATAATGGCGCGGCGTCTCCACACATCACCCAGCACGCCAATAAAGGGTTCAATGAATGCAGCGATGATGCCCGGCAGGCTTAGGAGTAAACCAATTTGTGTGTATGTGAGGTTGAGATCGTCGCGGATGAGGGGCCACGCAGTTTCGCCAACGCCGAAGACAAGTTCGTCGAGGAATTCGATGAGGAGGTAGATCATGGAAAGGCTTGC
>JAKEFL010000343.1 GCA_022616105.1 Anaerolineae bacterium | reverse complement strand
TAGAGCGGATTTCGTATCAATTGATGGCATAACCACAGTGAGCAAACCAAGCCTGAATATCGTGAGTGGTAATGGCCAACAAGGCTTGTTTAAGGGCCTCGATCAACTCCGGCAAGGTTCTGGCCTGGAGGCGGCGCAGGATGGACTTGACCTTCGACCAGGCCAATTCAATCGGGTTGAAGTCAGGCGAGTAGGGAGGCAGATAGATCAAGTGAGCGCCATGCGAGCGGATCAACTCTGCCAGCCCAGCGACCTTGTGCGCGGAGAGATTGTCCATGAACAAAATATCCCCGGGTTGAAGCGTCGGGACGACCCATTGTTCGATATAACCATAAAACAGCGTGCCATTGACCGAGCCAGACAACACCAGAGGTGCCGTGATCCCCGTCCAACCGATCACCGCCAGCGTGGTGGTTTGGGGTCCGGACGGTTGTGGCACACTGTCGACCACGCGCTGCCCCGGTGCGGCGCGCCCAGACAACCGGGTCAGGTCGATGTTGATACTGGATTCATCCAGAAATTTGAAGTGTTCCACCGCCAACTCTGCCACTGCTTTCCGAAACTTGTTGCGCTTGCGTTGCACCCGCGGCGTATCCCGCTGGCTGGCATGGAGCGACTTTTTTTTCGCGGCAATTTGAGCCGACCCAGTTCGCGCTGCATCATGCTTGACCCGGACTTGATCTTCGTTTCCTTTTCGACTAACTCACATAACTCTTGCAAGGTCGCATCCGGCTGCGCTTTCACCGCCGCACGGATCGCGGCTTCGGCTGTGGCTAACTTGCGTGACGGGCCTCCAGTGTGTGGCAATGGCGCACAAGTGCCAGTTTTCCGATGGCGTGCTAGCCAGCGTTCAATCGAAGGTTCACTGACTTTATATCGGCGCGCCGCTTCCGGTATATTACATTCGTCACTTTCGACACTCTCAATCACACGTTCTCGCAGATCGGTTGAATATGCTCTCATACCACCCATTATGCCATCCAATCATCAGGATTTTGCTCTAATATTGACTTATACGAGTTTCCCAAATCTCTCACAGTCTGTTTAGCATATCTTCCTATGAGTTGAGTAGTCGTATGACTCATGAGTCTAGGTACTGTAGAAAAGCCCCTAATATTCTCTTCAGGAAATCATCTTCTTCCCTTGAACCATCCTCTTTCCTCAACAGTGATCTTCCTATGGCAATTAGCACAAAGAACATCACACTTTTCGATTTCGGCCTGAATCCTCTCAACTGAAAAGCCGCCAGAGACCATGGCAGCAACAGCCATGTATTTACCTGACTTATCTGTGTGATGAAACTCCAACACTCTCACATCGCTCTCTCCGCATTCCTTGCATGGATGGGTCAGAAGATAGTTATATACAAAGTCACGGGCAAATTGCCGTGCTTCTTGTTTCCTTTCGTTTACGTTTTTTAAGTGCCTTTCGTGTGCATCGCCTTCATACCAGTTCTTGCGAAAAATTTTCATGCACTCACGGCAGGTTTTGTGTCTGACTCCAAGGGATTTGAATTTCCAATTAAACTCTTCCTCGTCTTTGTATGTTTTGCAGTGGTCGCATTTCTTAGCCATAGGTTCTCTCCACAAGGTACACTCAAAGGTTACTAAAACTTCTGTGAGTGTGATTTTAAAATCGAACGACCCACCTTTTTTAAGGCAGATCGTTTTCGAGTGAGTCCGAGAGGATTCGAACCTCCAACCAATGGTTTAAGAGACCACTGCTCTGCCATTGAGCTACGGACCCAGTTAGATGAAATATTGGCTATCCCATCATGCGGACGGAAATTATACCCGAAGGAGAATACGTGTCAATAAGAGTAAGCACACGCCTCTTTTCTTGAGAACAGGACATGGGAAAATCAATACGCCCTCCCTCATCGCCTTTATCCCTGTATAATTGAATCACAGCATACCTTAAATGAATTACTCAGAACCTGCATCACAACCCACTCCTGAACAGACGGAAGAATTTGTTTCTGCGCGCGCCCGAAGACGACGCGCACAACGACGCGCATATTTCCCAACGGATGAAGAAGGGCGTGCCGCATTATTCACGCATCTTGCCCGCCGCGCTTATCCATCCTATGAACTCTTTGTTTTCGCGCTTGTAAGCGGAGCGATATTAGGGCTGGGCTATTTCATCAATTCGCAGGCATTGCTTATCTTTGGAATCCTCGTTGCACCGTTGATGACTCCCTGGATTGGTATGTCACTGGCAGTTGTTGCGGGCTCTGCGCGTTTCTTTTTTCAAACGATTACCGCGCTTTTCGTCAGTTCCCTGCTGATCTTCCTCAGTGGGATACTTGCTGGCTTTGCCTCGCGCACTTTTGGACCTCTTACATTCAACGAGGCTTTCGCGCACAGCCGCCTGTGGTGGCCCGACCTCGCGGTCCTCACCATCGGTTCCATCATTCTCACGATTTCATTTGTCCGTTCTGAAGAACGCCCCTACCTGCCAAGTGCATTGCTTACGTATGAATTTTTCCTCCCGTTTTGCGCGGCAGGTTTCGGCCTCGGAAGTGGCGTAAGCGAAATATGGCCCCAGGGATTATATGTATTCATTGTTCATTTAGCATGGGCGACTTTCTTCGGAATCATCACCCTTTTCTTCCTTCGTTTCTATCCAACATCAGCCGGAGGCATAGCCTTTACTGGACTCACATTCATTGTCTTAATTGTCCTAGTGACTTCCTTAACCGGATTCAATCGCTGGATCATGATACAAGCCGGTCTTGCCACGCCCGAGCCTGTTCCCGTTGCTCAAGCATCATTTACCCCCGTGCTTGTCTCCACCATTACTTCATCACCGAGACCTGAACAGGCGACCGCGCTGATCGGTGTTCCCACACAGACACCCACGCGGGGAGCGACGCGTACTGCTACGCAAACACCAACAATACCGCCAACTGAGACATCCACATCCACGATCACTGCAGAACCGACTCCCATCATCGCGATCATCAGGGCTGCTGAAGGAGGCGGCGCTTTCATACGCGAAAAACCAGGCGGCATCGTAGTAGCCACGCTCGGCAACGGCTCGACTGTTACCATCATCCCCAATGATTTTCAGGATGTTAATAACGTGATCTGGGTGCATGTCTTTGCAATTGTCAACGATGTACGCGTCGAGGGATGGATGATCCAATCTGTATTACAAACTGCCACACCCGTTGCAAATTGGCAGCCTTCGTCTACTCCATTTTTTACTTCCACACCTTAAGAAATCTTTTTCCATTCAAATGCTATTCTGAACGCAGCGAATAATCGCACATGGTATTCTACATGCCTTTCTTAGTGAAAGTGGACGTTAGAGAACGTCCACTACACAAATCTTATTTTTGTGTAGAAGTGCGCTCTCTAGCGCGCTTTTGCAAGAGGTTTAAAAAAAGGAAATCTTATGCCCATTCATTTTGGAACCGACGGCTGGAGAGCCGTTATCTCAGACTCATTTACATTCGACAATCTACGAATCGTTGCGCAAGCCATTGCAGACGCGGTCGGGTCAGAGCATTGGGACAAGTCCGGGAACGGCGAGCAGACATCAGATCCGAAAAAGATCGTGGTCGGTTTCGACACGCGATTCCTATCCGATAGATATGCGGGTGAAGTGGCACGCGTCCTCGCGGCAAACGGATTCACCGTCCTGCTCGCGCAATCCGACGCGCCGACTCCCGCGATTTCCTATGCGGTCAAACATCAACATGCAATTGCTGGCGTGATGATCACTGCGTCACACAACGCGCCGCGCTATAACGGAGTCAAACTCAAGGGCGCTTTTGGCGGATCAGCCTTGCCTGAACAATGCCGCCGCGTCGAAGTCTATATTACTGACAATGAAGAGCGGGCGCGCGGTCCCAACCTGATGGACTTTGTCAAGGCGCGTGAAGCGGGGTTGATCCAAAGGTTCAATCCATTACCCGCGTATTACGATCATTTGCGGACGTTGATCAATACAGACATCATCGCGGAAAACCCGCAGCGTTTTGTCGCGGATGCAATGTATGGCTCAGGACGTGGTGTAATTAAATCCTTCTTGCAGGGTACTGGTTGTGAGATCGCGGAAATTCGCGGCGAGATGAACCCTGGTTTTGGCAGTGTGCACCCCGAGCCAATTGCAAAATATCTCGGCGCGCTGGCGTCTGCTGTTAGTTCAGGGATGGGTAATTTCGGAGTTGTAACAGATGGCGATGCAGACCGCATCGGCGCGATGGACGAACGCGGGGCGTTCGTTGACCCACACAAGATCATGGCTTTATCATTGAAATATCTTGTCGAAAAACGCGGCTGGAGTGGCGCAGTGGTGCGGACAGTTTCAACCACACGAATGATCGATCGTCTGGCAACAGGATATGGGTTGAAGTTGTATGAAACCCCCGTTGGGTTTAATCACATTGCCGATTACATGATGAGTGAGGACGTGTTGATCGGCGGAGAAGAATCGGGTGGCATCTCTTTCAAGGGACACATCCCCGAAGGCGACGGGCCCGTTATGGGATTACTGCTCGTGGAAATGGTTGCTGCATCAGGAAAAACATTACAGAGGCTGGTGGAAGATTTGCTTGCAGAAGTGGGTCCGGCATTATACGAACGCACAGACCTGCGTTTGAGCCGCCCTGTTGCAAAAGCCGAAATGACCGAGTTTCTCATCAATCAGGCGCCAAGTGAAATCGGAGATCAAAAAGTGGAGTTTATCAGCCGGCGCGATGGTGTGAAATACATCATGGCGGATGATTCATGGCTGCTCATCCGTCCATCAGGAACAGAACCTGTCCTGCGCGTGTATGCTGAGGGGAGGACACAGGAGATGGTTAAGGCATTGTTAGGATATGGAGAGCAAGTCGCAACGAGTGTGGTGTAGGAATAGCATTCTTATATTACATTCCAATCCATAGAAAGAAGAGAACAAATGGGATTTTTAAACCTATTCGGAAAAAAGAAAGAATATGAGCCAGCCGAAATCTATCTTGGCTTGAGAAAGCAAATACTCTCACTAACCCAAAATCAAATCAACTCGCTACTGAAACCACCCACATCACTAATTGGCGTATTGATGGAATCTGGCTATGATGAAGCTGTTGCTACACTAGTAACCGTTGCTGATGGCACAGTAAGTCTTTATTTTAGCAATGGCGGTGGCATGCTTGGGCTTGGAGAGCATGAAGAGCCGCGAAAAGCATGTATTGATTTCCTATCATTCGCAAATCAATTTATTTCCAAAGCAACGCCCACTTCAGCTTTCCCGCTCCCATCAAAAGGATACACAACGTTCTACTTTATTACAAATAGTGGCGTATTATCTGTAACAGCAAAAGAGAACGATCTAGGAAACAATAAATTACCATTATCTCCACTTTTTCATAAAGCACATGAAGTTATCTCTCAAGCAAGGCTTACAGACGAAAAAATACAAAGAAATATTCAGGAATTCATACAGGCATCAACAAACGGAAATGAAGCAAAAGTGAGGGAGCTGCTCGAAAACGGCCAGAATCCAGATGTGTCAGATTCCAGTGGACTCACACCACTCATGGCTGGAGCGCATAGCGGTCAAATAAAGATATTGAAACTTTTGCTCGACAGAAAATCTACAATTGATCAAAAAGATTCTTCAGGTTATACAGCCTTGATGTTTGCCTGCAATTCAGGAAAATTTGATTGTGCAAAACTACTTGTTGAACATGGCGCATACATAAATGAAATAGCAAATGACGGCTCGACACCTATTATGTTTGCTGCACAGCATGGGCACAATGACCTCGTTCGTTATTTGCTTGGGAAAGGTGCAGATCCAACTCTCAAAGGCAAACATGGGCTTTCAGCAATTGGTTTTGCAAAGCAGAACAATCTGATTGAAACAGAAATGATTCTTTTAGGGAAAAAATAAAGTAATCAGATTTCCAACAAAATAGACCCTAAAGACACGCTTCGCGACTTTAGGGTCTATTACATTCAAATCAAGTTATCTAGTTGGTGCTGCTCTTAACCTTCTCACAAAAAATATCACAACAAGCGCGAGTATGACAGGGATTAGCAAGTTCCCCTTTGTAGTAAGAAACCAGGCTTCTCAACCTGGTCTTTTTGGTAATTGTGGTGAGGCCCCACCGCCCGCTTCGCGGAGCACCTCCCCCAAATACGACGATGAAAATTATGTATGCAGATTCAAGGCTTAAATCGTCGGATTTGGGGGAGGCTTGGGAGGGGGGTTACTGCGTCGCTTGCGTCTGCTCAGGGACAACAATCGCCATGACCAGATAGACGATTGCGATCCCGCCGAAGCCCGTGAAGAAAGCCAGCACGGTCAGCAAGCGAACGATGGTCGGGTCAATACCGAGATATTCGCCCAGTCCCGCGCACACGCCCGCGATCATGCGGTTGGATGTGCTGCGCGTCAATGCTTTGTAGTTGGTATTCATGTTGCACTCCTTTCAATGATTTCTATGTAGAATACGCAAGGGAATGAAAGAAGTTGCAAACCAACCTCGGTGGTTGAGTAGCCCCGAATGCTCTTTGAAGGGGGTACACCTGCACTTGCGTGCGGTGCAAGTGTCGAAACCACCAATTACAAGTAAAAAGTGGAATTTCATAAGTTGGTCTCGATATGCCTTCGGCTAACGCCTCAAGCTACTCGACCACCTTTTGATAATAAAAATTTTTTATTAGTTTCCCAATGGTTCTTCATATGGTGATATCAGTGGTTCAGGAAGCAGACTGACACTGCTTTTTATGCCATCAAGATTCTTGATGCCTTGTAATTTTTCGTGGACAATCAATACTGCCTCTGTGCTTCATTCACGATGCGGCTCATCGTTTTTTCATTCAGATAATGATATGGCAGGGAAAGAAACCACTGATCTTCTTGTTGACTGTAATATTTGCGGATATGGGCATACTGTTGGTGAAGAGCCTCCGTCTTCACAAAAGGCAAATAGGATGGCGGATCTGTATTTTTCATGATCACATGCCAAAAATTGCTTTCGGGATGATCTCTTACATAAAGCTGGTCCAATCCATACCAGTCATCTTTTACAATTCCAACTGCCTCTTTGAAATTCCTGTCGAATAGTTCTTTGAAATCCCGCTTTGTTGCTGTAGCAATCCGTCTTGCCCACATGATGTCACATATAAGGTGAAAGAAATAACCGAGACGAAAACTATAAAGTTTTATATCATCTTCCGGTTTGATATTTGCCAGGCACTGTTGGTAAAACACCAGGTCGTGGATTTCATCCTCATCTTGTCCCTTTTGCAGGAAATGGGTTATTTCTTTGGGCGGGTCGAACTCTGTCCAATCTGCATTTGGGATTCCCGAATCGGGCGAGAGATTCCCAAAAGCGAATGTAACTTCGTCTAAATCAGGAAAGTGATTCAATAAATTTTCTGCGATGCGGAGATGCGAAATCCATGTGCCCATGTTGATCTTTCACAATTGGGTGGTTGAGTAGCCCCGAACGCTCGTTTAGGGGCATATCGAAACCATCTGTTTGCGAAAATCCTCCTTGAAACAAAAATAATTTGCTTATCGGTGGTTTCGACACCTGTACCTGGTGTGATTTGCTTAGCAAATCATGCAGGTGTACGTCCCGCGAAAAGCATGCGGGACTACTCAACCACCGATATTGCTGCTATTTATACTTCCCGCTCTCAAGATAATTCGCAGCTGCTGCGTAGAGCAATGCCAGCCCAATCATCATATACACAATTGCCTGTAGCCCGAGCCACTGAAGTTGAGAGACTCCGAATCCTGTAAATAATATTCCAACAATGCCATAAAAGATTGTGTTCCTCATGTAGTCTGACCCAACGCGTTTGGATTGCAGGATGTTTTTCTGCATAAGCGCTTCCATTGCCTTCACCTGCTCTTCGTGCAGGTTTTTGCACGCTAACGAATCACCCGCAGGCGCGGCACAATCGGAGCAAAGTCCGCGCTGGCAGTATTTGCACAGTCCAACTGCGGGTCTGTCGGGGTGATAATAGCAGACCAAACTTATTCTCCGATCAACTGTACGATCAATTTTCTTTGACGCGGGCGATTATCGAAATCCACGTAAATGACTTGTTGCCAGGTGCCCAATGTCAATTTGCGATCAACAAATGGAATGGTAATCGATGGCCCCAGCAGCGCGGCGCGGACATGACTGTGACCATTTCCGTCATGCCAACGTTCGTTGTGAGCATACTCGCGATTGGCAGGGACGATCTCATCGAAGAGCCTGCGTAAGTCGTTTAGCGCACCGCTTTCATATTCAATGGTTGTCAATGCACTGGTGGAGGATGGACAAAAAATAGTTGCTATACCAGATGCTAATCCGCTTTTTGAAACGACATCTGTAATTTGATCCGTAATATCGTGGATGTCCGCGTCACCTTTTGTGTTCACCGAGATTGATTTTGATACTACAGCCATATCTATTTCACCTTTTCAATTGGATGTCTCAACACGGTCTTTAGTTTCTCAGGTCTCGCTTTACGTGGGTCACCGAGATAGATCTCATGATGCTTGCCGTTTGGTCCGACGCGGTCGCGGTAGCCGTTCTCCACTGCAAAGGCCTGCATTCGTTCGATAGCGGCGGGTTCGGTGGCGTACGGTCCGATGTGCATGATTTGAACACACAGACCTTCTTCAAAATGATCCAGTCGCAGCTTTGAAAGAGCAGGTGAATCCCCTTTCTTTTTGCGGACTCCGTCCAAGCCTTCTGCAAAAATATCTTTCGTGATGACATCGGGTTGCAAGATCATCAGTGTATAAGACCAATTATCCTTCTTCGCTACGTCAACCATTTCATCTTGAATGCCCCATAAACCCTCCAGTGTCATGACAGGATAATCAATTGCATTCGTTTTGCGTTTCTTGAGCATAAACTTGAGCGTGTATGAAATGCTGTACAAGGCTTGGGTTGCTTCTGCGAACGCAGGTGAGTTGCCTGGTTCATGACCTTTTTCAATCGCGCCGTCAATCATCGCGAATTGTAGTTTTGGCACCTTCAGAATTTCGGGCTTCTTTGCCGAAGGTTGATAAAGTTGTTTCAAATCCTTTTTAAGATCAAGAGTTTTCATCTTGCTCTCCTTTATGCCATGTCATTCTGAGGAGCGAAGCGACGAAGAATCTCTGATTACAGAATGCTTCTTCTTAGATTGAGATTCTTCGCTCCGCTCAGAATGACATAATGGTTATTCGTTTTCAGATATGTTCTTGTGGATAATATCTTTTCCATATTTTTCCTGCAACACATCTACAGCTTCCTGTAATTTGCGCGACTTTTCGTGATCCATATCCCATAACCCTAACTGACGGATCGGCTGACCTAATCCACTTACGCCCACGCCAATGAGGCGCACAGCCTGATTCGGCTTGCGCACTGACTTCAACAAATCCAGCGCGGCTTTTGTGATCTCCTCCTCCCGGTCGGTTCGATGGTTGAGAGTCGTTTGCCGCGTCAATGTGGTGAAATCGGGCCAGCGAATTTTGAGTTTGATGGTTGAACCAGCTAGCTCATTTTTTCGTAATTGACGCGCCACTTCTGCTGACTGTTCGCGCAACGTTTTTTCCAGCACGTTGTCATCGCGCACATCTCGTGAAAATGTGATCTCCTGGCTGATGGATTTCGTCTCGCGCTCCGTTTCAATCGGACGGTTATCGATCCCTCTTGCGTGACGTGCAAGGTCACGCCCATTTTCACCGAACAAGCGGATCATTTCATTCTCGGGCCACTTCGCAATATCACCGATCGTATGGATTCCCAACTCAGTTAATCGAGCCGATGTTTTCGGACCGACGCCCCACAGCATATCCGCTGGCAGTGGACTTAAGAACGCCGCCTCTTCTCCAAACGGGACAATTGTCACCGCGTTAGGAGGTTTTGCTTCACCTTCAGCCTTTATTCTATTCAACGCAAGCGCTTTCCCAACTTCGGTCGCGATCTTCGCCACGAGTTTGTTCGACGCGATCCCGATCGAGCAGGGGAGATGCAATTCGTCACGGATGCGAGCCTGAAGTCCACGCGCGAGGCGTTCGGGTTCCTCCCGAATTTCCGATATATCGAGAAATGCCTCGTCAATGGAGATCTGCTCCACAAGGGCGGTGAGATCATGCAGTCGTCCCATCACCTGACGCGAGACTTCGCTGTAGAGGCGGTGACGCGACGAAACGATGATCAGGCCCGGGCTGAGTCTGAGCGCCTTCGACATCGGCATGGCAGAACGGACTCCCATCCGTCTCGCGGCATAAGAGCAGGAAGCGACCACACCGCGTTCATCCGGCTTTCCTCCCACTGCAAAAGCTTTGCCGCGTAATTCAGGGTTGCGCGTTTCTTCCACCGCACAGAAGAAGGCATCCAGATCGATGTGGAGAATTGTGCGCGCCATCGCTCCCATTATAAGGAGAAAAGAGTCATTAATGAGATATTGAACAATCCTTAAAGAAAAGTTATACTAGAGGCGTATAGTCAATTTGGAACTTTTGAAATCACCTGTACGTTGTAAGAAATTGGATGAAGAATTGGTTGGATGGAGACGGAGGAGGTCCCTATGAAAACGCGAGTTAAAGTCGCATCAACAATGCTGTTGTTCGCGCTGGTGTTGTCGCTTGTACCGGCCGCGACGATGCCTACGCCGGTCTCTGCGGCGGTATGTTATCGTGCACAGTTCATTGCAGACGTGACTGTACCGGATGGAACCACATATGATCCTGGCGCAACATTCAAGAAGACCTGGCGTTTGAGAAATATAGGAGATTGTGCCTGGAATAGCGTGTCGCTGATCTTTGATAGCGGCACACAAATGAGCGCACCTGCCTCGGTGCCAATAACATCATCTGTTTCAACGGGTCAAACTGTTGATGTCAGCGTTGACATGACCGCGCCGAACGCGGCAGGTCACTACATCGGATACTGGAAACTGAAAGCCTCTGACTTCGGTGGCATTGTTTTCGGCATTGGAGTAAATGCCAACAAAGCGTTTTGGGTCGAGATCAACGTGAAAGGCACACCAATAACCAACATTGCTTATGATTTCACTGCGAATGCGGGTTCTGCAACGTGGTCCAGCGGCGCAGGCGGACTCTCCTTCCCAGGCACAGATGGTGATGCCAAAGGGTTTGCGTTGAAGAAGGACAAGCCAAAATTTGAGAGCGGTGTTGAAGCGGCTCAGGCAGGCTTGCTCTTTGCTCCACAAAGCATCACCAACGGATTCATTCAGGCGCGCTATCCTGCCTTTAGAGTGGAAAGCGGCGATCGTTTCCAAACAACCGTAGGATGTGAATTTGGAGCGACCTCCTGTTATGTTGCCTATCGCCTCGATTATGAAATTGGCAATACGGTCCGAACCTTCTGGACTTTTCGCGAACGATACGAAGGCTGGACATACAACGCAAACTTGGACCTGACCCCACTGGCTGGACAGGATGTCCGGTTCGTCCTGTATATGTCTGCATGGGGCTCTTCGGTAGGTGACCGCGCCATATGGGGCAACCCGGTCATTGTTCGCAAGGGTGTTATTGTTACACCAACTGGCACACCTCCAACCGCGACACCGACAAGGACTCCCGGACAAGTGACTGTAACCGTTCCACCATCCGCCTGTGACAAAGCGCAATTTATTGCGGATGTGAACATTCCTGATGGCACAACGTTGGCTCCAGGCGCGACGTTCACCAAAACTTGGAGGTTGAAGAATGTTGGTACCTGTGCATGGAACAAGTCGTATCAACTGGTGTTCTCCAGCGGTCCGCAAATGGGCGGGCCTTCATCAGCTCCTTTCCCACTCGCAGAAGGTCAGGTTATTGCAGTGGGACAGACGGTTGATGTCTCCATCAACTTGACTGCGCCTTCCGCAGCTGGTTCCTATCGCGGCTTCTGGATGTTCAAGAATGCCAGTGGCGCTCTCTTCGGCATCGGCAAAGATGCGAACAGACCCTGGTGGGTGGATATCAAAGTGTCAGGACCAACGGTCACGCCTGGTGGGCCCACAAATACACCTACTGCGACAGTTACACCGGGCGGACCCACCGTAACGCCTGGTGCAAATATGGCTTATGACTTTGCGGGGAATGCCTGTTTAGCTACATGGGTCAGCGGTGCCGGTACATTACCGTGCCCTGGAACAGATGGCGATGCCAAGGGCTTTGTGCTCAAAGTGAGCAACCCCAAACTTGAATCAGGAACAACCGATCCACGACCGGCGCTCCTCACATTCCCGCAAAACACTTCCACTGGTTATATTCAAGCTACTTTCCCGGCATTCAGGGTGCAAAATGGTGATCGCTTCCGCTCTCGAATCAGCTGCGAAGGCGGCGCAACCAGTTGTTTTGTTGAATACCGTTTTGAATACCAAATCGGTAGTGAGCCCGTCAGAGCCTTCCGGAACCCATTCCGTGAAAGATATGAAGGCAATTTCTTTGATGTGGATGTTGACCTGAGTTTTCTGGCAGGTAGAGATGTAAAATTTATCCTCACGGTTCATGCTTATAATGGCTCAGCGACAGGTGACCGCGCCTTGTGGGTAGGACCACATATTTATCGTGCCAGCAGCACGACAAACCAGCCAGATCTCACAATTACTCAAGTATTGGTGGAATTGCAAAACCCCAGCTGTTTGCTGCCCAATGATAAGTTTGGATTACGCGTCGGCGTTGCCAACCGGGGTCCGGTGGCGGCTGGTAGTTTCGTTGTCAAGTCAGGTGATCTGCAATTAACCGTGGACGGTGTAGCGGCTGGCGAGACGAAAGTCGTTTTTCTGCCGAACTACGTTAGTTCAGTAGGCAATGCCATTACAGTGGTCGCGGATGCCAATAATACGGTTGCCGAGAGTAATGAACAGAACAACACCTTCTCAGGACAAATACCGGTACCCACCCAGCCACTGCCCTGTACCGCCACGCCCACTGCCACTCCAACAGCAACATCAACACCATCTGCAACAGCTACGGCAACTCCATAAGAGCATACCGAATCATTCCAGACGAGAAGCCTGGTCCGCGTGACCAGGCTTTTCTCTCCCCCTATTGTTCGTCCTGAGCGGAGCGACCCATCCTTCGACTGCGGTCTTCGCAACTAACGCTCAGCCCTCCACTCAGGACGAAAAGAAATTTGGTAAGCGCAGACGAAGCGCACGTTTTTGCAATGCCTCTCGATAGACCCACCCTCCTCCTTGCTGACGATGACCCAACCATCGCAAATAGCCTTGCGCCCTTTCTTGAACGCGCGGGCTTTCACGTGCTGGTTGTCTCTGATGGCATGAACGCGCTGGAGAAAGCACAGGCACATCACCCGGAACTGATCATTCTGGATGTGCTCATGCCGCGCATGGATGGACGCGAGGTATTGCGCCGTCTTCGCCGCGCCAATGTGTGGACTCCGACCATTCTGCTGACTCAGGTGGGAGAGGCTTCCGAACGCGCGCTTGCCCTCGAAGAAGGAGCGGATGATTATCTCAACAAGCCTTTTGATCCGCATGAATTGCTGGCACGTATTCGCGCAGTCCTAAGGCGAGCGCGTCCGGGCGAGCGATCTCTTTCCGCGGCATGGCTGCTCACCGCGCATGATCTTTCATTAGATCGTCGTGCCCGGCGCGCCACACTGGCAGGTACCCATCTGGAGCTGACGCCGAAAGCCTTATCCGTGCTGGAATACTTGATGACTCATCCAGACGAAGCAGTGACTCGCGAACGATTATTGGATGCTGTCTGGGGTTGGGAATATCCCGCGGGGACGCGAACTGTGGACACACGCATGGCTGAACTCCGCCGTGCGTTGGATGATGACCCTGCTGAACCGCGCTTTATCGAAACCATCCCCAGCGAGGGATATCGCTTCATTGCGCCTGTTCGTGGAGGGGGATAAGATACTTCGTATGTCCAGAAGGAGGCGTTTGTATCTCTTCCTGCTTTCACTGCCGTTATGGGTGGGCTTACTTTCATCTCTGCTGGCAAATTGGCTTTTGCAACCCAATTCATCTTTTCTATATCCAGCAGAAATTGGAATTGCAGCATTTGTAGTTGGTGGAGTTATCAGAGAGCCTCGTCTTGTAGGTTTTGT
>JAKEFL010000342.1 GCA_022616105.1 Anaerolineae bacterium | reverse complement strand
TTGCATCGGTTTCCAATTTTAGAATCTCGAATGATGGTGTTCGGACCAATCACATTCCCCTCACCGATCTCTGTATTACCCTGGATATGTGTGTTCGGCAGAATGACCGTATCCCTGCCGATTTTTACGCCTGCTTCAATATATGCAGAAGCGGGGTTTGTCATACTCACGCCATCCAGCATGTATTCGCGGTTGATGCGGACGCGCATCGCAGCCTCGGCTTCGCTCAAATGGACGCGGGTATTAATGCCGATGATCTCTGCAAGGTTGTATTGAACTACAGCCTGGACAGGCAAGTTTTCTTTTGCGGCAAGTTCAGCCACATCCGTCAGATAATACTCACCCTTTTTCGGATTCTTCTCGATATGATGCAACGCGTCCCACAACCATTCGGCTTTGAAACAATACGCGCCCACATTCAATTCCTTGATCTTTCGTTGATCGTGAGTGGCGACATATTCCTCGACGATGGCTTCCACTGTCCCATCGGGTTTTCGCACGACGCGCCCAAAGCCGCGCGGGTCGTCTGCGATGGCGGTCACCAGGCTCAAAGGTCCAGGATTGTGGCGCTGCGTTTCGAGAAGCCGATTAAAGATCTCCCCGCGTAAAAGGGGCATATCTGCATATGCCACGATCACATAATCCGTTTTATCCTTGAGCAGGGATTCGGCTTGCATCACAGCGTGCCCCGTTCCCAATTGAGGTTCCTGTAAAACGCATTTTGCGGAATCTCCGAGGTATTCCTTCACCCGATCCGCACCATAACCCACTATAACAACAGGCTGTTCGGTCGCGGCAGATTTTAATGCCCGCAGCACATGCCAAATCATAGGTTTGCCGCACAGCGGGTGCAATACTTTTGGCAGGTCTGATTTCATACGCGTACCCTGACCCGCTGCCAATAATACAGCAGTAACTTTCATAAATAACTCCGAATAAAAACAGGCTCACCCGCTTTACGCAAGCGAAGCCCGTTTAGAAAATAAGCCCCGCATAAGCGGGAATTTTGTGGCTGGGGCGCCTGGATTCGAACCAAGATCCACAGCTCCAAAGGCTGGTGTGCTGCCCTTGCACCACGCCCCAGAACGCACGAATTGTATCATAGCGATTGGGGATGGGCAATATCACTTTTTCTTGAGCGGCCCCGTTGATGGAAGGCGGCCCGTGCCTTTCCCAGGGGTCAGCCCAAGTTTTCTGGCTTCATCGTAAGTAATCACATCGGGGTTCGTAGGAATGTTTCCCGTCTTCTCCACCGCGTCATTCCAAAATGCATCCAGATCATCGACCTTTTTCTTGTCGCTTGCGGATGCAAACAACGCGTCGACATCCACTTCAGGCTCGGGTTCATCGGATTCAAACATGATTGCCGCTTCGCTCGCATCACTCGCAGGGACAGGTGCTTCCGTAACCATGTGTGGAGGTGACACTCCTAGCGATTGCAGAATGTTCTCTACATCGCCGCGCACAAAGAGCATACCCTCCACAGTTTGCAGCATACGTTCTGAGTTGGCAAGTTCCTTGCCAGCAAGCAATAACGCATGAGATGCATCGACCGGTATGAGAATCAGATCATGATCACCCCCGCGAAATACATGGTAGCTATCCAGACGTTCCTGCCGTATAAAACGGGAAACCTTCAGCCCGGCACTGTAAATTGCCATTAACGCCGAAAGCATCGAGACTTCCATACTGCTGTCATATAAATCACCCGCGCGCGCCAGTACGCGTGCGCGGTCACTGATGAGGAAGACTGCGTCTGCTTTGACCTTTTGACGAAACCCGCTCAACAATTCAGAAAGTGTCTGACGATGTTCCTCACTCTCCTTGCCAGTTTCAGGCGGAAAGATCGTGCGCACCAATCCCAAACTGCGCTCCACCGCATCCAGAAAATCTGCAAGTGGGATGGGCTTATCGAAGATGGCAACTGCCCCCGCCCCCAGCATTTCAGCGCGTGCCTTACGCTCCGTCATGCCAGAGATGAAGATCACTTTTAGTTCTGCATTCCGCGCCCTGATCTTGTGCATCAACTCAACCCCTGAGATGCCAGGCAAAAGATAATCGGCCACCAACAGGTCTATTTTGCGACGCGACGCCTCCAGCAAAGCCTCCTCACCGGAAGGTGCATCGACAAGATCCAACTGATGACCCAGCGTTTGCAAACTCGAATGCAGAAGACGGACTATATCTTTTTGATCGTCAACCAGAAGAACACATGGAGCAGCCATAAAAAAATCAAACTTGCTATTCGTTATGATTTCAAATTCTGTTCAGCCACCCAGCAAGCCGCCCAGTGATTTGGCTTGAGTTCTTTGAACTCCGGCTCCTCCTGCGAGCATATTTCAATTGCCCATGGGCAACGCGGATGGAAGCGGCAGCCCTTTGGTGGGTTGAGTGGGCTGGGCACATCCCCTTTCAAAATAACGCGCTCTCGCTTCAGGCGCGGGTTTGGAACAGGAATTGCAGACATTAGAGCCTGAGTATATGGATGCAGTGGACTGCGGAACAAATCTTCGCGCGTAGCTAATTCGACCATTTTCCCCAAATACATCACAGCAACGCGACTGGATACATGCTCAACCACAGAGAGGTTGTGAGCAATGAATAAATATGTAAGACCAAATTCGGCTTGTAAGTCCTTCAAAATATTTAAGACCTGAGATTGAATGGAAACATCCAGCGCAGAGACTGGTTCATCGCAGATGATGAATCTTGGGCGAAGAGCCAGCGCCCGTGCAATACCAATGCGCTGCCGTTGACCGCCTGAAAATTCATGTGGATAGCGGCGGGCGTGGTAATCCTCCAGACCCACTTTCTTGAGAGTCTCCAGCATGATATCCACGCGTTCCTTTGGTGTACCGATCCTGTGGATGTGCAAGCCTTCCATGACAGATTCACCAATGGGTACGCGCGGGTCCAGTGAGGCGTAAGGGTCCTGGAAGATGATCTGCATATCGCGGCGCACAGTCTTGAGTTCCTGGGGCTTCATGGAAAATACATCCCTGCCATCAAACTTTACTGCGCCCGATGTTGGCTCAACGAGTCGGAGCATCGTGCGCCCAACAGTCGTCTTCCCACAACCAGATTCGCCCACCAATCCCAAAGTCTCCCCTTTTTCCACCATGAAGCTGACATCATCCACTGCCTTAACGTGATTCACAACGCGCTGTAACAACCCGGCGCGCACAGGAAAATATTTAACAAGATTATTGACTTCGACAAGGGTTTCCCCTTTATGATTTGTGGAAGCAGGTGTTGTCCGCATTTTGATGTTCTCCATGAAGGGGATGACTAGCCGACCTTAAGCGGGGCGGTATGTCTATGTTCCTCCGCGCTCTCATATAACCAGCAGCGTACATAATGACCGGACTTGACCTCTTCCAGTTCAGGCTTTACTTCAGTGCAAATCGTCAATCCATATCTGACGCGCGATTGACAACGCGGCGCAAAGCGGCAACCCGGCGGCAGGTTGACCAGGTTCGGCACCGAGCCGGGGATCACATCCAGTTTATCTTTTATTTCACCAAGGATGGGGATCGAACCGATCAGCCCCTGTGTGTACGGATGCAGCGGTTCATCGAACAATGAATTGACATCCGTTTGCTCAACGATCTCGCCTGCATACATGACCGCCACGCGTTCAGCCATTTCTGCCACCACACCGAGATCGTGGGTGATGAGGATGACAGAGGTGCCCATCTCCTTGCGCATGTCGCGCATCAAATCCAGGATCTGGGCTTGAATGGTAACATCTAAAGCCGTTGTGGGCTCGTCTGCGATGAGCAATTCAGGGATACAGGCAAGCGCCATCGCGATCATCACACGCTGTGCCATGCCACCGGATAGTTCATGGGGATATGCCTCTGCGCGTCGTTCGGGATCTGGCACGCCCACCATCTTGAGCAAAGCCACTGCGCGCTTCCAACCGGCTTCCCTGCCCATATCCTGATGGACATTCAATACTTCAGCCAGTTGATCGCCAACTTTGAATACAGGGTTGAGCGCAGTCTGTGGTTGTTGAAAGATCATCGAGATGCGGTTGCCGCGAACTTTTATCATTTCCTCTTCGGGCAGATCCAAAAGGTTTTCGCCGTCCAGCAGGATTTCGCCTGCATCCACTTTGCCCGGTTTGGAAATCAGGCGCATGATTGAAAGCGAAGTCACGCTTTTGCCACAGCCCGATTCACCGACCAGCCCCAATACCTCGCCGGGATATACTTCAAAGTTCACACCGTCCACCGCGCGAACAACACCATCTTCGGTGTAAAAGTATGTTTTGAGACCCTTAACTTCCAACAGAGGTTTGTTGTTGTTCATCACAGGACTCTCCATTATTCAGGAATGATTTGCATTATAGCAAATAATTTTTATTTTATACGGTCGAACAGAAAGGCTCTTTGGGAATCGCAATGATAATCAGCATATCTGATGGTACCGCGTAGGTCGGATTGGCAATCCGACCTACCACGAACGGCGCATCATGGCAAATCCTGAAGAACCAACTGAAATGAACAGAAAGCAACGCTGATATAACGGCAGCAGGCTGACGCTTCGATGGATCGGTGACGGGACGGGAATTGCGCGTCAGGGATTGCAACCTTCTCCATAATCGAATGTTTCGATGTCAGCGAGTGCGGATGAGGAGGATGGGTCAAGTGTGAATCCGCAAAAATCCGGGCGGGTCGCGGCAACTTTGAGTCGCAGGTATAGAGGGATGGATGGCAAGTCTGATGCAAAGATCGCCTGCGCCTCCTGATGAAATGCATATTCAGGGTCAGAAGACAGTGACCGAAGTGCTTTCTCACAGGCACTATCGAATTGGGGATTTTGATAGCCGCTGATGTTCGTTCCAACCCAATGGTTTTCGTCTCCCGGAATCTGTGACGTGGTAAACCAACTGCATTGCGGTTCGAGACTGTTAACGCCGATCGCGTATTCAGCAAGATCGAAGTTGCGACCAAAGAGCAGACCAGTGGGTCCTTGTGCGTAAAAATCCACTGCGGAGTAGTAAATCGGATTCAATCCAATGCCGCATTCAGCAAGCGATTGGGTAAGTATCTCAACCACTTGATGGCGTTGAGTGGCAGATGATGTAATGTAGTCAAGCACAAGAGGGGTTCCCGCAGGAACATTCGTTACACCAAGCGCCTGGCGAGGCGTGGAAGGATCATTATCCTGATCGATCCATCCCACCTGTTCAAGGATCTGGTTGCCTCGCGTCGGGTTGAATGTATAAGCTTGAAGGTTGCCATTATGCAGCGGATGATCTGCTGGAAGATAACTATCTGGCACCTGGGAGAGACCAAAAAGGACGGTGTCCACCACCTTCTGGCGATCCAGGCATACTGCAATTGCCTGACGGGTGCGTTCATCGCCAAAGAAATCGGGGCGATCCTCTTTGGGTTTGAAACCATTATCATAAGATGCAGGAAGGATTCCAAGACCCAGCCATTCCATGGTCATGGTCTGTGATGTCAACAAGCTTGCCTGACGATCTGTTTGCATTTGCTGGAGCAGGCCTACTTGTCCGTCCAATCTGACGGATGGATCGAGAACATCACAGGTTCTATCCACAAGCGAAGTCATTGCTGAGTTCGTATCGGGGAAGATGAGGAATGTCAACTCGTCAAACCTTGGCAAGTCGCTCTCTGCGCGGAAGTAATTCAGGTTCTTAATAAAATGGATTTGCCTGCCTCTTTCCCATTCATCAATAATATAAGGACCCCAGCCAACAGGCAGGCGTGAGGAAACATCCAGTTTTGTGAGGTCGGCAGACGGGAACTCACCCCATGCGTGTCTGGGAAGAGGCATCCAGAAGTTCGTGAAGTAATCGGGATCAATAAAGCCTGGCTTGCCCCACCATTGAATTGTCAGATCGTCGGCGGCTTCGTAGGTCTGTGTGCGGTCTATGACGAATTTGGAAACGGGTGTGTCATCGTTCGATGCGAGTTCAAAGGAATAGATCGAATCGTCGGCTGTAAGGGGTTCACCATCTGACCATAACAAGCCTTCAAGCAGAGTGAATGTCACAACGAGTTGCTCCATCTCGATGGCGCTTGAACCGTCATACGTGATCAGACAATCATCAGCGCGGCAGCCGCTGGGCCGAATCTTTACACCGGTATCCAGAGTCACGAGGTTGCCGCTCGAATCAATAACCTGATCTCCCACGCTAACTATAATGGGACTTAGCTGCCCATCACCATCCTCGAGGGTCGGAATTTTCTCAAGAATGATCGGTTCGTATCCATATTCGACGACATCCATTGGCCCATCGTAAATTGCGGATAGAACGCTTCGCGCGGCAGCATTGAGGTTGCCATACGGATAAAGCGTGTTCGGCTCCTCGCCGAGACAAACCGTCAATGAACGCGGAGCAGGCGTCGGCGTGCCCGCAGGGGGAGGTGTGGACTGCGTTGCGCTTGGCGTTGGAGGGACAACAGGAATCTCAGTCACCTGTGGCGCGCAGGCAGAAAGGATCAATAGAATTAAAAATACTGAAATATATTTTTTCATTTGAAAGTCCGCTTCTACGAATTCCCCTTATTATATAACCAAACCCTCCGTCATTGCGAGCCCGACACTTGCATGATTTGCTAAGCAAATCACACGCAAGTGCAGGTGTAGGGCGAAGCCGCGAAGCGTCCGTCACGGTGATGGGGATTGCTTCGTCGCCTTGGTTTCGATACGCCCTCACCTGCACTGCACCGAACGCACGATTTGCTTGGCAAATCGGGTGCAAGTGTCGCAACGAACCATTTCGACAGGCTCAATGCGGCGTCTCAGGGCTACTCAACCAGCGGCTCCTCGCAATGACGGAAACAAATGTTTACAGATTTTGTTCTGCCACCCAGCAAGCCGTCCAATGACCGGGGAGTAATTCCTTAAACTCAGGCTCCTGTTGTGAACATATTTCTATTGCCCAGGGACAGCGTGGATGGAAGCGGCAGCCTTTGGGTGGGTTCAACGGGCTGGGCACATCACCTTTTAGAATGATCCGCTCGCGTTTCAAAGTTGGGTCGGGTATGGGTATTGCCGATAATAGTGCCTGTGTATATGGATGCAATGGTTTGCGGAAGAGTTCCTCCCGATCGGCAAGTTCCACCATTTTGCCCAGATACATGACTGCGACCCGATCTGAAATATGTTCGACCACGCTCATATTATGAGCAATGAACAGGTATGTTAAACCAAATTCGTTTTGCAGGTCTTTCAGAATATTCAACACCTGCGATTGGATGGAAACATCCAACGCAGAGACCGGCTCATCACAAACGATGAACTTGGGCTGCAATGCCAGCGCTCGGGCAATGCCAATTCTCTGGCGCTGACCACCGGAGAATTCGTGAGGGTAACGGCGGGCATGATAATCTTCCAGCCCCACTTTTTTCAACATGCTGATAGCAATATCCCAGCGCTCCTTGGGATGACCAACATTATGGATGTGCAGTCCCTCCATCACCGATTCTCCAATAGGCAAACGAGGGTTGAGAGACGCATACGGATCCTGAAAAATGATTTGCATATTGCGGCGCGCAATCTTTAGCGACTGTGCGCGCATTTGAATTACATCCTCCCCGTTAATAGACACAGAACCAGAAGTTGGTTCTATGAGACGCAGAATGGAGCGTCCGACTGTTGTTTTCCCACAGCCGGATTCGCCTACAAGGCCGAGTGTTTCACCTTCTCTCACAGTGAAACTGACCTTGTCAACTGCCTGTACCCAGGCTTTAACCCGTTGAAATATACCTGCGCGAACAGGGAAATACTTGACCAGATCCTTTACTACAACCAGTTCATAATTATCTTTGGATGAATTATTTCGCATGTCAGAATCATTTCTTCATTGAATTTGTTCTTTAAGGGGTGCAATGTGTCCATCAGACTCAGAATCCTGATATAACCAGCAGCGAATTTTGTGACCTTTAGCGGTCTGGATCAAATTGGGCCGCTTTTCACTACAAATGGACATACTGTATTTTACACAAGCCTGGCAGCGCGGCGCAAAGCGGCATCCGGGAGGTAAATTTACCAGATTTGGCACAGTTCCCGGAATAACCTCGAGTTTCTCTCGAAGATTCCCGAGAACGGGAGTCGAGCCTATGAGACCCACTGTATAGGGATGCAATGGTTCTTTAAAGAGGCTGAGCACATCTGTCTGCTCAACAATCTCACCCGCATACATCACTGCAACACGGTCCGCCATTTCAGCGATCACGCCCAGATCATGCGTGATAAGAATGACAGCTGCACCAAGCTGCGAGCGCAGATTACGCATCAGGTCCAGAATTTGTGCCTGGATCGTTACATCCAGCGCAGTAGTGGGTTCGTCTGCAATCAGAAGGTCTGGAACGCACGCCAGCGCCATGGCGATCATCACCCGCTGTGCCATACCCCCTGAAAGTTCATGGGGGAATGCTTCTGCGCGGCGTTCGGCATCAGGGATTCCCACCAGTTTGAGCAACTCAACTGCGCGTTTACGTCCCGCTTCCCTGCCGAAATCCTGGTGGATATTTAGAACCTCACTAATCTGTTCGCCGACGCGGAACACCGGGTTTAGAGAAGTCTGCGGCTGCTGGAAGATCATTGAAATGCGGTTGCCGCGCATGGCCATCATTTCGGTATCCGAGAGTTTTAGCAGATCCCTGCCCTCATATAAAATCTCACCCTCGATGATCTTTCCTGGCTGGCCGATCAATCGCATGATGGAAAGTGAGGTGACGCTTTTTCCGCAGCCGGATTCGCCCACAATACCCAGCACCTCACCCGGATAAACTTCGATGTCCACCCCATCCACAGCTCTTACGACGCCATCTTCCGTATAGAAATATGTTTTTAGGTTCCGTATCTCAAGCAGAGGTTGGATGTTTTTTTCTTCAGCCACGATTCATCTCCAATGTGAAATGTCCAACATGCTTAGAGCTTCAAACGCGGGTCAAGTGCGTCGCGCAAACCATCACCAATGTAATTAAATGCCAAAGAGCAGAGGAAAATAGGCAGGCCCGGCACCAATGGTAACCAGGGGCGATCCAGCATGAATTCCTGTGAGGCAGACAACATATTTCCCCAGGTTGGAATCGGATCCTGAATCCCAAACCCTAAGAAGGCAAGGGCGGCTTCTGCCACAACATAACCCGCCAGCCCCAATGACGCATCCACGATGATTGGCGCCATGGCATTTGGGATCATATCACGGGTAATAATGCGATAGTTCGAAGCCCCGAGGGAACGAGACGCCTCCACAAAGGTCTGTTCACGCAGGGAAAGCACCATACCTCTCATCAGTTGTGCGGCATTCAACCAGCCAAACCCAGCCAGGATTATGATAATCAAAACTGCATTGCGTGAGTCCCGTGCGGTTAGTAACATAATATTGCCCATGAATCTCAATAATGGTTCAGGGATGGGAATCAGTTCTTCATTTCGCAGTAACATGGACGAGATAATTAAAAGCAGTGGCAGGGTTGGAATCGTCAACATGAACTCTACAAAGCGCATCAGGATGTTATCAATCCAACCACCAAAGAAGCCAGAGACCGCTCCAATCACAATGCCGACCAGTTCAGAGATCAATGTAGATATGATGGCAATGGTAAGGGAAATGCGCCCGGCATAAATCAGACGAGAAAAGTAATCTCTGCCAATTTGGTCTGTGCCCAGGTAGTGAACACGCCCGGTTTCCTCATCCACAGTTCCGAATGGAACAAAATACTTATTGACAGATAACTCCTGTACCTCAAATGGGGCAATGACCGGAGCCAGGATGGTAATCAGTAAAACAAGGGTCATGATAACTAGAGAGACCATCGCAAGACGATGACGCCTGAATCTAGTCATCACGATTTGGAACGGCGTGCGTTCCTCGATTGTTACAGTTTCAGCAGAAAGACTGGCAACTTGTGCGGCTGACATGGCGTTTACCTCATTTTAGGAGAGTCGGATTCGAGGATCTGCGATCGTGTAAAGAAAATCCCGCATTAAAGTAGCGATCACCGTCAAGACAGCCAGGATGAAAAAAATCGCCATTGCAACCGGATAATCAAAATCACCCAGCGCCAACAGGTACAATCGTCCCATCCCGGGCCAGGCAAAGATACTTTCCGTAATGATCGCCCCGCTAAACAGACCTGGGAGAGTGAATACAACAATCGTAATAAAAGGGATCAGCGCATTGCGAAGGGCGTGTTTCAAGATTACCACTCTTTCGCCGAGGCCCTTGGCGCGGGCAGTGCGGACATAATCCTGCCGCATCACCTCCAACATACTGGCGCGGACGAAACGGCTATAGAACGCAATATTAAAAATCGTCAGGACAGCTGTTGGCAGAAGTAAATGCAGGAACCTATCTTTTATTGAACCCGCTTCCACAGCTCCTATGATGGGAATTGTGTAATCGCGGACCGACTCAGACAGACCAGACGGCACGTAGGGCCAGCCAGCCTCTTTTGGAACGATCGAAAACGCGATGATCATCAAAATGCCGAAGAAAAAGGTCGGCATGGCAGATCCCATAAAAGCAAGTGATGTAAAGATATAATCAAACTTTGAATATTGCCTCACCGCTGAATACACTCCCAGCGGTATTCCAATCAAAAGCGAAAGCAGGGTGGATAAACCGATCAACTGAAGCGTCTTGGATAGACGGCTCAGGATAAGGTCGGAGACCGGACGATCACGGAGGATGCGCCAGGATAAGCCAAAATCGCCCAACAAGATACCGCGGCTTGTGCGACGGCCTGCCAGATCTTTCATAAATACATCTTCCTTGCAACCGGTTATCACAGCTTCGAATTTCCCAGTCTCTTCATTCAAAACATCCGACTCAAGAGGCTTTCGGCATCCCACGACGAGATCAGAAAAATATTCGTTTCCGCCAATGGTGATCGGACCTCGCGGCACTCCAACCAGCCAGCGGGTAAAACGATAAGGGAGAAATAAATCCAGTTCAAAATAGGCGCGGATGCGTGCGATGTCCTCTTCCGTGATCTGGAAGCGCGCACTTTGCTGCTGCTGCCTGAGTCCCGCGAGGGGTCCCCCAGGAGCAAGATTTAATAACGCGTAAGAGGCAACTGCCGAGATCAGCACCACCAAAATCATCTGGAATATACGCCTGATAAAAAATGCGGTCATCGGACACCTCACAATTTAAGTAATCGCTCGAAAATATTTTTATGTGTAGGATGCGCGCCCAAGGCGTCTAACGCATCCGTCGGCGTAAGACGCTTCGCGTGCCGACTACGCGCTTAGCTAGGATAGGTGTGCCTCTTTCGAGGCACACCTATTTTTCTAGCACGTACGAGAGGTAATTCTAGCGGAGGAACAGGGCAAGGTCAATGTGTTCCCAGGTCGCGCTTGGTTGCACATAAAGAGTGATCTTGCCTTCCGCAGCGGCAGCCGCCAGAGTTTCGGTCGGGCTGACGATGGCTTCCGAAGCCAAGGTATCTATCTCACCACCGAGGAGCAGGGCCTCCTGGCTTTCAGGTGTGATGATCTGGATCACGATGTTCGGGGTCTTGGGAGCAGGACCAACCCAGAATTCATTCGCTGTGTAAACGATCTTTTCGCCCTTGACCCATTCAACGATCTTATAGGGGCCGTAGGCAAGAGGCGTCTCAGCAACCAGAGGATTGGTTGCCCATTCAGCGGCAGGAACATCACCCAACACATGAGCAGGGTAGATCGAGAGCAAACCACTGTTGAAGTATAGCGGATCTTGATTACCGGGCAGCCAGGTATAGGTCCAGCTGGTTCCGTTGAATTCAACACCTTCGGTCTTATCGCAGAGGATAAAGGAGGTCGCGCCGGATTCGGGATCGCAGTCAATCTTGAAACCCAGTTCGAGGTCAGCCTGCGAAACGGGCGTGCCATCTTCCCAGGTAAGACCATCCACCAACTCAAAGGTGGAAACCAACTGCTTCATGGTTACGGGACCACCGGTGTATTCGACGGTTTCGCCAGCGGCATTGATCAGTGTAACGCCAGCGGCGAGGTCCACTACGTCACCATTGGCATCCACAACTTTGGAGCCTTCAGTAATTTCAACGTCATTGTTGGATGTGCTGCCACTTTCGATCGTGGGCACCTCCTTGATAAGGTTGGGTTGGAAGTCATAGTTCAAGCTGGTTTCCAGGAGTGGGCGAATCAGGGAATAGGCAACATTCGCTACATATGCATCTTCAACGAGCACAAAGAGGGACGCAGGTTCCTGCGGGAAGCCCATCACAATGGTGTCACTGCCGGGCAGTTCCCAATCGTATACATTATAAGTGTAGTACGGTTCACCGGGGGTGGGAGCAAAACCAGTCAAACCAGCGGTTGTAGCAAGTGCTTCTGTGCGGTTAAAGAGAGGGATGCTTGGGATATCTGTGGTGAATTGAGCCTGAAAATCTTGATAATGTTTAATTCGGTCATCCCTTGCCAGCGTGTTGTTGGCGTTTTTGATCGCGGCGCTGGCAGTTTCGTTACACCAACCCATGTAGTTCTGTCCTTCCCAGCCATTAGCGGGAGAAGGAATCTGATCACAGGCATACAAAGTCTGGCCACCTGGGTCAGCTTCACCGACCCAGGCAAAGGCACCCAGGGTGAAATCGCGGCGGGCTAAACCGGTGGTATCACCGAACCACCAGGAGGCGGGAGCATGCAGGCGGACAACGCGCACACCACAATCGGCCATCTGCTGTTCCCAAACGGCGGCCCAGGTCTGGCGGAAGGTGGCGCTGGTGGTGGTGAACTGCATAGACAGTTCATCGCCATTGGCGTTGGTGCGGAAGTCTGCGCCTTCAGCCAAAGTCCAGCCAGCTTCATCAAGCAGGGCTTTACCCTTCTCAGCATCAAATGGATAGATTGTAATATTTGCATCCCCGGCGTAAGCCCAGTGGTCAGTCGGGATGTTGGTGTTCATGATCAAGCTGGCTTGCTGTGCTTCGTCCAAAGTCACATAGACGGACTTGATCAGATCGGCTTTGTTGGTGCAGTATGAAAGCGCCTGGCGGACTTTCAGATCGCTCAGGATCGGGTGAGGTGTGGTGAACGCTTCGCGTTCGACCTCAACAACCTCGGTCACAACGACTTCCTGAGTCACCACCACCGGTTCGGCAGGCTGCGCGGGGGCAGCGGGGGCGCAAGCCGCAAGGACCATGCTGGCTACGACCAGCAAGCCAAGGGCAAGCGTAAAGCGATTCTTATACATGGAAACTCTCCTCACTACAAAAAGTTTAATTTGGATGCACAACCATACTTGCCATCGTACAAAATTCCTTCCGCCTCACCTCCTTTCATATAGAAGAGAATATTATTTTCTATCAGCAACAACCTTAAAATATTGAGTATTCTATTAAAACAGTTTACAAATGATGTTGCCTATTGATTTCCATACTGGTAAAGACAAATTATAACCAATTCTTTAGGAGCGTCAACTACAATACCTGCGAGGGATGTTACTTAAAGTCCATTAATGAAAAAACAGTTCTTAAGAACTATTCATATCAACACTATGGAGGGGTATCGCAAAATGATTAGCGGAATTCTGCTTCGACACTTAAAGATTCGATCATAAACCTTATTCATACTCATCTGTAACGGCACAAATTAAAAAAACAACCTGACGATCATGATCGTCAGGTTGTCACCAAGGCCTCAAGTGTATTGCTTACTGTGTACCGCGCATACGTGGATCGAGCGCATCTCGCAATCCATCACCAAGGAAGGTAAAGGCGAGCACAATAAGGGCTACACAGATTGCAGGTGTGAGAAGCATGTATGGCTGTGCGTTGATGGCAGTCTGTCCCTCCAACAGAAGCCCTCCCCAACTGGTAATAAAGACGGCAGCTTGATCGGTTGCCGGGCGAAGCCCCAGCCCCAGATAGCCAAGGATAGCCTCTGTAATGATCGCACCGGGAATTGCAAAGGCGGCAAATACGATCAAAGGCCCCAGGCTATTGGGGAGAATGTGGCGGAACATAATATGCATATCCTTCGCGCCGATGCAGCGGGCGGCTTCGACAAATTCCTTCTCTTTAAGGGAGAGCACCTGGCCGCGAACGAGCCGGGCAACACTCACCCAGTTGACAATGGCAAGTGCCAAAAATAGCAGGAGCAACCCGTTCAGCAACTGACCAATGAAAGTGTCGCGTAAAGAGACCATCACGATGATAAAAAACAACAGATCCGGGAATGCGTAGACTACATCTGTAAGACGCATGAGCAGGTTATCCACCCTGCCGCCAAAGTAACCTGCAATCATGCCAACAATCGTGCCCAGGATCATGATGATCGCAGTGGGAATCAAACCAACTACCATGGAGACGCGAGCACCATATATTACCCGGCTGAATACGTCGCGTCCAAGCGTATCCGTGCCCAGGAGATAATCGGGATCGCCAGACTTTCCATTGAAGTCCTCCACCCAGGCAGGCGGGAGGAAATTCTTGCCAGAATGGATCTGGATCGGGCTGTGAGGCACGAGTGCAGACGCGAAGATGGCTACCAGCGTAAATAAACCAATGATGATCATGCCC
>JAKEFL010000057.1 GCA_022616105.1 Anaerolineae bacterium | reverse complement strand
ATCGCGCCTTTGTTGCCTTTAATGTAGACCTGCTCTAATCCCTTGCGCCCGAGCTCCGTGGAAATGCGCTCACCCAGGCTGAGCATGGCGGCAGACATGGCTGAAACGCGGTCTTCCTCCACACCCTGTTGCAAAGCCGAAGCCATGATCAGCCCATCTACCGAAACAACCGCTGAAGCTTCGATATCGGGCGCAGCGGCTTGCATGTTACGCAGGCGTTCCACCATTTGGTCAGCGCGATTTCTTGTCATACAGTTCTCCTGCCGCTTGTCAGATTCATATCTAAACTTTTCGAATTAATTTGGAGTAAAAATCAATTCTCAAATTTAGATATTTACGCGGCACTGTGTAATTGAAGTCTGTCACAGTGTACCATACTTCAAATTTCAAGAGAATAGCTCTTGCATCTCAATCGACTAATATGCCCTAATTTGACCGCCGTTTGGCTTTATGTTAAACTTGTATGTTCGATTGATGAAACTCCGGCTCTTTCTGCTCTTTGTTTTGTTATTAACTGCCGCGCAAGATGACCCTCCGATAAAGATCACGTCTCCACTTGCAGGCGACGTTTTGCGCGGGGAGGTCACGATCACTGGCACGACGGATATTCCGAACTTCTTCTCTGCCCAACTGGATTTTTCGTACGCCTCCAACCCGACCGGCACCTGGTTCGCCATCCAAACTCTCTCTCAGCCTGTAACGGATTCCACTTTAACGACTTGGAACACCACCTCCATCAGTGACGGCGATTATGTTTTACGTTTGCGTGTTAATCTTATAGATAATACTTTTCAAGAAATTACTGTCCCAGTCAAAATAGGGAATGACATGACACCCTCAACGCCAACAGTGGTTCCAACAGCCACATTGAATGCGGTCGAAGTTCAAATCCCTACGCCGTTTCTGCTTGCTGCCTCTCCAACGCCGACGACTCCTCCGCGTCCCACACCGACTCCTCTTCCAACGAATCCCGCTTCACTGGGACCAACCGCCATCTATGCCAGCCTTGGCCGCGGCGCATTGGTCATCATTGGTTTATTCGTTCTTTCGGGTCTTATCCTTCGCCTGCGCCGCTCCTAATAATACTTGAAACCTGGCACCTGACACTTGGAACTTGATACATGACAATAGATACCTTCCTCCTCATCGGTCTCGGCAACCCAGGACGCGAATACAAGGATACCCGTCACAACTTTGGCTTTATGTTGATTGATCGAATTGCGGTCCGTTTGAACGCGCGCGGCATGAAAGTGCAATCGAAAGCCATTATCACCGACGCGATGTATGAAGACCGAAAACTCATCCTCGCCAAACCACAGACGTATATGAATCTCTCAGGTCAATCTGTGCAGGGACTGGTCCACTTCTATAAAATTCCGCTAACGAACATGATGGTGCTTTCCGACGATTTGGATATTCCCTTTGGGACGATTCGCATCCGCGCTGCTGGTGGTCCTGGCGGCCAACGCGGCTTGTCGTCTGTGATAGAAAGCCTGGGAACGAAAGATTTTCCGCGTTCACGCCTAGGGATTGGCCGCCCACCCGGGAGGATGGATCCCGCCAATTTCATCTTGCAAAATTTCTCACGCGATGAGATGAAATCCATCTCTGAAATCCTTGATGCCGGTGCTGATGCCGTGCTTGAATTTGTGAAGAATGGTTTGAATGCGGCGATGAATAAGTTCAATGGCAACGTGACTGAGTAAATTACTTTTGTGAGGCTTACATGCTTTCTTTTGAAGACCAACGGTGGACAACCCTCAAAGGTGGATATCATGTTCCGTATGACCCAAGGCCAGCTTTGATGCGATTAGAGGCAGAAGAATCTGTTGTTGTCACGTGGAAGGAACTTTGGAACGAATTGCATCATCAAGGAGACGTTGATGATGCCTCTTATGCGGTCGTTCCCCATTTGGTTCGTATTTATGTTGCGAAATCAAATATCGATTGGAACTTTTATGCGATTGTCTCAACAATTGAAATTGAAAGGCATAGGAGGAAAAATCCTTCACTCCCTGATTGGCTGGCAGAAGACTATTTTCAAGCGTGGAATGAACTCGTCAGACTTGCTTTAAGAGACTTTCCTAAAGTTCAGACCGATGTGGAGGTAAAGACTATTCTTGGAGCCCTGGCAATAGCGAAAAAGCAATTGAAACTTGCCGCATTGATTTCCAATTTTGATGATGCTGAAATAGATGAATTCTTAGAAGACCAACTGGCTTGGTCGCAGATATATGACGAAAGGCGATAATAATTTGGAATCTATATTTTCTCAGATCCGCTCTCTCCATCCATATCAGCAATTGCTGAAAGACCTCGAAGCCCAAAAGGAAATCCCGGGCCTGGGATTGCCCCGCGCCGCGCGTTTACCCCTCCTTGCCGCGCTGCATCAGGATTTCGCTGGACCCATCCTGCTCGTCACTGACCGTGCCGATCACGCGCTATCTTTATTCGATGAGTTAGGCTTTTGGGTGAAGTCGCCGCGCTTTCACTTTGCGGAGCCGAATCCGTTATTTTATGAACAAGCCGCGTGGGGCGTTATCACACGACGCGAGCGATTGCAGACTCTTACATCCCTTGCCGCGTATCATCTTCCATTTGCTGAGAAGCCCGGGGTTCCGCCTATCTTCGTCGCGTCTGCGCGGTCTTTGATGACGCGCACATTGCCGCGTCGCGATTTTCTCAAAGCATGCAAGAAGCTATCTGCCGGTCAAACCGCACAACCTGACGCGCTCTTCCGCCATTGGACGGAAATTGGCTATCAACGCGTTAACACTGTTCTTGAACCCGGTCAATTTTCACGACGCGGCGGCATTCTTGATGTCTGGACCCCTGCGGAAAAGCTGCCTGTCCGTTTGGATTTCTTCGGGGATGAGATAGAAACCATTCGCAAATTCGATCCGGCATCTCAAAGAACTGTTGAAAATTTGGATTCGATTTTAATTACGCCTGCGCGTGAATTTATCGCAACCGGTGAACAAGGCATTGAGTTGTCTGA
The DNA here is from genome assembly GCA_022616105.1 of Anaerolineae bacterium. GTDB lineage: Bacteria > Chloroflexota > Anaerolineae > Anaerolineales > Villigracilaceae > Defluviilinea. Next base: position 16,688 of record JAKEFL010000057.1, on the reverse strand, counting down.
ATTTCAAATCCCATTGCTGCATTCACAGCCTGCCAGCTTGCTGGATTATCTCCCGCAAAAGTCGTTGGTATTGATTGATGATTTATCTGTGGTTGAAAGCATGGCCGCAGAGGTGGAGGAGCAGGCTGTCAAGTTGAGGCAGGAGAGCATCGAGGAAGAGACTTTGCCTCCTGATTTTCCCCTACCATATATTCCCTGGTCTGAGTTATTTGATAATGTACAAGAACGCGCCTATTTGGAGATGGGTCATTCGACAGCGTTAGAGTTCAGAGACTTAGAGAGTGCACTGTCGTCGCGTTTTGGTCACGATGAGCGGTTCGGGGGAAGGCTAAAGCAATTCGTCGAGTATTTAGCTTCAATCGTAGAAAGAGGTGAACAAGTCGTCGTTGTCTCGCGGCAGTCCTCGCGTCTTCATGAGTTATGGTTTGAGTCCGATAATCCTAAATCGGAAATCGAAAATCCAAAATTTATTGAGGCTTCGTTATCGGAAGGGTTCACCCTTTCTGAACGCACAACCATAATTCATCTCATCACTGACTCCGAAATCTTCGGATGGGAAAGACCTCAGCCGCGCAGGCGACAAAGACCTGTTGCCGAGACCCCTGAATCTGTTTATGCGGACTTACAAGTTGATGATTATGTCGTTCACATTGATCATGGTGTGGGTCGCTTTGCCGGGTTGGTACAACGTGAACTTGATAATCATGTGCGCGAGTTTCTTGCAATTGAATATGAGGGCGGCGGACAATTGTATGTGCCTGTACATCAAGCCGATCGATTGACTCGTTACGTAGGCGCGGAGGGTGCTGTACCTGCATTGGATCGTCTGGGTGGGCAGGATTGGCATGAGAGGAAAGGCCGGGTCAAGCAGGCAGTCATTCAGGTCGCGCAGGATATGTTGGATCTATATGCACGGCGAAATATTGTGAAAGGCTATGCATTCAAACCTGATACTGAATGGCAGAAAGAGCTGGAAGATTCATTTCCTTATGTGGAGACCGAAGATCAAAAGCGCGCATTGATAGACATCAAGCGCGATATGGAATCAATTCGCCCAATGGATCGACTCTTATGTGGCGATGTGGGTTATGGCAAAACAGAAGTGGCATTGCGCTCCTCATTCAAGGCAGTGATGGATGGTAAGCAGGTCGCGATCCTCGTGCCGACAACGGTGCTCGCGCAGCAGCATTATGAAACATTTCTGCAAAGACTTGCTGCCTTCCCCGTGAAGGTGGAAATGCTCTCGCGCTTTAGAACTCCCCGCGAACAAACAACGATTTTGTTCGGGCTTGCAAGTGGTGAGATCGACATCGTCATTGGTACGCATCGTCTGATTTCATCTGACGTGCAATTCAAAGAACTTGGTTTGGTCATCATCGATGAGGAGCAGCGGTTTGGTGTCACGCACAAGGAGCATCTCAAAAAACTTCGCACCGAAGTGGATGTGCTCACGTTGACTGCGACCCCCATTCCGCGCACATTATATATGGCGCTGACTGGTGTGCGAGATATTTCAAACCTCAACACGCCGCCTGAAGAACGGCTTCCAATTGTGACGCATGTAGGTCCTTATTCACCGAAACTTGTGCGTCAGGCGATTCTGCGTGAAATCGAACGCGGCGGGCAGATATTCTTCGTGCATAACCGCGTCAACACGATCGATGCAATGAAGATACATTTGAACCAGCTTGTTCCTGAGGCGCAGGTGGATATCGGCCATGGGCAGATGCCAGAAAATCAGCTTGCGGATGTGATGCACCGCTTCAACGCGGGCGAGACTGATATCCTGCTTTCGACGACGATCATCGAATCGGGTTTGGATATACCGAATGCGAATACGCTCATCGTGGACCGCGCGGACACGTTCGGTTTGGCTCAGCTTTATCAACTACGCGGTCGCGTCGGACGTGGAGCTGCTCGGGCGTACTCTTACTTTTTCCGCCACGGAAAATTGACTCCCACACAGGATGGACAGCAAAGACTTGAAGTCATAGCTGAGAACACTCAGCTAGGCGCGGGATATTCAATTGCCATGCGCGACCTTGAGATTCGCGGCGCAGGCGATCTGCTCGGCACGCGTCAACATGGGCATATTCAGGCAGTTGGGTTTCATCTCTATACGAGACTGCTGGCAGATGCAGTGAGACAGATTAGGAGGATTGAGGCTTCGAAGAAAAACGGTGGAATGAAAGAGGGAAAGATTGATGTTGTACTTTCAAATCTGACTCAACCCATATCCATGCCTGTGAATGTGGATTTGCCGTTGGTTGTAGGAATTCCTGCTGATTATATTGCTGACCAGGATCTGCGTTTGCGTCTCTATCGTCGCATTGCGGATTTACGCGATGAAACCGAGATCGATGCACTGGCCTCCGAGTTCAATGACCGCTTTGGGGAATTACCAGAAATGGTGCAAAACTTGTTTTATCAGATGCGCGTCAAATTGCGTGCGGAGAAAGCTGGCTTATCGTCTATCAGTTGGGAAAGCGGACAGATCGTTTTGCGGTATCCAACGTCCAGTGAGGATAAAGATGGGAAGCGGCTGGCAGACCTGGGTCCGGGTATAAGAGGCGGCAAGTCTGCCTATTGGTGTTCGTTTGGAAAAGATGAGGACTGGGAGCAGCAATTGTTAGAGGTATTGTCAAGGTTGGATAAAAATTAAAGACGGCCTGTTCTATCAAGCAGGCCGTCCTCCAGCGCAATTGGCTGGTGTGAGGGTTTTACTCTAAAGCGGTGAGTGGTCAGACGTGTTGATCAATGAGGATTGGGTTGCCGTCGGGGTCCAGTATCATAAAACTTGCAGGTCCTGTTGTACTTTCATCTGCCTCGCTCATTAACTCCACGCTCTGTGCCTTCAACTGGCGCTGTAGTTCACGCACATCTGCGAAAGAATCAAGTTTTTGTGCATTGCTGTCCCAGCCGGGATTGAACGTCAACATATTCCTCTCGAACATCCCCTGGAAAAGACCGATCACGTGATCTCCGTTCTTCAGGATCAGCCAGTTCTGCGAAATATCTCCCATAAAGACCTTGAAACCGAGCTTCTCGTAAAAAGCCTTCGAAGCCTTGATATCCTTCACAGCCAAACTGATTGAAAATGTGCCGAGTTCCATACTTTTCTCCTTTCAGATAGTAATATGTGTTTCATAAGTCTTTATAAATTTTGGCGCGTAGTCGGTACGCGAAGCGTCTTACGCCGACGGGGACGTTACACCTGCCCTGGTACGGCTTAAGCCGCACGGTGCCAGGGGAGAACGTCCCCTACTCGTAGTCATAGCGCCACAATTGGTATAGCGCACTCTATATCGTATATTTCCCATCCCAGCTCAGCTGGTTGCCGCCGATAGATTTCCATCCCTGGCAAATTAGCGGGTTGGTAACGACTGCGCGGCAACCAATAGCGGAACAGGTATTGAATAGCTTTGTCCTCCTGCCTGATATCGCCCATACAATGGATGGTCGCCACCTGGCAGGCTGGAAAGTTTCGCACGCTCACATCAGCCTCTGCCTGCCAATCGGCAGGCACCGTCACACACCAGTCAAAACGGCATAACCGAAGCGGCGTCACATCAGGATCGTCCTGCGACATACCATACAGCGTAGTTTTCTCAAGAGTGCCTCCGCGTCCGCAATACCATTCGATCAAGCGGTGATAAACCTCTTTCACCCGGCTAAACTGGCTGTAAGAATCGAATACTCGGATATACGCCAGTCGTTGGGCGGGCAAAGAACGAAGACTTACCTCAAACGCATTATGCTGTGCAAAGCCGCTCAAATTTTCCAAAGTATAACGAGGAAAGCCATCCAACAATTGACCATTCTTGCTATTTTTCAAGGAACTTTGCCGATCCCACTGTTTGGCGTTGAGACCATAGCGCTTCTTGAAAGCGCGCGAGAAAACCGAAATCGATTTAAAGCCGGATTCAAAGGCAGCATCAGTGACAGAAAGTTTCGGTGTTGACCGAAGCAAAGCTGCCGCGCGCTCCAAACGGAGACGCATCACTATATCGTTGACAGTTTCTTCGGTGATGGACTTGAATATTCTATGAAAATGAAATGGCGAGAAGCCTGCCACTCGCGCGAGCGTGTCCAGTGATAAATCATCATTCAAGTTTTCGCGGACGTGACCAATGACAGCATTGATGCGCTGGATGTATAGATTCTCTTGCCTGGGGCTCGTTGTCATTTGTCTATTATCTCTTCATCGTCTGCTCTAGCGAGTGGTTAGGCGGCCGAAGTTTAGGTTTGGTTTAAAGGCTGCAGTAGGATTATAGGGATCTTACGCTTCGTCTTTGATTGGAACCTGTCGTACATTGGAGACATACCAATTAGCGTGTCCCAAAGCTTTCTGCGTAAGACGGGAGAGGCGATCTTTGCAACTGCTGGAATTTCTTTATTTCCGATTCTGACTGTCACGTGCGGATTGTTCAATAAATTAAGGAACCAGGATGGACGTTGGTCTGCACCCCCAGCAGAGGCAATGATGACATATTTCCCTTTATGTTCGAAGTAGTACAACGGAGTGGTGCGTTCCTTTCCGGTCTTTCTGCCAGTAGTCGTCAGGCGCAATAATTTCAATCCAGCCATTTCTGATTTTCCCTATTTTCTTGTGAAACATACGAAAGGCTTATCGCAAATTATATAAACAAAGCAATGCAGCCCAACCGGAAGGCAGCATTGTTGGTGCAGTTGATAATTCTTTACCATATTTGACGGCCATCTCTAAAAAGAATCTGGCGTGAAAAAAGGCTTCCAGGAACGGTCTGGTGTGGACTGTCCATTGTAGATTATGCTCCAGCTCAAATTGCTTTCCACTTGCACCAGCCTTATAAATCTCTTGAAACATTGGACAGAAAGTCGTTCCAGCTGGGGCGAGACTCTGTAACGCATCAACTATCCTTTTGGTCTCACTTTGAAGTCCGTAGACTTTGAAGGACTGATGGTAGAAGCGGTAAATTGGATCTTCATATGACCAATGTGAATTAGTTTCTTCCAGAAGTTTAGCCAGATCGGACCATCGTGCCTGAATGTTCGTCAGCAATTCACTGTCTTTCTCAGAGGAATCAAGCATATTTCACCTTCAATCTTATTTCTGGATAAGTTTTGTTCCGTAACGCTGCTAATTCTGTAAATAAGGTCTGTATAATTCCTTTTGGACGCACTGCCCAATCGCCTAAAAAGCGAATCGCACAATCCATTATGCCTTCAAGAGTTTCACCGCCCGCGTCGCGATGTAACTGGGATGATACTTGTCCAGTGGTGAATCAAGCATGACATCTTCATATATATGCGTGATGACAAAGCCTGCGTCGCATTGGCCGCCAAGCAGATCGGTGAGGCTGTGACCGAACTCCAGTGGCTGGCCTTTTTCAATGAGTTCATCCAAATCCTCTTTTGGAATGCTTGTCAAATCTGAATAGGGAATCGAGTATGTAGCCTCAAGGATACCTTCGTTCATCTTATACCAATCGAAAATGTAATGGACAGGATTCATGGAGCCGGTCATCAAAGTGCCGCCATGGCGAAGCACGCGATAAGCTTCTTTCCACACCGCGCGTACATCCTGCATGAAAACTGTTGAACAGGGATTGAATACCAGATCAAAAGACTCACTCGCGAACATGGACAAATTCGCCGCATCGCCCTCCACCGTTTGGATGGAAAGCGCTTCTCTCTCTGCCACAAGTTGATCCTGTTTCAATTGGGCGGGGGAGTTGTCGAAGACGGTGACGTTCGCACCCGCGGCCGCGAGTACGGGTCCTTGCTGACCGCCGCCTGATGCAAGACACAAAACATCTGCATCCTTAAGAGGTGGAAACCATCTTTTTGGAACAGGAATGTTCTCTGTAAGTAAAATGGAAAAAATGCCCTGCTTTGCATTTGCAATTGTCTCCTGGTCAACAGGTTGTGACCAGCGGTTTCCATTTTCAACTTCACGATTCCACGCTTCACGGTTATAAGCTCGCGGATCCATTTGATTCTCCAGTCACTGTTTGATAAGTGTGATTTTACAAGGGGAGAAGAAGCTTGTCGAGACAGGATCAGCTTCCGGCTTGTCTCGAAGCGGAAGCGTTAAAAAAATTGGGACAGGTCCTGCGTTAGACCTGTCCCATTTGTGAGGAGTGCTACCACGTGTTAGTCCGTAGCGGCAGGTTCTGCAATGGGGAGATAGGAGGAGTGATGAACTTTATTGAGAACAGTAAAGCCGAATGTTGCCAGCAACCCGATCACTCCACAAACAATCCATAGCAAATTCGGATTTGCACTATCCAGGATCAGCCCCGCAAAATAGGGACCGATTGTGAATGCAATACTCCATGTGAGTCCTGAGACAGCCATGTATCGTCCGCGCATATCCTCAGGCGCGAAACTCGCGACGAGTGATTGCTGGAATGGTGAGACCACCATTTCGCCAATGGTAATAATAATCATCGCGATCACAAAGAATGCAAAGCCTGAAACAAATCCATACATGGCAAAGCCAATCGCGTAGAGCAGCGAGCCAGCTGCCATCATCATCATGGGCCTGTATTTTTCGAGTCGGCGCGTCATCCAAAATTGGAAGAAGACAACGATAACAGCGTTGATACTAAGCAGCCAGCCATATCTGATTTCCGGCAATCCGTGTTGGTCACGCAGGAAGACTCCAAGTGTTGAGTTCATATTCATGTAGACGAGGGTCATCAGCACGGTCACGCCGATGAATGCCACGAAGGGGGTATCTTTGAAGACCCGTCCATAGCCTGCAAAGGTTTGCTTCATCGATTCAGGCTTGGAATGTGCGTGTAACTGCGGTTTTGTCTCAGGCAGGGCGAGTAAGACGATCGTAGCAGCGATCAGACTGATGATTGCATCCACAATGAAAAGCGTGAGATAAGAGTTGGAAATTAACAAGCCTGCGATGGGTGGCGCGATGATGACCGCGACATTGAAGACTACGCGGATGATGCCATAGCCTTCAGCGCGCTTCTCCGGTGGGAGTAAGTCTGCGACGACTGCTTCGTGAGCAGGATGACCAATGCTGGAAAGTGTACCAACGACAGCAACCACAGCTATAAAGATTCCCAGCGATGGGGCAAAGCCCATTCCTAACGCACTGAGCGAAGAAAGGATTAGGCTGAAGATGATCACCACTTTGCGTCCCGTCCGATCGGCAATCGCTCCACCGAGGGCGCTTCCCACCATTCCTGAAATGGAGAAGATGGCAAATAGAATGCCTACTGTGGACATGCCAATTTCAAATTTCTGCGTCAGGTAAAGCGCAAAAAATGGATAGAGCATGAACCCACCGAGCCGGTCAATGAACACGATGATGTTGTAAATCCAGAATGCGCGCGGGTACTCGTTATAGACCTTTGTTGTTCTTGCCAGTAAATTATTCATTGATCTCCAAGTTCAAAAACCTTGCGAAGGGTCGATCCTTCGGGCGTTGCCCTCAGGACAAACCTTCGCAAGGTTTGATTAATGTGCCAAGCTGCCAGTGGGTGACTTGCTGCAATTTACAGAGGGTATCTCATAGCGGCTGCGAAGACGTTTGCCAGTTGATATCATCCAATTTGCGAAGTTGAACATTGTCCGCTCGAATATCCCGGGGCGATAAACACGGGAACCGCGCGCCAGTTTTACCAGACGAATTTGTTCTACTTCATCCAATATCCGCTGACGATTATATTCAGCGTGTATTTCATCCTGCCAGTGATTCATTTGATTCTCCTTGAGTAAATCAGACTAAGTACGACCCAATAAAAAGGCGTTAACTGCCTTGAAAGTCTTTTCGATGCGATCCTTGTTGAGGATATATACCTTTGCTCCGCTTTCTCTCCTTTCCTGTAAATAGCCTGTTGCCGTTAGCTGACTCAGATAGCGTGAAACACTCGGCTGGCTGAGATTGATCGCTTCCATAATTTCCTGTGAGCGCATCTCGCCTCTATCAGCGATCATCTGTAATATTTTCAAGCGTGTATCATCTGCCAGTGCAGAGAGCCTGGCGACGATCTCTGCCCGATCCAATTCAGGGATATGTAGAGTCGATCCTTCAGGCAGATGTGCACCAAAGTAAATGTAAAAGTCATCCTGTATTTTTGCGTGGCGAATATAAGGTCCCAGATGAGCGTTGGGAATGAAGATCAGGTTTTTGGCGTTATCCAGTTCATCGCCCCATTTTGATTCGTTGTATTCCTTGCCTGTCACAAATTGGATGATCTCCAAGCGCGTCATATCACTGACATCGATCTGATTGAACGCCTTTGCCGATTCTTCCAGCATTGGGCGGACGCGGGTCCATTCAGCTTGAAGGTAATTTCTCCAAAACCAGCGGATGTGTCCCGTTACAAGTTGTTTGAGGGCCGCCGGGTCAATAACATACTGGTACGCGCGTGTCTCTATTTCCTCATCAGTTAATTCTTCACCAAAACGGAATCTGAGGAACTCGACATAATTCCTGGCAGAAGATAGTACTTCGTCCCAATCCACAGATCTGCTCTGTTCTTTTTGTGCTTCCTCCGTCATGCAAATTTCTGAATAAGCTTTCAGTAAACGGTCTCGAAATTCCGAAGGCGGTGTGGCATCAAGTTCACTCAGGTATGTTTCAAATGTCGTCCCAGCCTGCTGCGGCAAAATGGAATAGTGGAAACCGATCGTCACCAGTTTATGACGAAAGCGCTCTTCAGCGGACATTTTGGCGCGGGTTTTTGCTACCCATTCGTGAATACCAGGCTCATCCTCGCCTTTCGAAATCAGGACCATACTGCCAAAGGCATTGATGGCAGGCTCGACCATAACCAATGAACTCTTGATTTGAGTTTTTTCGAGATTAAGTGCAAAAGGGGACATGATTTTACTCCAGATTATTGAATAATTCAAAAAATTGAATAATGCGAATATTTTAATAGGTTTCCTAATCTTGTCAAGGTTTTAGAAAAGAAAACTCCCCATCAAAATCAACTTTGATGGGGAGAGGGTTTCAGATATTTTGACTATGGCGTAGGTGTGCCTTCGACCGCTACTCCAACCCATGTGAAGACGCGTTCCTCACTGACTGCACCGGCTGAGTTGTAAATGGGCTGGCCCTGTTCATCCACACCGCTTTGACGAACGGTTGTTACCCACCAGCGAATCACATGTGCGAGATTGTCACTTGGGCGGAAGGAAGTAGGTACGATAAACTTCGTATCTGTCACATAATCTGTGAGGCGGCGCCCCTGACCGGATGTCACATCTTCGATGGTTACCTGGTAGGCTTCGTTTTCACGTAACGTGCCAATTGAAGCCCACTGTAACGTGACAACATCATTTGCCAGGGTGAACGCAGCGCCGTCCGCAGGCAGGAGCAGGTTCGCGGCGGGGTAGGGAGGCGGCAGAGTCGCTGTGGGAGTAGGTCCCGGTGTTGCAAACCTCGCGCATAAAGGAATCAGTAGAGTTTGTCCGATAAAAACATTATCCGTTGATAACCCGTTATAAAACTTGATCGCATCCTGCGGCACGTTATAGTTTAGGGAAATACTCGAAAGCGTATCATTGGACTGAACTGTATAGGGAACCTTTTCACATGCCTCTGCAGTTTGTGTGGCTTCATTGGGAATTTCCGTTGGCGGAGGGGCAGGTGTTGGCGTCGGATAAGGAATTTTCAACACCTGGTTTACCGATATGATACAGGTGGTTGGCAGGTTGTTCAAAATGACAATGCTTTGAACCGAAACCTCAAATGCAACCGCAATGCCGCCGCATGTATCGCCATCGCGAACTGTGTAGTCGAATGGTGGCAATGGTGTTTCGGTCGGGATGGGTGTTTGTGTAGATATCTCTGTCGCTGTAGGAGTAATCGTTCCGGTTTCAGATGGAGTGACTTCAATCGTTGGTTCTGTAAGCGTAGTTCCGGTAAAGCCTGATTGCAGGAGGAAATAAACTACAGCCGCGCCAATGAGCAAAATCGTTACAAGCGCGCCCAGCGCCGCCGGCAGGCTGAGTGTGATCTCGGGCATGCGGCTGGCTTGGACGATCGTTTCGGCTTTTTTCGATTTCGTAGCGGCTTTCGCGGTGAGTTCGGTTCCACATACCAGACAACGTGTGGCATTCTCGCTCAGGCGGGTTCCGCAGGTAGGACATACTTTAGTTTTTTGTGATGAGGGTTCCTGGAGCATACGGGCGGAAATTATACCATCGAACACATCCCGTCATTTTGACCGCTTTTTTAGGCTTTTTCCCTACAAAATGGGCTCATTGGGAGTTGCCGTGATACAACGGTATATCTGGCCGCGCGGCGTAAAGCGACATTAATGTCGCTCTACATTTGGAGGCGCGTCACGGCGATTCCCAGAGAGTCACAAAATGGATACATTTAGGACTTACGCAAAACCATGAAGAAGTCCACTAATCCCCACTACTGCCGCTCTGCCCGATAGGGCGTGGCGCGGCATGCACGAATTCAAAAGAGATTAGTGCAGATTAGCGTAGATTGGCGGAAAAATGCCTTTTCTGTGTAAGTCCTGACATTAATGGATTATTGCCTCGCTCTACACCTTTACCTGTTTCGCTCCGAAGAAATGGACTCCCGCCTTTGCCGCGTAGTCGCTGTATCCGCCAATATATTCCGTGATCTGTGCGTTTTCCAGCGCGAAGATCCGGCTCACTGTTCGATCCAGAAAGTACCGGTCATGCGAAATGACCAATACGGTCCCATTGAAATCATTTAGCGCGTTTTCCAGCACCTCCGCAGAGGCGATATCGAGGTTATTTGTCGGCTCATCAAGCAACAGAAAATTTGCTCCTGAGAGTACCAGTAATGCCAGTTGTAACCTGCTCCTCTCACCGCCTGAGAGTGACCCAATCCGTTGAGTTACCTGTTGATAGGTAAACAGGTAGCGGATCAGGAATGAAACGGCGTTGGATTCGCTCATGTTGCCAGAGAGCCGCACCGCGTCGATCACAGTCTGATTGAAATCCAGAGTCTCATGTTCCTGCGCGTAATAGCCAACCTTCACACTTGGTCCGATCTTGATCTCTCCAAGCGTAGGTTTTTCCTTTCCTAATATCAATCTCAACAACACCGATTTACCCGCTCCGTTCGCGCCGATCAATCCCACGCGCTCGCCATGCCTGATAAGGAAATTTATGTTTTGAAGCACATGGCCCCCTCTCCCAGCGGGAGAGGGCGGAGGGTGAGGGCTGAAAGATTTGCCCACCTCATCAAACTCCAGCACCTGATTCGACCCGCGCCAGCCATTGAGTTCGAGGTCCATTTTTCGCCGCTCCAAAACGGGGCGTTCGATTTTCTCGATTCTTTCGATGCGCGCCTCCATCGCATGGACGCGGCTGGCAAATTTATCGTTAAAAATGACCCATGTTTTATAGCGCTTCAATGCCATCTCGAGGCGCCCAATTTCTCGCTGTTGGATTTGATACAGCTCCTCCTGTCGTGCCAGGCGTTTCTCTTTATCGACGATATATTCGGTATAGTTTCCAATGAAAGTCGTTATCTTTCCATCTTCGATCTCAGCGATATGTGTGGCAATGGCATCCAGGATGTAACGGTCATGAGAAATGATCACCACCGCGCCCGGATAATCATTGATCAGTTTCTCAAGATATGCTTTTCCTGGCATATCAAGATGATTATCTGGTTCGTCGAGTAACAACACAGATGGGCGTGCCAACATTAACCGCGCAAGCCCGATCAGTTTCTTTTGCCCGCCGCTCAACGCGCGGATTGGTTTCTCGAAATCGGATTCAGGCAACCCCAGCCCGCGCAGCAGCTCACGGACGCGTGACGCGTAATTCAAGCCTCCCAGCGACTCATATTCTTCCAACAATTTGTGTTGAGCATCAAGCACGCGTTCCAATGACTTCGCGTTGTTATATACCTCAGGATCACTTAATTTACTTTCAACCCGCTGCAATTCATTCTCTATTTCTGCCACGCGTGAATTGCCTTCCAGCGCAAGAGTGAGAGCTGTTTTCTCCAGTTCGAATTCGGGGTGTTGAGGCAGGTAGCCAACTGTCACGCCTTTGGCTTTAATAACTGTTCCACCTTTTTCAGGAGAATGCTCTCCGATCATTAATTTGAACAACGAAGATTTTCCCGCGCCATTAGGTCCAATCAGGCCGATTTTCTGGTCATGCTGAATCTCCCAACTAAGATCCCGAAAGATGACATGGGAACCAAGGACGAGGGTTGTATTTGAAACAGTGATTGAAATCATGATTACTCCAATAATAATTCATCAAATTCCGGTGGTTGAGTAGTCCCGCATGCTCTTCGCGGGACGTCTCGAAACTACCAGGCAACATGTAAACGAAAACTTTCTTGAAACTGCTGGTTTCGACACCAGCACTTGCGTGTGATTTGCTTGGCAAATCATGCAAGTGCACGAGTCGACGATCACGGCTCTACTCAACCAGCGGGTTGAACTTAAACAAAAACGCCGTGGCGCTGCAGCGCCACGGCGAAAGAAAGACAAGGCGAATTATCTTCGAACAACAGGCGCGATTATATAGAGTCCCTCAGAAATAAATCCACGCATACCAATGTGCAAAATGCTGAAGCCAGATCGTTCGTAACGCATAGTAGTATGATTATAGCATCAAATCTGTTAGTGGCATATAATTTTCTCAGCATCATGTCTGAACCACTGAATGGACATTTACGCGTCTTCCTTTGCCACTCATCCAAAGATCAATCCATCGCGCGTGAACTATATCGCGAGTTGAATTCGGAAAAATGGATGGATGTCTGGTTTATTGAAGCCAATCTTCTCCCCAGCCAGGATTGGGCTACCGAGATCAAGAGGGCAGTTCGAAGTTCTGATGTGTTGATCTTCCTATATTCAAAGAACTCCATTGAAAAGGAAGAAGCTTCTTACCCGAATATTACTTTTGTACTTGATATTCTCCAGGAGAAATCGAAAAGGTTAATCCCTATCATTATTCTACGTCTGGATGATTATCTCCTGCCAACGGGTCGAAACAAAACACAAGTAATCGATTATTTTCCGAAATATCAACGAAAATCCGCCTTCCAAAACTTAATCGACAGTTTAAAGTTTCATGCCAAACAGCTTCATATTTCATTGAATAATGAGTTAACTCAGACTGAGCCCGATCAATTTCTTCAATGGTCGCCATCAAATTGGAGGAACCTGGCCTTCAACAACGAGGCAGATGCGCTCGATGATCTACCTTCTTCAAGCCAAAAAATGGAACGGGGAATGTTCGACCGTACTAATAAGATAGGAGTGATTCTCTGGACAATAATTGGGTTGTTGACTTTACTATTCATTTGGCTGGTGAAAAATCACCTCGCGATGGATGACTCAGCAGTGACTACTTTATTGCCTCTCCCGGCACCTACTTTAGGGATTGGCAGTGTAAGTATTTCCCCTAACGATGGCATGAAAATGCTATATGTCCCAGCCGGGGAATTTATAATGGGAGGCGATGTATATTATGATGAAAAACCGATCCATACTGTCAATCTGAATGCTTTTTGGATAGACCAGACTGAAGTTACAAATGCCATGTTTGCAGAGTTCCTAACCGAAGAGGGAAATCGAGAAGAAGGTGGAGTTCCCTGGCTGGATTCTCAGGATGAAGATACACAGATTCACTTGCAGGAAGATTCATGGCAAGCCGACCAGGGTTTTGAAAACTATCCAGTCATTGAAGTGACCTGGTATGGCGCGAACGCATATTGTTCCTGGGCCGGGCGCCGCCTGCCCACAGAGGCAGAGTGGGAAAAAGTTGCGCGTGGCACAAATGGCAATATCTATCCGTGGGGGAATGATGCACCAAATCCTGACTTACTAAACTTCAACGATAACATTGGCGCTACAACAAAAACGGGCAGTTATCCAAATGGAGCGAGTCCCTATGGGGCATTGGATATGACAGGCAATGTCTGGGAGTGGGTGGCTGACCGACATTCCCGAACCTATTATACAAATTCACCAGTTGATAACCCAGTCGGACCAGAAACAGGCTTCTTTCGTGTATTACGCGGTGGAGCCTGGAACTACAGAGATACGTATGCCCGGACCATCCATCGGCACAGAGGCGTTCCTATTATCAGCCATGATTTTATTGGCTTTCGCTGTGCCATTGATGCATTCCATTAGTAATTTCATCAATGTAGTTTAGTGTTATTAGCTGAGAGCGGCTAAAAGAATGGGTTAAAGCCTTTTGCCACCGAGACACAGAGTCGCGGAGTACTTCTTTTCTCTCAGCGTCTCTGTGACTCTGCGGCTGGACCGGCCATTGGCCCACAAAATTATCCACTCCCTATTAGCGAATATTCAATGATTGAATGCCTTTCTGGCGTATAATTTTGAGGCCTTATGTGAGGGCACGCTATGATCGAGAATCGACCTTTACGCGTATTTCTCTGTCACTCATCCAAAGATAATTCGGCTGCACGCGAACTGTATCATCAATTAGATGCCGAAGGGTGGATGGATGTTTGGTTTATTGAAGCCCGGCTTCTTCCGAGTCAGAACTGGGGTCCAGAAATCATAAAGGGGGTCGAAAGTGCCGATGTGGTGATTGCATTGCTCTCAAAAAATTCTCTTATAGAAGAGACCGATTATCCCGGCTGGAGTTTTGTGCTTGATACGCTTCAGTTCAGGCAGAATGAAAAGGTTTTCATTATTCCTTTAATGCTGGATGATTCGAATGTGCCAATAGACTTACAAACATGGCAATCGATAAATTATTTTCCAAAGAATCAACGAAAATTGATCTACCAAAAGGTGCTGACGGGTCTAAAAGCTTATACACAGCAGCTTGGACTCTCAATAGATCGGCGATTGCCTCCGCCTGCTCCAGAAAAAGGTATGCAATGGACTCCATCGCTATGGAAACAAGTTGATGCCGAGACTTTCGAAAATGAAGTGAGGAGCAAACATCCCGATTCCCGCTTGATGCGTATCCGCCAAAGGTTGAGGATGAAGGTATTTAGTGGAATCAACAATCTGTTTATTTGGGCTGCAGCCGTTGGTACATTGTTAGTATTTTCGGTTTGCGGCTTGACCATTAATGCTCTTGTAAGAGGCGAAAACACGAATTCCATCACCGCGCCGATTGTCTCCAGGGCGCTAACGCTTGTTCCGCTGCCAACACCGACTCTGGGAGTTGGCAGCGTGCGTATATCGCCTGTAGATGGCATGAGGATGGTATACGTCCCGGCTGGAGAATTCATTATGGGGAACAATGATGGAGCAGACGATGAAAAACCGGCCCGCTCAGTGGATCTTGATGCATTTTGGATTGATCAATTCGAAGTAACAAATGAGATGTACAAGATGTGTGTTGATGCTGGAAGGTGTATTCCACCAGACTATGGAATTGCCAGAGAACAGATCTCGGGGGAGTTAATTCCGCTTGTGAAGCCAACAATCATATTTTACGCTGACACCGAATTTGGAAATTATCCGGTTTCGAATGTTATCTGGGATGATGCCGCTGCCTATTGTACGTGGGCAGAGCGTAGATTGCCCACGGAGGCGGAATGGGAAAAAGCCGCCCGGGGTGTGGATGGCCGGACTTATCCGTGGGGGGAAAGTCTGGATTGTACAAAGGCGAATGTATACGCCTTTCCTGCTGACAAGAGATGCGCCTATGCTCCTACTCGCGTTGGGAGTTACGAGAATGGTGTAAGTCCTTTTGGCGTTTACGATATGGCTGGCAATGTGATGGAATTTGTATCCGATTTTTATGATTACGTTGAACGTTCAGAAGCTGTAGCTCCATTAGGCATTTTCCCCAGAGATTCTCGCGTGCTAAAAGGCGGCTCATGGCTTGCTCCAGAATATGTTGCCAGATCCGCAAATCGTGAGAGGTGGGACATCTTCTTTGGAAATTTTGACTATCCGTTAGCGAATGGCTTCCGTTGCGCCACTTCCAGTGCTGCGACTGTTGCTCAGGCTAACATTACGCAGGTACCTGCACGTGAGGTCATTTCAAAGGTGTCGCCTGTTGACGGGATGCGGATGATGTACGTTCCCGCGGGGGAGTTTATTATGGGGAGTGATTATTTTGAAGAAGACGAGAAGCCAGCGCATGCCGTAAATCTTGATGCGTTCTGGATCGATCAATATGAAGTAACGAACGGAATGTATGCCAAGTGTATTGAAGCGAATATTTGTGGTGTACCTTTTCCCAATGAATTTTTCTTTCGAAATTTTGCTGCAGGTCAAGAAACTATACGATTCTTGAATGACAATTCAGAATTTTTGCACCAACTTGACATGAATCCCGAATTGGTCAGCCAGCCTGTGACAGGTATTTTCTGGCACAATGCAGACGCGTATTGTCGTTGGGTGGACCGTCGGTTGCCAACAGAAGCAGAATGGGAAAAAGCCGCTCGAGGCTTGGATGAACGGACTTATCCCTGGGGTGAGCAAATTGATTGTAGAAAGGCGAATTTCTTTTCCTGCGCTGGCAAACCTTCGGATGTAGGCAGCTTTGAAGATGGTCAAAGCCCATACGGAGCATACGATATGGCTGGCAATGCCATGGAGTGGGTGGCGGATTGGTATGGCAGCTCTTATTATCAGATCTCCCCATCTGAAAACCCTTTAGGCCCAGAATCGGGTTTGTATCGCGTATATCGTGGCGGTTCGTGGGGAAGTGACGACAGTGTAGGCCGCACAACAAATCGACCTGGAAATGTCGCCCGATTGCCCAACGAAGTCATTGGT
>JAKEFL010000341.1 GCA_022616105.1 Anaerolineae bacterium | reverse complement strand
TTTGTATTCTTTGCAGAAGAGCCATTCCCAGAGCTGCCAGCCAGCGATTTAGCAAATCGGACGGGTGCTGTAAGAGTATCAACAAATACATCGCGCAGCATCCCATACCGGAACTTGCCTTGTGCCGCGCCGATTTTGTATTGTTTACTTAGATTCTTTACACTGATTGCTGTTGTCATCATCTTCTTATATGTCATTGCGAGCGCTCTTTGCGAAGCAACCTCCTGTTTAGCAAGCCAATCTCATTGAAGAGTTTCAACCGTTTATTCGGATATTGCTTCGCCACTCGCTCCGCTCGGGCTCGTAATGACATGTTTGTTAGATCGTGTCAGCAAAAGTTTTTTCCATGTTGCGGAAGTAGAACAATCCACTAATTAGGATGAGTAGGGAAATTCCAACAGAAACCCAAAGCCCGGTATCGGGACCATTTCCAATTCCAAGCAGTGCCCAGCGAAATCCATTGACTACACCTGCCATGGGATTTAACGAATATACAAGCTGCCAATTCTCTGAAATCGCTTTGGCTGAGTAAGCAACCGGAGTCGCAAAAAACCAGAATTGGGTAAGAAAGGGAAGCACATAGTTAACATCCCGGTACTTGACGTTAATGGCAGAAAGCCATAAAGCCACACCCAGTGCGGTAATGATCCCCAGGAGCAGAAAGAGCGGTAATACCCACAAGAGATTCCAGGCAGGTGAAACTTGATAATAAAACATCAAACCGACCAAAATTATGGATGCGATAGCGAAATCCACGAGCCCTGCCAGCACGGATGATAATGGCAGGATCAACTTTGGAAAGTAAACTTTGGTGATCATGTTGTGGTTTGATGTCAGCGAACGGCTTCCCTGATTAAGCGCGGTGACAAACAACCCCCAGGGGAGCAGCGCTGTATACGAAAAAATCGGATAAGGAACATTATCTGTTGGCAGCTTTGCTATCCTGTCAAACAAAAAATAGAGCGCCAGCATTGTCAACACTGGCTGCAGGATTGCCCAGGCTGCGCCGAGTATCGTCTGCTTGTAGCGGACCTTGATATCGCGCCAGACCATGAAGAAAACCAGCTCGCGATACAGCCACAGATCGCGCAGGTTGAGCGCGGTGAAACCTGTAGAAGGCTTGATATAAATCGTTGTTGGCTCGTGCTTTGTGAGTTCGGTCATTATTAATTTCTGCTCCAGCCGCCTGGATCAATCTAGGAAAGAGGAAAGACATCTTTCCTCTTTCTTCTTTCGTTAACACCTTAGCGAATCCTATCGCGGTTTTCTTTAAACCATTCAATCGTACGCCGCATCCCTTCATCGAACGGAACTTGCGCGCTCCAGCCAAAATACTCCTTCGCACGTGAGACGTCGAGTCCGCGGCGGGGCTGACCATTGGGTTTATCTGTCTGCCAGACGAGTTTGCCTTCAAAGCCCGTCATCTTTACGATCATTTCACTCAAATCTTTAATGGAAATTTCGTAACCAGAGCCGAGATTAACAGGCTGGTCTCCATCATATTTTTCCGCGGCAGTCACAATGGCATCCGCTGCATCTTCCACATAGAGGAATTCGCGTGTGGGTGAGCCGTCACCCCAAACCGGGAGTTCCTTCTCGCCGCGCGTTTGAGCTTCCACCGCTTTTCGAATCAGCGCGGGGATGACGTGCGAAGACTGCAAATCAAAGTTATCACGAGGACCATAAAGATTCACAGGCAGGAGGAAAATGCTATTGAACCCGTACTGTTGACGATAGGACTGCGATTGTACAAGCATCATCTTCTTGGCAAGCCCATAGGGAGCATTCGTCTCTTCCGGGTAGCCAATCCAAAGATCATCCTCTTTGAATGGAACAGGGGTAAATTTTGGATAAGCACACACTGTACCAATTGCGACGAATTTGCCTACGCCACGCTGGTATCCCTGATGCATCAATTCCACACCCATTATTAGATTGTCGTAAAAGAATTCGGCGGGATGTTCGCGGTTCGCGCCAATACCTCCCACGTTCGCGGCAAGGTGAATCACAATGACATTGCCAGGCTCAATACCTTTGAGCGCATCATTATACAAACGGGTTAATGCTTCGCGGTCCGTCAGGTTGTAATCTTTTTTGCGGGGGATAAAGATATCGTTTGCCCCGCGAGCTTTCAACTTCTCGATCACGAAAGAACCGAGAAAGCCTCCGCCGCCTGTAACGATTACACGTTTGTTTTCCCAGAAATTTTCAGACATAATTACTCCTGTCCGTCATTGCGAGCCAGATAGGGCGAAGCAATCTCCAACACTACGAGGGGATTGCTTCGGGCTGGGTTTCGATACGCCCTTCGCAACAACCGCTCAGGGTTACTCAACCACCAGCCCTCGCAATGACGAAAACTACTGTACTATAAACTGCGCGTTCCTGTATTTTTCATCGGTCGGGTTTCGGATGATGCCGGTCTTCAAGGCAAACAACAGCCCGCGAATGCCGTCATCAACATCGAGTGTTGTCTCAAAACCAAGTACTCTTTTGATCTTCGCAAATGACACAGTGATATCGCGCATGTCACCGCCAAAGGTCAGGTCTTTATATTCGACCTCGGTCTCAGGCATGCGTTTGAGCACTAATCCCACAATGTCGTCTTTTGAATAATTTCCGTTGTCTGTACCAAGGTTGAAGACTTCACCGCGTATTTTTGATCGTTCGGCTTCAAGTCCTATGATAACGCCGCGCACCACATCCTGAATATGAACAAACGAACGCGAATAACCGCGCTGATAAATAATCAAAGCGCGCTTTGTGAACGCTTCCAATACGAACTGGTTCACGATCAGGTCAAAGCGCGTACGCGGAGACATCCCATAAAGTGTTGCAAATCGGAATAACAGCGGCGCGCAGGAAGCATCCTTTTGCGTGAGCAGGAATTCTTCCGCGGCGATCTTTGTCTCTGCATATAACGACTGCGGATTCAAGGGAGATTCTTCGGTAACGGGCTTGCCTTCAGGCGAGAGTCCATAGTTGCTATAGGTGGATGCAAACACGAATCTTTCCACGCCCAAATCTGTTGCCTGCTCGAAAGCCTTTTCTGTGGCTTCGACGTTATACCGCCACGCGACCTGTCTGCCAACTGCCTGGCAAGCGGGGAATCCTACAATTGCCGCGAGATGGACGATTGCATCCGGTTTCTGCCAGTTGTCCTTGAGCGAATCCTTGATAGCGCGCGGTTCGGTGGCATCCGCCTTGACAAAATGGAAACTGGGATGATGCAAAAATGGGATCAGCGATTCGCCGCCGAAGAGAAGCGAGTCAAGGACAGTGACACGATAGTTGGCGCGCAGCAGTTCCGAGGTCAAAAGAGAACCGATATATCCCGCGCCTCCGGTGATCAACACATGCCGGTCACTCATGAAGACTTCTCCATCTGCAATAGCACTTTCGATCCTTCCACTTGAAGAGCAGGCACGCTCTTGTCCGCGACGACTCTGATCCCATGTTCAAGACAGGTCAATCGGCAAATATCGGCCACATCACCTTTGCCCACAATGCGAAGACGGTCATAACCCGCGCCTTGAATTTCTGAAATATATTCCCGCACACGCTGGCGGGTTTTGCGGTATAAGGAAAAAGACTTTTCAACATAATCCACAGCCAGGCGGGCGCGCAGGGCAATACCTTCAGGCGTGATGATATAGCGCAGTTTCTTGCGCTCAGCACGTTTGACCTTTACATAACCTTTGGCGATCAGACGCTTAAGATGCCAGTTCACTGTTCCGACAGCCACGCCCAGCTGGGTGGCAAGCGTGGACTGATTTACATCCGGATCTTTTTCGATCTTTTCGAGCAGAGTAAGTTCGCGTTCTTCGTTTGGCGTTTCCATACACAGCACTATAGTAATTCCAAAATTCAGTGACTGAATTATAACTGTGAATGAAGGGATGTCAACCACCTGCCTTTTCACAAACGAATTAGGGCATGTCCGTTTTTAGACTGTATACCCTGTACCCATCAACCTCCTCCACCAAAACATAGTTTTGCTCAATAAAATTCAACACTATATCCAAATTAGGCGCAAGGACGATTTGTCTTCGTTTGATCCTTTGCTTTTCGCGGAGTTCAGGGGTGATAAAGGGAATCCGCTCTCGATCCGGAGGCTCAACCATGTCAACAATCATGATCGGCGGTTCAGATGTGATCTGTTGATAAAACTCCTCCGCCCATTGATGGGTCAGTCCACTTTCCACATGACTAAGCGGATACGGAAGGTAAGTGGCTGGCGATTCCCTCCCAGCCATAAAATTGATCACCGGACGGAACCCCCAAACCAGCACTTTATCGCCTGGGGATGTATTCGCCTCAATATAGGATGCAACCGGATGACGATAATCCAACTCTGCCTGAGGAGAGGACAATACACCTGCCAGGGCGTTTCCATATTTCTTCCAGGCATCCATGTTACCGATTACTGAAATGAGCAGTAAAACGGCCACGATGTAAGACGTATATTTTTCGGGGTTTGATACGAGCCGATTAGACAAAAAGCGAAGCAAAACATAGACCGCATATCCGCCGAGCAACCCCACATACGGAGCCCACAGGATGAAATAATGGATGTAGTTCCTTCCTGAAAGTGTACTTAAGAGCGTTTCGAGGGGCCAGCCGATGATCAACACGATAAGAAACCTGCCTAATACCGTATTGAGAGCTTCTCGTTTTAGTAATGAAAATAGAGAGAAGATATATCCCATGACAGCCAGTACGATAAAGATGATGCCTATCGTGGTTGAGGCGATTTCAATCCCTGTCAATACTTTGGGAAGTGTGGGATTATCACTATATTGATAGTTGAAGATAAGTACGGCATCTATCATGTCGCTCAGCGCGCCCTGCATATAAAAATAAAATCCTGCCAGCAATATAACGAGGCTGCTGCTCAAAAAAATCCATATCATCCGCTTAAACAATAAACGCCATTCTCCAGACAGGACTGCCAGCACAAAGTATGCCCCCAGCACAGCCACCTGCATACTGATATTGTTTGGTCGCAGCAGGATATTCAAACCCAGAGAGACCCCGATCAATAAGAGATGACCTATGCTCAACGGTTGTTCAAGGCTTTTCAAAAAGCCAAACGCTGCGACAAATGCAAACAATAGAGAGTATTCCTCTGTATAGTTCCCGCCGCTCAAAACATTACCAGCTACACTGATCCAGATAAAAGACCCGACCCACGCGGGGATTTCCCCCATAAGCTGCCTGAGTATCTTATAACTTAGGACGATGCCCGCAAAGAGGAAAAGGAATTCCATCAGCCAGACACCCCACCGCGAACCATTCCCAAGAAAAATGCCAAGGGCATCAATATAGAAAACCAGCGGTCCTTTGTTTTCCCATGCCGCCAGGTAAGGGATTTTGCCCTTCAAAACAAGAGAGCCGATGTATAAAAAAATCCCACTGTCCCTGCCTGTATAATCAAACATTGGATTCGATAAGATGGGCGCGACGAACACGCCCAGCAGCGCCCACTTTGCCCATCTGCTCATCGAATGGAAGAATTTGTGAAGAGCCATTTTGTTTAGCGCCATCACGACCAAAATCATATCATAAGATATCCTTGAGTTATTGAGCCTCCTATGCAAAGCGACAGTCCCCGCATAAAATCATCAGGCAATGAACCTGAACACAAACTTTGAACCTGCCGGAAACATCTACCAGCAAGCCCGCATCGCCCACTGGGATTCCATTGCCCGAAAGCTCGATCAATGGAGAGGCATGGGGCAGTGGTATCACAAACGGCTCGAAGAAATTTATTGCTTCCTTGTCAGTCCCGGTTTGAGCGTCCTTGAAATCGGGTGCAGTGACGGAAATTTGCTCGCCGCGCTCAAACCATCCCGCGGCATCGGCGTGGATTTTTCATCGGAAATGATCCGCCGCGCAAAAGAGCGTCACCCGGAACTCGAATTCATTCATGCTGACGCGCATGACCTTTCGGAAATCAAAGAAACATTCGATGTTATCATCCTGTCTGATCTGGTCAATGATCTTTGGGACGTGCAGCGCGTCCTTGAACAACTCCAGCCTCTTTGCACCGAGCGTACTCGTATCATCTTAAACTTTTACAGCAGGCTATGGCAAACTCCCCTTAATGTGGCGCGCAGCCTTAACCTTGCCACCTCAAACCTGTACCAAAACTGGCTTACCCGCGAAGACATGAATGTTTTGCTGCTTCTGGCTGGTCTTGAGCCGATCCGAAACACACAAGAGGTCCTCTGGCCCCTGCCATTGGGAAGTCTGGCAAATCGCTTTATTGTTCGCTTCTGGCCGTTCCATCATCTGGCGATTTCCAACTTTATGATCGCGCGCACAGTGGCTAAACCGGTAAAAGAACCGGGTGTTTCCATTATTATCCCCGCGCGTAACGAATCAGGAAATATAAAAGCCATCTTCGAGCGGACTCCACAAATGGGGCGCGAGACCGAACTGGTCTTCGTGGAAGGTCATTCAAAGGATGATACCTATGAGGCGATTAAACGGGAAATCGCTTCGCATCCTTCCACCCCGAGCCTGCTCCTGCAACAAACAGGCATTGGCAAAGCTGACGCGGTGCGGCTGGGCTTCTCCAAAGCCAAAGGCGAAGTATTGATGATCCTCGACGCAGATCTTACCGTTCCCCCGGAGGATCTTCCGCGTTTCTATGATGCTTTGGTTTCAGGCAAGGGAGAATTTATCAATGGCGTGCGCCTTGTTTATCCCATGGAAAAAGAAGCCATGCAAACGCTTAACTTCTTCGGCAACAAATTCTTCAGCCTGGCTTTCTCATGGATGTTGGGACAATCCATCAAGGATACATTATGCGGCACTAAAGTTCTCTGGAAGAGGGATTATGAACGCATCGCCGCTAACCGTTCCTACTTTGGTGACTTCGACCCGTTTGGCGATTATGACCTTATCTTCGGCGCGGCAAAACTCAATTTAAAGATCATTGATCTGCCAATTCGCTACCGTGAACGTACATATGGTTCAACCAATATATCGCGTTGGAAACATGGCTTGCTCTTAATGCGCATGGTCGCTTTCGCGGCGCGGCGGATAAAATTTACGTGATTCAAGGATGAGTATTTTGGATATTAATCTGCATCAAGAATCGATCGACAAGAACCAGGAATACTGGGATCGAAAGCCCCTGCTCCGAACACTTTACGGGGATTTCTATCGTTTGATTGCAAAACAGTTGAGCAAATTGCCAGCCAGCAAAATCGTCGAATTGGGTTCAGGGTTGGGCAACATCCGTGATGTCATCCCGGAGTGTATCCGCACGGACTTATTTCCAAACCCGTGGATCGACCAGATCGAAAATGCCTACAAACTTTCCTTCACAGATGAATCGGTTTCAGACTTAATATTGACCGATGTCTTTCACCATCTGAAATACCCAGGGACGGCATTGAATGAACTTCATCGTGTGTTACGTAAAGGTGGGCGGGTTATCATGCTTGAGCCGTGCCTGAGCGCGCTAGGTCTGCTTGTCTATGGTGCATCACATGATGAGCCGATTGCTGTTATAAAGGAAATCGAGTGGTTTGCCCCTGAAACCTGGAAGCCGGAAAACATAGACTTCTACGCCGCGCAGGGAAATGCGACTCGTATCTTTATAACCAAAAAATATCGTCCGAACTTGATGAGCTGGAAAAGTATCAAAACGATTCGGCTCTCTGCAATTGCTTATGCAGCCTCAGGCGGGTACTCCAAGCCACAGCTCTACCCGACAGCTTTTCTTCCATTCATAAAAAATTTGGAAAAAATTCTGGACTTATTTCCCGCTTTGTTTGCCACACGACTGTTAGTGATTCTTGAAAAGTAAGTAGATACGTTCCCACTACAGGTCATCTTAAAAATGTCACCCTGAGCGGTAGCGAAGGGTCTCTACACTGAAATTACGAGACTCTTCGGTCGCAACAACCGCTCCCTCAGAGTGACATGGTGTTTTTGAGACAAGTTCTAAAAACATCCGAAGCCCATTTGACTTCGGATGTCTTCATTCTCACGCGGGTTGTGCCAGCCTCAAATTGGAGGCAATAAGCGGCAATACTTGCTCTGCAAATTTCTCTGCGGAAGGTTTCTTTTTATTCTTATCATGGCTCCACTGCAAGACCAACCCATAGATCGCCCAACTTGCGGCGGTGGCGGCTGTTTTGGAGTCAATGCCTGACTCCTCTTGTTCCAGCCACATCTCCAACAATCTCTGCAAATGATTTTTCACCTGTGTTTCTACAAGCGACTCAAACTGAGGATTGGATGGCTTGCAGTGTGCATTGGCATTCGAAACGAATTCACAGACCATGATGATGAGCGCGCGCAGATTCTCATCGCTGTACTGACAGGCATTCAAACTTCGCTTTTCAAGTTCCATGCGAAACCCCTGGCTCATGCTGTGATCGAGCAGGGCATATTTATCGGGGAAATGCGCGTAAAACGTGGCGCGGTTGATGCCTGCCTTTTCGGTAATATCCTGCACCGAGACAGACTGGAATCCCTTTTCGCTGAGGAGTTCCCTAAAGGATTGCTGGATCAGGCTTCGGGTCCGTTTGATGCGGGGGTCGAGTCTTTCTTCTTTTTGAGTAGGCGACATTTTCGCTCCAGTGTTGCTTAGTCAACAAAATCCATTTTTTGATGGTTGACCTGAAAAGGTAAGGGGAGTAAATTAGACAACATCTGTTGTTTAGAACACAACTGTATATTATCACTCATTACAAGGAGAGTCAAGATGAATATCGTATTATGGATCGTACAGGGGCTGCTCGCTGCCATGTACC
>JAKEFL010000056.1 GCA_022616105.1 Anaerolineae bacterium | reverse complement strand
GTGATCGCGGCTGTCAGCGTCGTCTTGCCATGATCGATGTGTCCCATCGTCCCCACATTCAGATGGGGTTTGCTCCTGTCATATTTCGCCTTCGCCATTGACAAATCTCCTTTTCCGACACAAAACTTTTTCAGCAACTGAGCCCACAACGGGATTCGAACCCGTGACCTCACCCTTACCAAGGGTGTGCTCTACCGACTGAGCTATGTGGGCAGAACGTGCTGTCCCGTCACTTGCACCTGGTTCACATTTGCCCCAGGCGCAAGTGCCGGGGAGCGCAGGTGCGCTGTTCGGGATAGTGGGCGGTGAAGGATTCGAACCTCCGAAGTCTTCTGACAACTGATTTACAGTCAGTCCCCTTTGGCCACTTGGGTAACCGCCCGCATAATTATGATGTTTTTACGAGTTGATTGCAACCATTATGAAGATCAACTATTACTACTTACTTGTTGAGCCGACGACGAGAATCGAACTCGTAACCGCCCGCTTACAAGGCGGGTGCTCTGCCGATTGAGCTACGTCGGCACACACTCCCGCCAAGAACACGCGGGACTCTTCGTTTGCGCAATTAAGCAGGGGGATTATACCAAAGCCATACTTAAAGGGGAAGTCAACAGGCAATTAAATTGCTCCCGGCGCAAGGGAGCACGAGCGGTAGTTTAGCAGGATTCAGTATGATCGTCAAGCATAACGAATAAATTGCAAATGAACAAACTCCCTCTTGACACGCGACTCATTTAGTTGTATATTTAGAACAGATGTTCTATAGCGATAGGCACAGGTGACCCATGACTGAATTCAATCGTTACGCCATGATGATGGAAGCGCTGACTGAACTCAAGCCTGAGATAGAATCCAAGCGTCAGATTAAGCGCGCGCCTGCTCTCCCTCCCTTAAACGAAGTCCTATCTGAATTCGGTCCTCTGCCTCCCGAAGCATTGTTTATGGGTGTTGCCTCTGATGGACTCCCGGTCTTACTTAATCTACATGACCCTGTACCAGGACCCATTCTAATCGCTGGAGATTCAGGCACAGGCAAAACAGCACTCCTTCAAACCATCGCAGCCGCGGCCGGAATGACGCATCAGTCTGAAGAATTGCAGTTCGGCATACTGACAAGTCATCCCGATGAATGGAGCGCGCTTGGGGATATCCCAAACAATGTAGGAACCTTCTCTCTTCACAATCAGTCATCCGAAGATTTTATTCTCTCCCTTGCATCGTGGGCGCATGGCAATAAGACCAGCCAGCAATCTGTTTTGCTTTTACTGGACGATCTGGAAATCGCATCCAATATTGATTTTGATGCGCGACAAAATTTACGTTGGCTCTTACTGCGTGGTCCCGCTCGGCGCGTCTGGCCCATCATTACTTTGAATCCCAGCCGAACGGAAAACATATCGCCCTGGTTGGATGCGTTCCATACCCGCGTTTTTGGCGCCATCCAGGAACCTCAATATATTCAAAAACTGGATGCTGAACATGCGGAATTAGACTCTCTAAACACCGGATCACAATTTTCATTACGTGAAGGTAAGCACTGGATTCGATTTTGGATACCAAGCATAGATTACGAAGTGCCGTATAAACATCTAAACTCGGAGTAGAAAAATTGGCTCGCAGTTCGCACCGAAAATTTATTAGATTGATGTGATAAACGGCAGAAAAGGAGATTGACATGCACACTGGAATGCTTTGGTTTGATAATTCTCAAACGGCCCTGAACACCAAGATTCGAAAGGCAATAGACTACTATCATAAGAAATATGGACGCAGCCCTGACCTTTGTCTTGTTCACCCCAGCATGTTGAAAGACTCAAATCTTGAAGTAGAGAAGCCTGCCCTGAGTGCAACCGAAGGGATCACGGTGCGCCCCTATCGACCGGTGTTGCCCGGTCATCTTTGGATTGGCGTTGAGGATCAGAATTAAGTCTGGTCCGAGTCTTCTCCTCACTACCCTCCCGTGGTACTGGCCCACGGGAGGAATTTTTTAACCAACAGCTACCACAAACGCAACCGAATGACTCTGGCTGTGACTAATACTCACAGACCAGGTTTCCAACCCGAGTTCCTTTGCTCTTTGTTGAGCTGTCCCATGCAAAGTTAACACGGGCGCGTTTTGTTCATCACCCAATACTTCAATCTCCTTCCACGAAACGTCGCCGATCCCGCTGCCCAGTGCTTTCGCAACCGCCTCCTTAGCGGCAAACCGACCGGCAAGCGATTCGGCGCGCCTTCCACATTGTTCCAGTTCAGCAGGCGTATAGATTCGCTCAAGGTAATGTTTGCCATGACGCGAAACCACCTCCTCGATACGAGCGATCTCTATCAAATCAACGCCGGTTGCAAGTTTCATAATCAGCTTGACTCCCCTCTCCTTTCAGGAGAGGGCAGGAGGTGAGGTTACGGCCCCGCCACCGCGATCGCCAGCTTATCAGGATCAATAAATTTTCTCGCCGCATTTAGGACATCTTCATTATTAACTTCACTCACCAGCCCAGCATAACGACGATAGTAATCCAATCCCAAATCATAGCGCTCGATATTCAACAATGCATTTGCCACACCGCCATTTGACTCCAGTGAAAGCGGCAGGCGTCCGATGAAATTCGCCTTGCTATCAGCAAGCTCATCTGCTGTTACACCTTCCTGCACAAAACGCTTCAACTCATCGACGATGAGATCAGATGCCTTTTTCACATTTTGCGGATTTACTCCCGCGCTCACTTCCCATGAACCAGGTCCAATGCCTGCGCTCAAACTGGAGTAAGCGTAATATGCCAGCCCTGATTTCTCCCGCACTACATCACCGATACGCCCCATCATTCCGAATTGTCCGAGAATATTATTCCCAAGTGTGGCAGACATAAATTCAGGATCGCGACGCTTCGGTCCATTTGTGCCAATTACCAAATCGGACTGTGACTTCCCCGCGATACGATGGTTTTTGCTGGCTGTCTTTTTTAACAACTTCACTACAGGAAGTTCAGGCGGTTCCTTCTGACCTTTTACCTGCCACCCGCCAAAGACGCGTTTTACCTGTCTCACAGCTTCATCCGCTTTTACCGCGCCGACGATCGCGATCACCATCCCGCGCGGGCCGTAATGTTCTCGGTGAAAATGCACCAGGTCATCGCGCGTAATCTTTTGAACAGTTTCGGGCTTCCCATCTTCAGGGCGGCTATATGGATGGTCCCGAAAAAGAATTTCATCGAATACCATTGAAGCCATATCCGAAGTATCCTGCGCGCGGATCGCAAGACCTGTGAGCAATTGTGCGCGCAATTTTTCCATTTCGGCTTTTGGGAAGGCAGGCTGTGTCAAAGATTCAGAAAGAAGCGTAAGCAGGAGTGGTAAATCTTCTGCCAGCGAACGACCATTGAAACCAGATTTATGCACCCCCGAACTAAACCCCAAACTTGCCCCTACAGACTCGAGTTCATTATAGATCTTATCAAAACTTCGCTTTTTGGTGCCGCGCATTAATGCAGAGGTCACAAAATCTGCCAACCCGAGTTTCTCATCAGTGTCAAACAAAGCACCTGCATCAAGATTGCCTGCAACGACAACAGATGGGCTATTGAAGTTGGAACGCGTCAGAATAGTAATTCCTTTGGGTAATACTTCTCGATGGATATCCTCAGGGCCTGGCAGGGAGCGCAACATGTCTAGCGTAAAGTTGGTCATTTTGTCTCCCTCATCTAACCAAGTGGGATATAAGTGCCAACCACGCGGCGTTGGGGTTTGAAATACTCATTTGCCACACGCTGGATATCTTTTACAGTAACGGCAGAAAGTTTATCGAGATAAGTTTGGAACCATTCGTAATTCGCAAACATCTCGGCATAGCCTAGCCAGAATCCCTGATTGGTAATGTTCTCACTTCCATAAGCGAACAAGGCGCGGGCTTGTTTGATGGCGCGGGTAATTTCCTCTTTTGAAACCTTCTCTTCCTTTATACGCTGGATTTCCTTATCCAGTGCAGCAAGGGCTTCTTCAGGTTTGCGTTTGGGATGCACTGTCATTGTGAATGTGTAAAGGAACGGATCAATCGTTGCCTGTGCGCCGCCATGTACACTGACTGCTAGCTCTTTGTCAACCAGGGCGCGATAGAGACGGGAAGTCTTGTTTGAAATCCCTCCACTGAACATGTTGAGGTTGCTGGGGCCCGCAAGTAAACTGTCGAGCACGCTTAACGGGAAGAAATCGGGATGCGACGCGGCTGGGAAACGGTAGCAGACCTGAACATAGGTAGTTGAGCCGGGTCCCTCCACAGAAAGGCGCACCTCTCCTTTTTGCACTGGTTCTTCACGCGCCAGCCGCGCGGGTTCACCTCCAGAAGGTATTGGTTCAAATAATTCTTTTATTCGCGCCAACATTGCTTGTGTATTGAAATCCCCAGCCACAGCCATCACTGCATTATTGGGAACATAGAAAGCACGATAATGGTTGTAAAGATCGTCACGTGTCATCGTTCGGAGATCTGCCATATCACCGATGACCTCATGATGATATGGATGAATCCGAAATGCAGATTGTTGGATTGCCTCACCCAGAAGAAAGAGCGGCTCATTCTCACTGCCCTCGCGCTCAGAAATAATCACTGTTCGTTCTGAGGTGACTTCGTTTGGATCAAACTGGCTGTTGATCATCCGATCAGACTCGAGATGCAAGGCAATATCAATTTTATCGGCGGGCATGGTTTCGAAGTAGGCGGTCCAATCCATGTAAGTGAAGGCATTCCATGAGCCGCCTTCGCGCGAGATGGTTTTATCCAGCACATTGGAAGGGAATTGCGGTGTCCCTTTGAACTGCATATGCTCCACCCAGTGTGAAATACCGGTTCGTCCCTGTACCTCATCGCGCGAGCCAACCCGATACCACAACCACGAAGAAATGATCGGCGCAGTATGGATCTCTTTGAGCAGGACTTTTAATCCATTGGAGAGCGTGGTTTGTGTTAGATGATTTTCCAATTAATAAGCTCCATTTAGGGTTGAGTTGATAGTGGTGAACAGACCTGCACATTATTGATCAATGCATTGGGTTCAACGAGACAATACCAGGGTTTGACCACTTGCTGCAAACCGGTAAAAGGCACATGTAACTCGGTCTGATCAAGCGGGATATCGACGGGAACATCCAGGACTGCCAGCACTTTTTGGTCAACGGGCACAACCAGATTTTGAATGTTGATGGGCAAAACCGTATCTCTCGGGAGCACAATCCTCGCGCGCGCATTGACAATATTCAAGCCGCCCGTTTCCACGGTGACCAGCGCGCCGTTGATCGTGACATCCTCACTTAGTGTGACGTTTGTTGGTCCACTGACATTAAGAGTGAACTGAACAGGGATTTCTTTCTCAACATGGATGTTGGTCTTGATATTCGCTTCATCCATTTTGACGAAGTTGGTATACAACCCGCCAAGCAAACCAGAGACCTGATCATCGGCAGTGAGTTGGATCGTTCCCAGCATCTGAAGCAGAATCAACAGGATGATGAGTAATACGATATTCACCGTAAAAGACATCACACTGGCGATTGTCCAAAAGGCAGGCAGGAATTTATAGCGCCATCGTCTGGGTTCAGACTCAGGCACAGACGCAGCGGGTATTGCTGCCGGCTTTGGGGATCTTACCTGAGGTCCATCACCGCGCGGTAAACGTGCTTTGATGGAATCATCCACTCCTCCGTTCAGCAGTTGTTTCAATTTGCTGGATTCATTTTGATTTGAAGCAGGTTGAGACATGGGACCTCCTCTATCAGATGACAATCGCTCGACGCATTAATCTCGGGACTTGTATCTACTCATCTTCAGGCAAAAGGCTTAATTGTGATTTACCGCTTATCTCATTATTTACTAAACTATTTAGGGTAAATTATAGGCTGAATATTTACTTCAAG
>JAKEFL010000055.1 GCA_022616105.1 Anaerolineae bacterium | reverse complement strand
TTTCTCATGGGAAGGCACGCATCGCCCTGGATGTTGGGGAGGATGCAGTCCGATTCAGGAATCCCAATCTTCCACTTACGCGCTCCGAAATTGCACTCCCATTAATTGCGCATCATGAAGTGATTGGTGCAATGACCATTCAATCCCGGCTGCCCTCTGCATTCTCGCGGATGGATATAACCGCCCTGCAAACCATGGCAGACCAGATCGCCAATACAATCGAGAATGCTCGTTTGTTCACAGAGCGCGCATCCCTCATCAATGAACTGGGTGCGCAAAACGCCGAACTCGAACGTTTCACGTATACGGTCTCGCACGATCTGCGTTCTCCACTTGTAACGATACGCGGCTTTCTCGGGTATCTTCGGCAGGATGCAGCTTCAGGTGACCTGGGTCGCTTTGATAAGGATATTAACCGAATTGCCAATGCTGTGGACAAAATGCAGGAACTGCTTAACGATCTGCTGGAACTTTCACGCATTGGGCGGATCATTAATCCCCCTGAGGATATCCCGTTTGAGCATATCGTGAAAGAGAGCATTGAATTAATCAGCGGTTTGCTCGAAGCAGGCAACGTTAGGGTGGAAATCCAAAACGATCTTCCCTCCATCCACGGGGATCATATGCGCCTGGTTGAAGTGATGCAAAATCTGATCAGCAATGCGATCAAATTCATGGGCGATCAGGCTGCACCGCGCATCGAAATTGGCACAACCGGCTTGGGCACGGATGGCAAACCTGTTTTTTTCATCCGGGATAATGGCATTGGCATAGAAGCTCAATACCATGAAAGAATTTTTGGTCTTTTCAACAGGCTTGACCCAAATGTTGACGGCACAGGGATTGGACTCAGCCTCGTCCGACGAATTATCGAAGTACACCAGGGCAAAATATGGGTGGAATCTCAACCCGGCGAGGGGACGACCTTCCTATTTACACTGCCATTGGCTCAATCATCTGATAGATCCATGAACTGAAATTTGGATGGCTTTAGCAAAGTCGGTTGACAAAACACGTGTGTGTCATGCTGAACCCTTCGGCTTCGCTCAGGATAAACTCCGCGAAGCATCTCTAACAGCGTGGGAGAGACTCTTCGGTCGCAACAAACGCTCCCTCAGAGTGACATGATTTTGGACGTTGTTAAAACCCTGTTGAAAGTTTGTACCAAACTATCCCAAAATGGAAATTGGGATTAAAATCGCTCTGAAGGATTTCAACAAGCCTTTATGGTTTGTCTCATTATTACTAAACCATTTGAAAGAATTCGAGGCAAAATTCAGTTTCAATTCGCGGCACTCCGTAGGAGAATCAAATGATTGGTGAGCCAATCCTTGTCATGCTCGTGGAAGATAACGTGGATCATGCAGAACTTGTGATCCGCACCATGGAAGAACATCGCATCGCGAACAAAGTTCGTCATTTTCTGGATGGGCAGTCCGCATTGGACTATCTATTCTACCGGGGAGAATACTCAGACCCGCACAGCAATCCACGTCCCCATGTGATCCTATTGGATCTGCGCCTTCCGCGCGTCGATGGAATTGATGTCCTGAGGGCGATCAAGGAAGATGAAACTTTAAAAACAATCCCTGTCGTGGTTCTGACCACTTCTGAAGCCGAAAAGGATGTAGCCAGGGCATATTACAATCACGCAAATAGTTACCTGGTTAAACCTGTGGGGTTTGAAGAATTCAAAAAGCTAATGGATGACCTCGGCTTTTATTGGCTTGGCTGGAATACCAATCCAGATATCAAAGAATAAAATACGATCCTTGATGATCCTGACAGATATTTCACATGATGGATGATTCCATCCACATTCTATTGATCGAAGATGATCCTGCACACGCAGAATTGATCCAACGCGCCTTCGAAGACCGCGGAGACGGCACGCGCCTTACCATCGCGCATACGCTTGAACAGGCGAGCGCCCACCTCAAGAAATTCAAGCCCACCCTCATCATTGCAGACTGGCGGCTCCCCGACGGGGACAGCACCACACTCCTTAACGAGAACAGCCAAACAGCGGACCCGCCCATTATCATCATGACCAGTTATGGAAGCGAACGCAACGCGGTGGATGCGATAAAAGCCGGGGCATTGGACTATATCGTCAAATCATCCGAGTCAATGACCGATATGCCGCACATTGCGGAGCGGGCTGTCCAGCAGTGGAAGAGCCTGCAGGAACAACAACGGATGCAGCAGGCACTCGCGGAACGTGAATCCCAATTCCGCCTGCTGGCAGAAAACTCATCAGACATCATCTCAAGGTACGATACCAACGGAACTTTTTTGTACGTTTCCCCGGCATGTCAGAACATATTGGGATACGCACCGGAAGAACTGATTGGTCAATCCTTTTTGTCCTATATTCACCCCGATGACGCAAATTATCTTCAAGAACTCCTCTCGTCATCTTCATGGGATGATCCAACTGCAGCTGTACCATACCGCGCCCGCCGTAAAAACAATGAATATATTTGGCTGGAAACCACTGCCCGAATTATTTACGACCAGGAAAATAAAGTAATTGAAATTCAGGCTTCTTCCCGCGATATTACTGAACGAAAAGAGTCGCAGGTGGCTTTACAGCAAGCCCATGAAGGCTTGCGCGAGGCTTACGATAAAACCATTGAGGGCTGGGTCCTTGCGCTTGATTTGCGAGACCGCGAAACTGAGGGCCACACACAACGCGTTACACAAATGACAGTGAGATTGGCGCGTGAACTACGATTCACTGAAGAGGAAATCATTCACATTCGCCGCGGCGCTTTACTGCATGACATGGGCAAAATGGGCATCCCGGATGAGATCCTGCAAAAGCCCGGTCCGTTAACAGATGAGGAGTGGGTCGTCATGCGCAAGCATCCGCAGTATGCATATCAAATGCTCTCCCCTATTAGTTATCTCAATCAGGCATTGATCATCCCCTATTACCACCATGAGCGATGGGATGGCAGCGGATATCCACACGGACTTAAAGGAGATCAGATACCACTTTTTGCGCGCCTCTTCGCAGTCGTCGATGTGTGGGATGCGCTTTCGAGTGACCGACCATATCGTAAGCGGATGCCACCCAAAGAAGTCACCGAATACCTTGAGAAAGAATCGGGGCGGCTTTTTGATCCAGATATTGTGGAAAAATTCCTGCCGCTGATAACAACCAAATAAAAAACATGACTCACCCCGAATTTAATCTTTCCAGCCCTTAGCCACGGATTTCACTGATTTACACGAAATAAGCCGACCTGGTCCAGAAGGTCGGCTTTTCGTTCGGCTCATTTCGGGGCAATTCATTCAAAACTTGTACTGAGCCTGTCGAAGTATCTGTGACAATCCGTGCAATCTGTGGCTAAATCCTGAAGTTTGGGGGTAATCATGTCTTCAGAATCTACTCGTCTTCCACTTTCACCAAAACTGCCCGAACCACCACACGCTTCAAATATTGATCTGTCTTCTGGTCATATTCCTTGCAAGTGACAAAAAAGAGCCAGGGTTTCTCTTAATGCTTAAGAGTGGAAAATTCTCCTTGCATACCTGTAATTCATCCCAACAAACCTGCAAATGGTGAGTAGGAAATTCCCGTGTAAAATGCGCATTCGTAAATGGAAACAAGAACCACTTGCAACAATCCAATCGGGAATTCACGAGCTGCGCAGCATCGTTTTCCAAACAAAATTCTTTTGAAGGAGGCATATTACGCCAGTAAAATTTACAGTCAACGCCAAGAAAGACCCGCGCAACCAGGAGTCGGAGCCGAAGTATTATGCTATGGCTAAGAGCAACGGACGGGCCGATACCCACAACATAGCAAAGAGCATCAACAGCATGTCCACCGTATCCAGTGTGGATGCGGCGGCAGTGCTGGAAGCCTTTTTAACCGTCGTACCAGAAAAACTGGCCGATGGCAATATTGTTGAGTTGGGCGACTTCGGTAGCTTCCGCATTAGTGTTTCCAGCGAGGGCGAACCCCTTGCAGAAAACGTAACTGCGCGCAGTATCACTGATACTCGCGTGATCTTTACGCCCGGAAAGCGATTCAAGCAGGTGCTGGGTACGGTCGAATTCCAAAAAGAGTCCGCAAACTAACTTCCCAGTTTCACTCCTCCCTAAATCATCTGAGATGGTTTTCAAAATCATCTCAGATGATTTTTTAAATCGTCTAGAGCGTTTCAAAAACCGTCTAGACAGTTTTAAAAATCATCCAGATCGTTTCTAAAATGATCTTAGATGATTTTTTGATTCGTGAGTGAGGTTCGTCGAGGCTTTGGAATTTCCTGAATAAGGGACAAGGGGATGAAAGTGCTCTATCGCAATGCTTTTAACCTTGTGCACAGCAGGGTTTCAGGTATATTGAAAGTACATTGAAAGCATGAAAACCTTGCTAATTGTGCTTGGAATACTGGCTATCATCCCTCTTGCTCTGCTA
>JAKEFL010000340.1 GCA_022616105.1 Anaerolineae bacterium | reverse complement strand
GATGAAGATATGCCACGATTGAAAGAGATGGGCATTACGGGCATTTATGGTCCCGGTGCATCTACAGACGATATTATCAAAGATGTCCGTGAGGCAGTGAAGTGAATTACAGATGTTTTCGGTAGACCAGTTCTTTTCAATGTAAAATACGGCTGTGAGGTGCGCCATGCAAGAAATATATCGTATCAAAACAATGGTTTCAAAGGGAGGAAAACTCTCCATCAAGGGTTTACCCTTTCAGGCTGGTGAAACAGTGGAAGTGACCGTTCGCCGCGGAAAGAAATCTACGCGCGTGACAAAATACCCCTTGCGCGGTAAGCCTGTCATTTATCGTGACCCATTCAAAGGTGCGGCAGCCAGCGATTGGGAAGCCATGCGATGATTGTGCTTGACACGCACATCTGGGTTTGGTGGGTACATGGTGATGAAAAACTAACATCCAACCAGATGGAAGTCATTCAAGCCAACGAGACAGATGTTATTGGCGTCAGCGCGATTTCATGTTGGGAAATCGCAAAGTTGGTGGAACTGGGAAGGCTTGAATTATCGACCCCACTTGAAAAATGGTTTGAGCAGGCACTTAGTTACCCTGGCATTCGGATTATGGAACTGACACCTGAGATTGCCGCCGAATCTACACGCTTGCCTGGGGAATTTCATCGTGACCCCGCTGATCAGTTGATTGTCGCCACTGCAAGAATATTAAATTGCGAACTGGTGACATCTGACGAAAGAATTCTCAATTATCCCCATGTCAAAACAATTGGTTGACGCGCGTGTAGAATCTCAAAGATATTATGACTTTGATTGAATCCATCCTCGAAGGTAATCGACTCTCCATATCACGTTTATTGACCCAGGTGGAAAACAATGCGCCTGAAGCCCCAGCTGTTCTGGCAGAACTCTTCTCACATACTGGCAAAGCCCACCTCATTGGTGTGACAGGTGCACCAGGAACGGGGAAATCATCACTCGTCAATCAACTTGCACTGCATTATCGTAAGAGTGACGCTTCGCGCAAAAAAGTTGCCATTATTGCAGTGGATCCGTCCAGCCCGTTTACTGGCGGGGCCGTGCTTGGAGATCGAGTCCGTATGCGTGACCTTTCAGGAGATGACGGCGTCTTCATCCGCTCAATGGCTTCGCGTGGTGCACTCGGTGGCATTGCACAAATGACCGCTTCTTTCACACAGGTCTTTGATGCTGCGGGCTTTGAGATCATCATCATTGAAACTGTCGGCGCGGGACAAAGCGAAGTGGATATCGCGCGGCTTGCTCACACTACTGTCGTCGTTGAAGCGCCCGGACTCGGTGATGATATTCAAGCGATCAAAGCAGGGATTTTGGAGATCGCGGACGTGCTTGTAATCAACAAGGCGGATCGCCCCGGTGTGGAAATTACAGAACGTGCGCTTCGCTCCACGCTTGAGCTTGCTCACCCAACGAAACGCGTGTTTCGCCATCACGGCAAGAACTTGTCAGTGAATGTCACTCTGAGCGAAGCGAAGAGTCTCCAAGACAAGCAATCAGACTCTTCGCCGCCTTCGACGGCTCAGAGTAACATGCGCGACTTATGGATTCCACCGATCAACAAAACAGTTGCCACCGAAGGCAAAGGCACCGCAGAATTGGCAGAGTCCATTGCAAAGCATGTTGCTCACTTACGTCAAAGCGGAGATTGGGCCGCTCGTGACCGCGCCAGATTAGGGTCCGAGTTGGACGCGCTGATCCGGGAAGAATTGATGAGTCAATTTCTTGAAAACATCCAGAAAGAAAAATATGATGCAATGGTTGAAAAAGTATTAAATAGAAACCTGTCGCCTTATGAAGCAGTCAAGTTTCTCGTGAATGGAAAAGCCCCTCACCCTAACCCTTTCCTTGCTCCCTTCGGGAGTGCTTCGCAAGGAGAGGGGCAACAGGGAGAGGGGAAATAAGGAGATGAGATGTCACAACATCTTCACCATGAAATGAAAATGTATGGAGAGATCAAGTTATATGCGGGTTCAGGTTCGCCGGAACTGGCGCAAAAGATCGCGGATTATTTGGGGCAACAGATCAGCCCGAGGGAGGTTATCCAATTCCCGAATGAAAATATATTTATCAAGCTGAAAAGCAGCGCGCGTGGGCAGGACGTATACATCATCCAGGCAACTTCATCGCCAGTCCATTACAACCTGATGGAATTGTTGATCATGATCCAAACCATACGATTGGATTCGGCAGCGCGTATTACGGCAGTTGTTCCATACCTTTGTTATGGGCGTTCAGATAAAAAAGACCAGCCGCGTGTTCCTATTACTGCACGCCTGGTGGCAGATATGATCGAGATTGCCGGCGCAGATCGCTATATGACTTTTGATCCTCACGCGGGACAGATACAAGGTTTCTTCTCCATTCCCGGAGATGTATTAACTGCCTCACACATGGTGAGCGATTATATAAAGAGAAACTTGCTTAAACAAATGAAGGACCCTGTTGTCGTTGCCACAGATTTGGGCTTTGCCAAGAAGGGACGTAACTATGCGCTTGATATGGATCTGCCGATTTCCTTCATCGAAAAGCGGCGCACCGGTAATGATGCGAAAGCCGAAGCCCTGACTTTGATCGGTGATGTAAATGATCGTGACGTGATCATCGTGGATGATGAAGTGGATACCGGCGGCTCCATTGCACAGGCGGTAAATGTTGTAAGAGAAAACGGTGCATGCGATATTTATCTCGCATTTATTCACCCGCTATTTTCACGTGATGCTGCCGAACGATTGGCGGTATTGCCTATCAAGCAAATTATTACAACCGATACAGTTTCGATCCCGCCTGAAAAAATGAAACCACTGGAGGGACGAATTACCATTCTATCCATTTCATCCATGCTCGGTGAAGTTATACGCCGCGCGCATGAGGGTCGCAGCGTCGGTGAAATGTTTAATGAGTAAATTCAGTGAAAAAATACTCCGTTGGTTGAGTAGGCGATGTTCGTCCGCCGTACACTTGCACCAGCACGCAAGTGCAGGTGTCGAAACCAACAAGTGGCAAAAGTAATCTTTTTATAAAAATCTCTTTGGTTACTGGTGGTTTCGACTGCTTGCGTCTCAACCACCGAAGCATAAACTAATCATGCCCGAACTCCCCGAAGTTGAAACTATCGCACGTAAACTCGAACCAGAGCTGATTGGTAAAACGATTCTTGATGCCGATCTGCGTTGGCCTCGCACACTTGCCATGCCTTCGGTCAAAATATTCAAGCAGCAGATCAAGGGGCAAAAGATCAGGGAAGTGACGCGCCGCGCAAAGTTCTTCATTCTGCATCTTTCTGACTTTAGCCTCCTTATTCACCTGCGTATGAGCGGCGATCTATTGATCAGAAATAGTACCATCAGACCAGAAAAACACGACAGACTGATTTTAAGGTTGCTCTCTGCGCCGTCCTCGGCGCAGACCGCCGCCGAGGACGGCGGCTTGAGCAGCTTAGTTTTCAATGACACCCGCAAATTCGGACGCGTATGGTTGACATCGACGCCTGAAGAAGTGCTCGGCAGATTGGGCCCCGAACCGTTGAGCAGGGAGTTCACAGCCCAATGGCTATACAATGCGCTAGGCAAAAGGCATCGCCAACTCAAGCCATTACTACTTGATCAGACTTTTCTCGCAGGGCTCGGCAATATATACACAGATGAAGCCTTGCATATCGCGAAACTGCATCCGCTTGTCCTATCAGATTCCGTAACGGTTGAACAAGCCAGGGATTTGCGCGAAGCAGTCCGCAAAGTTTTGAAAGAAGGCATCCGTCGAAATGGCGCATCCATAGACTGGGTCTATCGCGGCGGCGAATTTCAGAATCATTTTCGGGTATATGATCGTGCAGGCAAATCCTGCCCGGTATGCAGCACAGAAATCAAGCGCATCATTGTTGGGCAGCGCAGCACCCACTACTGCCCGAAATGTCAAGCAGACGCAGAGGTAACACATGGTTGAGATGACATATCTTGCAATTATCGGCATCGCGATCGCCGCGATGTTTTTTGGCTATGGCTTTGGTTTGTTCGAGGGGCGCAGTCAGGGATACAAAAAACGTAAAGGTGAAGAGGAGCAGGAAACCAAAGAAAAGCCAGAACCTTCAGTGAACCCCACTATGGTTACAGTAGATGATCCCGGTCTCCTGCGCATCAAGAATGAAGATGGGTTCCTGACACTTGATCTCGATGGCACGCGCGTGAATACTTCTTCTCTTTCGTCGGACCAGCGTAAACGACTGATAGAAATGTTGAATTTCATCCGCCCATGGTTGGAAGGTAAGCCTGCTCCGGCTCCTGCGATGACACCACCACCCAGTCCTGCCCCCGTGATATCTACGCCATCCAATCCGAAACCGGCTGCACAGCCGATTGCTCAAACTCAGGATAAGCCTCCTGCACCAAAAGAAAAATCCAAAGCGAAGGACGAACGTCCCGCAGCGCCAGCCAACAGCATTGTTGCGCAAATCGACTCGATCCTTCAGCAACATTTGGCTGGCACACCGTTGGAAGAACGTGGGGTCTTTCTGGCGCAATCACCAGAAGGCGGTGTGAACGTCTACGTTGGGTTGACGCGTTATATGGCCGTTGATGATGTGCCCGATGCAGAGATCAAAGCCGCCATCCGCGCGGCGATCTCAGAATGGGAAAATAAATATACGCCGGGGTT
>JAKEFL010000339.1 GCA_022616105.1 Anaerolineae bacterium | reverse complement strand
ATAGTAATTGGTAATTGATGGTCGAGCAGGTTGTGTTCGTCTGGCGTACACTTGCACCAGTATGCAACTGCAGGTGTCGAGACTAGAGACTGGAGATTAGTGATTTGGAGATGCGTGGAAATCGTAAATCCAAAATCCTCAATCGTAAATCGCTATGTCTGTCTACCTCCACGATATTCCTCTCCCTCAGGCTCAAGCTCGATTAAGAGAAGCACTGCAAGGCGCGGATTTATGGCGCGTGCTTGGAGTTGAATCGATTTCCCTCGATGAAAACGCGTTGGGTCGTGTCACTGCCGAGCCGATATGGGCAAAAACTTCATCGCCACATTATCATGCATCCGCGATGGATGGATTCGCCGTCCGTGCGATTTCAACGAATGGAGCTCTGCCATCCAAACCGCTTATGCTCCAGATCGGCCCCGAAGCCGAGTACGTGGATACGGGCGATCCATTACCTGAGTGGGCAAACGCAGTCATTCCCATTGAGAATGTTGAATCGCTTGATAAGAATGGACAGATCACAAAAAACATCAGACTTCCAAGGAATATACGTATTCGAGCGTCTGTCACTCCGTGGAGTCATGTGCGCCCGCTTGGGGAAGATATTGTCGCCACTCAATTAGTCTTACCTGCGGGGCATGTATTGAGACCTGTAGATTTGGGTGCAATCGCTGCCTCTGGATATCAAGAAATAAAGGTTGCACGCAAACCAAAAGTTGCTATTCTCCCAACCGGGACGGAGTTGGTTCCAATTGGCAGCAAGTTAAATACGGGTGATATTCTGGAATACAACTCGCTCGTGCTTGCTGCGCAAATCAAAGCCATGGGCGCTGAACCGACTCGATTTCCAATCCTAAAAGACGATTTTGAACTTATCTGTGAAGGTGTTCAAGATGCAGCGCGCGAGCATGATCTTGTCCTATTAAATGCAGGCTCTTCGGCTGGTGCAGAGGATTTTTCTGCGAAAGTTGTCGAAAAACTTGGAAAACTTTTAGTTCATGGAGTCGCCGTCCGCCCTGGCCATCCAGTTATCCTCGGTCTCATCAATCGAAAATCGTCAATCGAAAATCGTCAATCAAAAATCGTCAATCAAAAATCAGTAAGCCTCACCCCAATCATCGGTGTTCCCGGTTATCCCGTCTCTGCCGCGCTGACTATAGATATTTTTGTCGAGCCACTCATCGCAAAATGGCTTGGGCGAAGATCAAATGAATTGCCAATTGAAACCGCGATCCTCACGCGTAAGTTAGTCTCACCTGCCGGTGATGATGATTATGTAAGAGTGGTCTTGGGCAAAGTTGGAAATAAATTACTGGCTGCGCCTCTTTCACGCGGGGCCGGAGTCATCACTTCGCTTGTTCAGGCAGATGGGCTTGCTCTTATACCAAGTGGCATACAAGGTGTTGAAGCAGGTGAAAAGATTCAGGTACATCTATATCGAAGCAAATCTGAAATTGAAAAGACAATTCTCGCGATTGGCTCACATGATCTCACGCTGGATCTGATGGCGCAATTTTTAGCAGAACATGATCGAAGATTGGCTTCCGCCAATGTAGGCTCGCAAGGTGGGCTGATAGCATTGCGTCGCGGTGAGGCGCATCTTGCGGGTTCACATCTCCTCGACACTGAATCAGGTGAATATAATATTTCATATATTCGTCAATACATGCCGAATATCCCCGTCAAAGTTCTGGCTTTGGTGCGGCGTGAGCAAGGGCTGATTGTAAAACGGGGAAACCCAAAGGGAATCAAGAGTCTGAAAGACCTCACCAGCCCTAAAGTCCAATTTGTGAACCGGCAGCGCGGCGCTGGCACGCGGGTCTTGCTAGATTACCATTTGAACTTAATGACAATTCCTCGAAATTCCATTGCAGGCTATTCTCAGGAAGAGTATACTCACCTGGGTGTTGCGGCTGCGGTTGCCTCAGGACGCGCAGACTGTGGCCTCGGAATTGCCGCCGCAGCACAAGCACTGGATTTGGATTTCATCCCACTCTTTCAGGAACGGTATGATCTGGTGATTCCAAAAGCACATGCGGGAAACGACCTGCTTGCGCCTCTTTTCGGACTGTTAGCTGATTCAGCCTTCCGAAAAGCTGTTTCTCAACTGACGGGATATAATGTGTCCGTGATGGGCACGATCATTTTGGAGGATTAATTAGATGCAGGAAGCGCTGATCATTGATGACAATCGGACGACAGCAGATGCTCTTAGCCAGATGCTGAAAGTTTTGGGGTTTAAATCTCGCGTGGCTTATGGTTCGAGGGCGGCCATGTCTGTATTGGGGACTGGTTTTACTCCCAGGTTTGTATGTTTGGATATTAACATGCCAGGGGTCGATGGGACGGAGATCCTTGCTTATCTGCGCCGCGAACCGCGTTTGATCCCGGTGCCAGTGTTTGTTATCACATCTGACGATCAGCCGGAGACTCGCAAAAAAGTAATGAAGCTCGGTGCTACAGTGATGATTATCAAGCCTGCCACAATTGACACATTGGAAGAGGCGCTAAAAAAAGCGAAAATGTCGTAATGATGTGCTGACTAGCTGTTATTCCAGCAGTTCAACTGCTGGAATAACTATTCATGAGACTGCCATAACAAATGGCGGTCTTTTGTATTTTCAATAGGATAACGAACAATGCGTATTATTGAGCATGTTCGTTTAGCACAACAGGATAAAATTACTCAACTCAAGTTGCTACTATAGCAAAAAAACTATAAGTATGTCACCCTGAGGGAGCGTTGGTCGCGACCGAAGGGTCTCGATCACCGTGGTAGAGATGCTTCGCTCTGCTCAGCATGACA
The DNA here is from genome assembly GCA_022616105.1 of Anaerolineae bacterium. Taxonomy (GTDB): domain Bacteria; phylum Chloroflexota; class Anaerolineae; order Anaerolineales; family Villigracilaceae; genus Defluviilinea. The sequence goes on along the minus strand of JAKEFL010000339.1, from coordinate 3,157 downwards.
TTCCTCGAGGAGGATAGCAATTCAGGTTGAGACTTAATGAAAAGTACATCTTGAGGACTATATGGAAAATAAACTTGTGTTCACTATTTTTATCTTAGGCATGCTTGTGCTGGCAGCGTGTGGCGCATCCCAAACTGAAGAAGCCTTTACGCCTGCTCCTGTACCAACTGAGTTTGCAGATAAGACCAATCCACTTGGCGCAGATGCAGCCGCGGCCGGTGCTGAGGTGTTTAAAACCAACTGCGAATTATGTCATGGACCTCAAGGTCACGGTGATGGAATAGCTGGTCAATCGCTTGATCCCAAGCCTAAGAATTTGGCAGATTTGCAGGCAATTGTTGGTGACGATTACCTGTTCTGGCGCATCTATGAAGGCAGGCAGGGCACTCCCATGGTTGCATGGAAAGGCATTCTTACTGATGAGCAGATCTGGCAGGCTGTCTCTTTTATTCGGACTTTGAAATAGTTGCAGAACAAATGGCTCTTGACATAGTTATGTATAGTGATAAAATTCACAATATATTATCTAGAACTTGTCTAAAAAACATCATGTCACTCTGAGGGAGCGTTCGTCGCGACCGAAGAGTCTCGTAATTCAGGAGTAGAGACCCTTCGCTGTCGCTCAGAGTGACATTTTTGAGATGACTTGTAAATAATCTGTGTTTTTACAGGTGTATAATAGCCAAATCACGTCAAGGAGACTCAATGCCCCTTCCTGCTGGAATCCCTGCCCCTGATTTTAATTTGCTTGATGATACAAATACGCCGCGTAAACTTTCGGATTTCCGCGGTAAGAATGTTGTCTTGTATTTTTACCCCGAAGACGATACCCCAGGCTGCACGAAAGAAGCTTGTAACTTCCGCGATGATTATTCTGCTTATGAAAGAGCAGGTGTTGTCATTTTGGGTGTGAGTCCTGATGATGTTCCCTCGCATGTAAAATTCAAGAAGAAATTTCAATTGCCTTTTCCGTTGCTTGCGGATGAAGGGCATAAGGTGTGTGACTTGTATCAGGTGTGGGGACCAAAGACATATTTGGGTAAGGAGTATGAAGGAGTCCTACGAACCACGTTCTTAATTGATGAAAACGGAAATATCGTAAAAGTGTTTGAAAAAGTGCGCCCTTCAGAGCATAGTGCGGAAGTGCTCTCAGCATTGGGTGCGGCTGTTTAAGCAGGTACCCGCCTCCATCGTGTGACGAAGCGGATTTTCATCCTGTGAAATTCGTGACAAATAGAGGAAAGTTTGGTAAATTAGGACGGTTGTAAGCTGGGGTAGTCCCCGTTCGATATTTGGTCCAGGAGAGAGAACGTATGCGACATTTTGTAATTGCGGGAATTCTGGTCATTGTGGTATCAGTTCTCACATTTGCAGGCGTATACGCAGCCGATGTAATGCCTATGGCTGCCAGCACGCAGGCAGGTTATATCGATTGGATGTGGAATGTAGAGTTGATTGCCATGTCCTTTCTTTTTGCCTTGATCGCGGTTCCAATGTTTTATAGCTTTGTGGTCTTTCGTCGCAAGAAAGGGGATACAACCGATGCAGAACATATAGAGGGGAATACCACGTTGGAAATCGTTTGGTCGATCATCCCATTATTCCTTGTAGTGATTTTTGCATATTTAGGCGCAGTTAATTTGGCTGATACTCTTCGTGCAGATCCCAATGCGATGGTCATAAAAGTGACCGGCATTCAATGGTCCTGGAAGTTCGAATATCCACCTGTTGATGGAATATCTGTCGCATCTGACGAACTGCATATTCCGGTAGGGAAGCAAGTGCTTTTGCAGATGACATCAACGGATGTCATTCATTCCTTTTGGGTTCCTGAATTTCGCGTCAAGCAGGACCTTGTGCCTGGCCGGATCACTGAATTGCACATCACCCCGACCCGCGAGGGAGACTATATCGTCCGCTGCGCAGAATTATGCGGCACTTCTCATTATAATATGCTGAAACCTGTATTTGTTTCATCACAGGAGGACTATGATGCCTGGCTGGCTGGGGAGGTTGAAATAGCCAGGGAGTTGCAGGCAACACCGGAAGGGTCTGGTCAACTATTGGTTGAAGCAAACGGATGTGCAGCCTGCCATTCGATCAATGGCGCGGCGGGGATTGGTCCTACCTGGTTCGGCTTGTTCGGCTCTCAGGAAGAACTGAGCGATGGTTCAACTGTGACCGTGGATGATGCCTATCTTACAGAGTCGATCCATGAGCCGCAGGCAAAGATCGTAGCTGGTTTTGAAACACAGCTCATGCCGACCTACGGTTTTACTGATCAAGAAATTTCAGACATCGTCGCATATATCAAGACATTAAGGTAATTGGTGAGGATTATCATGAAAAACGCGAATCCTGTTAGAAAAGGACTCTTGCTTCTCGTATTGGGAGGAGCAATTGGCTATGCTCTCGGCTTGGGGCTTGACTTTTTGGTCTCTGCCGTTGTCTTGAAAATGGCCTCCCCGCAATTGAACTTTTCCGGTTCAGTCCCATCGGCGTTTACAGTCCTGTTGGCTTTCACATCCTTCTTTTTTGGGCTGTATGGTTACCGCGGAATTACGCGTGGATTGGTATGGCAGATCGTGGGGATGCTGCTCGGCGCGTTCTTTATTACCGGGATCCGCGCATTGATGGGCAGAACCGACATATTTGGTCCTTTCTTTTTTAGTGAACCAGCCTGGGTGTTCGGCGCGTTGACGGGCATTGTCTCCTTCCTGTTCGGGGTTGGCTCGGTTGATGATTGGATGAAGTGGGCGCGCGGGATGGACACACCTGAACATCATGAGGATCCACCCGGGTGGGAAAAATATTTCTATGTATCGTACGATCATAAGGTCATTGGCGTTCAGTACACTGCCACGGCTCTGTTTCTGATCGCGGTAGGTGGTACATTTGCTTTGATCTTCCGCACAGAACTTGCCTATTCTGAATTGCAGTTCCTGACGACTACATTCAGATTGTTCAATCAAACAGGCCCGCAACTTTATAACACGCTCATGTCCCTGCATGGCATCATGATGATTATCTCCATCTTGCTGGGCGTCTCGGGCATTATCAACTATGTAGTGCCTTTGCTGCTCGGCGCGCGGGATATGGCTTTCCCTCGCATGAACGCCTTTGCTTATTGGGTGGCTGTCCCCGCCACAGTTCTTTT
>JAKEFL010000338.1 GCA_022616105.1 Anaerolineae bacterium | reverse complement strand
TGCGGCATAATCAACAGGTCATATCTGAGCTGCGCACCATCCACAAGGATGGCAGCATCCGTTGGGTAAAAAACTATGCTCACCCTGTTTGGGATGAGGAGAAGAGTCAGCTTATCGGAATTTATGGCGCCGTCCAGGATATTACAGATCGAAAACAGATTGAGTATGAGCGCGAGAATCTGATCAGGGATTTGGAGGCAAAAAATCGGGAATTGGAGCAGTTTACCTATACTGTTTCGCATGACCTCAAGGCTCCCCTTATTACCATCAAAGGATTTCTCGGTTTTCTTGGAGTGGATGCCCGGGCAGGAGACATAAAACGCGCCGAAGCTGATATTCAACGGATCAATGAAGCAACCGACAGGATGCATGAATTATTGACAGACCTTCTCGAACTCTCGCGAATTGGCAGGTTGATGAACCCACCAAAAATGGTCTCGTTTCAACCTCTTGTTAAGGAAATTATCGAACTGACAGAAGGACGCTTGCAGGAACGAGGAACCAAGGTAATCGTGGATGAAGATCTTCCAAACGTTTATGGTGACCGTCAGCGTTTGTTGGAAGTCGTTCAGAACCTGGTTGATAATGCGGCAAAATTTATGGGAGATCAGCTGCGTCCATTTATTGAGATCGGCAAACAAGGCGAAACGCATAATGGATTTGTGACATTTTTTGTCCGCGACAATGGAATCGGTATTGCACCAGAATTTCACGAGCGCATATTTGGACTCTTCAATCGCCTTGATCCCAAAATCGAAGGGACTGGCATTGGGCTGGCCTTGGTGAAAAGGATCATTGAATTTCACGGAGGCAGGATATGGGTCCAGAGTGAAGCAGGTGAGGGCGCGACATTCTATTTCACCTTGCCCCATGCTCCACAATAGTCAGCTTTATTTCTCCTGCTTCGAGCCAAATCAAGTTTTTCGATTGTGCACAATTTCACAGATTGGTAGTATACTATCCTTTGGAAGATTTTGAAAATATAGCCTGAACGGGTACGGCACTCACAAAGCCTTTTAGGTATAATCTCGCAAGCCTGGGGTGGTGCTGTACTGATCCAAGGAGTTTTTCTGATGTTACCTTTTAAGAATGAGGCGCTTAGTTTATCGAATCTGATGCATCCAGAAGTTCGTGCCAATCCCTATCGCTTCTACGCTCAACTTCGCGCTCAAGACCCGGTGTATTGGGATGAAGAGTTAGGCTTTTGGGTTCTCACTCGTTATGCAGATATTGCTTCTGTGTATTCTGATGATCGTTTCTCACGGGCGCAAGGGCTGATGAGCAATTTTCGGCGATTGGCAGAATCTGAACAGCGCATTGCTGAACCGGTGTATCGCTCTTTTTCCAAAACCATGTTTTATGCTGACCCTCCGTATCACACACACTTGCGCGGATTAATGAACAATGCGTTTACGCCGCGTCGGGTGGAACAGATGCGACCCTATATCCAGCGGATCGTGGATGAATTACTCGATAACGTGCAAGTCAAAGGGCATATGGATGTCATTCACGATCTGGCATATCCACTGCCCGTGATGGTCATTGCTGAATTGCTTGGGTTGCCCGTCGAAGATCGTGCGCGCTTCAAAGGATGGTCAGATGATCTCTTTGCCATCCTGGGAACTGTCCGCCATTCGCCTCAACTGATGGAACGCGCCGCGCAGAGTTTGGCTGAAATGACAGCCTATGTGACAGAATTGAGTCATGTTCGCCGGCAGCAACCGCGCGATGATCTGCTGAGTGTGTTATTAAACATTGTGGATGAAGATGAACAATTGGAATGTCCGCATCCGCATCACGCGCAGGGACAGCTGGCGCGTGACCATCGCGCCACCGCCCAGCTGACGCAGGAGGAACTGGTCGCCAACATCAACATTCTTCTTAGCACGGGCCATGAGACGACCACACATTTGATTGGTAACGGTCTATTGGCATTGTTGCAGAATCCTGACCAGATGCAAAAATTGCGTGATCAACCTGTCTTAGCGGCCTCTGCAATTGAAGAAATGATGCGTTATGACAACCCGGTTCAGATCACATATCGTTCAGCAATCGAAGATGTGGAGATCAGTGGGAAGCAAATTCATAAGGGAGATCTTATCAATTCCATCCTCGGCTCTGCCAATCGTGATACAGAGCGATACACCGACCCAGATCGTTTTGATATTACCCGCAATGAAGGACGGCATCTCAATTTTGGACTTGGCATCCACTTCTGTATTGGCGCGTCGCTTGTTCGGCTCGAGGCAGAGATCGCCTTCAACACCATTCTTCGTCGTTTCCCCAACTTGCGGCTAGCAGCTGATCATCTGGACTGGCAAGAACACCCCGTCTTTCGCGGACTCAAGTCATTGCCAGTTTCCTTCTAAAAATATGTCACTCTGAGGGAGCGGTTGTTGCGACCGAAGAGTCTCGTAGGTTGAAAGTAAAGACCCTTCGCTGTGGCTCAGGTGACAAAATTAAGATGACGCGTGGACTACTTCGGCAATCCCTTCTGAATTTGCTCTTCAGTAAACAAGGTCGTGGGAGCCAAATCCTCCGGCAGCATCTGACTATCTGATAAAGGTTTACTAATTCCGTCTGCCAGCATTTGGACTTGTGCCTTTGTAATCAGTGGTTTTGGCATGAACCGCTCAGAGAACCAGGCTAGCATCTGCTGAAACAAAACGGGGAAAGGCAATATCAACAGAAAGGGTTTGCCCATGGCTCTTGAAATTCGACGCGCGGCTGTGCTGAATGGAAACTCTTCGGGACCAATGACAGCCACCGTCTGCCGCGAGAGGCGGTTTTCATCCAACAGGGCGGCGCTGATGATTTTTACGAGATCCTCAACAGCGATTAGGCGGACTGTCTGTTCTTTGATGCCAACAGTTGCAAAGACCGGCAGCTTCTTTAGGAGATTTCCAAGGTTGTGTAGAAGATGATCTCCCTGCCCATAGATTAAACCTGCTTTGAGAATCGTGTAATTCAATTTGGATCCCCTTACGATCTCCTCGCCCTGCCATTTTGTTGAGTAGTATGCAGATTGTGTATTTGGGCGGACATTTAAGTAACTGACCAGTACAAATTTCTTTACATTAGCATTCTCTGCTGCTGTCACCGCAGAACGAGTCCCATTCACGTGCAATTGCTCAAAAGTCTGCTTTTCATCTTCCACGCTGGTTCCAGCACAATGTGCAACCGCGTCACATCCTTTGAAAGCTTCCTGGAGCTTTTCTGTATTGTTCGCATCCATTGCCACGAAGGTCGCGCCCTCGATGGGCTGGGCATTGCGCGTGTACAGTCCGCGCGCGATGAGGACCACTTCATGACCATGTTCGATGAGATCGCGTGCCAGATGTCTCCCAATAAAACCAGTGCCGCCTGTAATTGCAATTTTCATAACTTTTCCATTCCCGTCATTGCGAGGAGGGTCGGAGACCCGACGAAGCAATCCCCTCATCGTGTTGGAGATTGCTTCGCCCATCGGGCTCGCAATGACGATGTGAAACTATTGCCACAATCCCATCATCCGCAACACAATATCCAAAATGATGCCTAGAACATACAGCCCACCAAACAAGCGGATATGCAATAACTGCGGCGTGGAAAACCAACGCGGCCACAACGCAAAGCCGGGCGGGGCTTCCTTGGGGCGTGGCTGGCTCAGCAATTTGATAACTCTCCATCCCCGGCCCGCTGCGAGAAAGACAAGAAGTACCGTTGGCGAAAAGAAGCGAGCTACAAAGACCAGATATAGCACGAGTGCATAGGATAGGACAACAGTAATGATATTGAACATTCGGGCTGTAGATTCGCCCATCCGTACAGGGAGCGAGCCAACACCTTTTTTCTTATCCGCTTCTATCTTGTCAATGTGCTTGCCAAAGTTGAAGCTCCCGAATCCAAACCCGAACGCCATGCCAGCCAAAATAATGTTCAGGAGATTCGATGGAATTTCCCCAACCAGAATGGCGTAGATGCCAGGAATTAACACCATTCCCCAGTTCACATAAATGAGCAGTTCGCCGAGTCCCCAATATTTGAGGGGCCAGGCATACGTTGGCAGAATCGCCGCGCCGAAGAGGAACAATCCGATCACGATGGGGGAGAAGCCTGTATACACCAAAACGAAGATGCCGCACATCACTGCGATGAATCCCGCCGTGAAGAACCAGCGCGCCCAATCCTGCTTTGTCCAAAACTTATGCACCAGCGGATGAATGCCATATTGTCCGCGATAATAATTATCCTCGTCAATGCCGCGCGTATAGTCAATGTAATCGTTGACCAGGTTCTCCGAGGAATGTGCAAAGTAAATACCCAGCGTCATTGCCAGCCATAACGGGAAGTTGAAGAATCCGTCGCGCAGCGCAAGCAGACCAGCGATCACGCCAGCCATGAGTGTCAGTTGTGTGACTGTCGCACGCGTCGAGATCAGCCACTTGGCAATCAAATCAAACGAGTCCCAGACTTTCTTGTCATATTCCTTGACTGGCTTTTGCAGCGCAAACCACCAGAGTTTGAGATCCATGTTTATTCTTTCTCCTGTTTATATTATTACTTCGTTGGTTGAGTAGGCGGCGCGCGGAGCGATCCGCCGTATCGAAACCAACAGGTTAGAAAAATACTCTTCTAACAAAAATATTCCTATGCACTGGTGGTTTCGATATGCCCTGCGAAAATCACGCAGGGCTGCTCAACCACCGATTAATTTATTTGCGCGTATACTTCCTATACAAATCTTCCCAGCCCATCATCGTGCCGATTGTGTAAAAAATATCCATACCGAGACGAAATGCAAAATCGGGCGCGAAGGCAGGTCGGGGAAGCGACTCAGCGTTCGCTCTTTTCAGCAAATACATCATTTTCGGAATGTCCACCAAACCATTCCTGCCAATTTTCCCGTCAAGGGTTAAGCCCGCAAAGCATTGCATGACGGTGTAGTGGTCGAGACCCGGCTTATAGTCAACAATGCATACAAGTTTTTCATCCCGGTCGTTATAGGCGATATGTCTCACGCCGCGCGGCGCAGTCAGGCTGTCACCAGGTTTGCCGAAGAGAGTCTGCTTATTAACTCGGGCACGGATCTCGCCCTTCTCGACGTGAAAAATTTCGTCCTGACAAACATG